>JBKEAI010000039.1:0-51114 GCA_047972145.1 Microthrixaceae bacterium
GGTCCACGGGTGACCTCCTCGGTCGAGTTGATGTCTGCCTAGACATCCTCACATGCCGAGCGGATCAGATAGCCTTGGCTAAGTGAGCCGCTATAAGGAAGTGGAGTTGGAGCTCGAAGAGTGCGGGGAGGTCGGGTTCCTGTCACGCGCCGAGCGCGCGCACCTGCAACGCTCGGAGGAGTTCGCGAACCTCGAGTCCGGCGACTACTACGACCGCGATGTTGCGGTCTTGGAGTGCGCAAACGTCATCCGTCAGGCCCGCTCGAGTGACCTACGCGACCGCGTGAGGGCGAGCGCGCCACTCATGGACGATGCTGAGGGGGAGCGTGTCCGGGCGATTGCGCATATCCGGCACAGCGCCGCGCGGGAGCGTGAAGATGTGCGCTCATTTCGGTCAGCTTCCGTGGGTCGGCGACTATTGACGACCAGCGATGCGGCGGCGTGGATTCGAAAACGAGAGCCCGAGGAAGTCGAGATGCCGTTGCGGCTGGCCTATCAGGATCGCGACAGGTTCAGAGCGGTCCGGGTAAGCGCACGCTCCGAGCTGGGCGAGCTGGCGGTGCTTTCAGAGGTGTTGAGCGTTGACTATGACTGGCCTCTCGACGCAGCCACGATGTTCGTGCTCACTGACCGCATCCCGATTCCGAAGTGGGTAGACGCCGGGATCGGGGGAACGATCGACCTACCGCGCGTCGAGTTGAGCATTGATCCTGAGACGCCGACGGCCGTGGTGGCGAAGGTGTACGAACAAGAGCGCGCGAAGGTTAAGGCACATCGGCGGCGGCGGAGCCCTGATGCGATGCGCCTGACCTCAGAGTGGCTGGCGCTTGGCCGGCCGTCTTTCGCTGAGCTTGCTCGGAAGTGGAACGAACGCCACCCCGGCCACCCCTATCAACGGCGCAGCGCACAGCAGGCCGTGGAGAGGGTCTGGGAGCACCTCACCGGCGAGCCGCTCAGTCCCTGAACAGGTCGCCCATCGCGTCGGCCGCGACGCTCGTCGCGTCGTCGAGGAGGTGGGCGTACACATCCGAGGTGATGCGTATGCTCGAGTGCCCGAGCACCTCGGAAATCACCTTGAGCGGCACACCCTGGGCGAGCATGAGCGAGGCAGCGGAGTGCCGCAACTCGTGCGGCGACCACCGCTCACCGATGGCGTCCTCTGTGAGCTCGTAGGTCAACCTGCGGAAGTTGTCAGGGTCCACCGGAGTGCCCAAGGGCGTGCGGAACACAAGGTCGGCACCGAGCACACCCCCCGGCCATGCCTTACCTAGCACCAGCGCCTCGAGCTCCTGGGCCTCCCGGTGACGCTTGAGGCGTGCGACCGTCGGAGCCGGGAGGCGGAGCGTGCGCCGGGAGCCCTGAGTCTTGACCTCGGAGAGCTCTAGTCCCTCGTGGGGAATGCGCTTGAGCGCCCTGCGAACGGTCACGGTTGGGAGGTCGCCGTCGAGCTTCAGGTCATCCCAAGCGAGTCCGAGCACCTCACCGCGGCGGAGTCCGACCGTCACAGCTAGCGCCCATGCTGCGCCGAGCGGTTCGGTGTCGGCCTTGACGAGCAGCTTGCGGGCTTGCTCCACGGTCAGGGTGCGGCCCTCGCGGGTGCCGACCTTTGGGCCGTCCGCGATTGCTGCGGCGTTGCGAACCACGATGCCCTCGGCCTCGGCGCGGCGCAGTGCCCTTCGGAGCACCGAGCGGGCCAGGCGCTGTGTGTTCGGTGACTTGCCGGCCCTTTGTAGCGCCCGGAGCATCCCGGTGACGTCCCTCGGTGTGAGCTCCACCAGAGCGATGCACCCGACGGACGGATTGATGTAGAGGCGCACCACATCGGAGTAGCTGGCGAGCGTGCTCGGTGCCACTGTGTCAGGCAGCACCTCCTCGAGCCATTCGGTGAGGTACTGGCCGACCGTGCGGCGCTCGGGTGCGGTCGAGCGTTGCTCCTCGGCGGCTTGCTCAAGGGCCTTGCGCTTCTTCTGCACAGCTCGGCGTGTCTTGCCGGTGAGGGTGCGGCGCTTGAGCTTGCCGTCGGGAGTGCGGCCTATCGTCACCTTCACCTCGTAGCGGTCCCGAGCCTCGTTGTAGGTGATGCTCGTCTCGCCCTTGCTGCCTCGTGCCATCGGTCCCTCCCGGTCGAGTTGTCCACCCAGGTGTCCACCTACGGCTCGACCTTCTAGGCGGTGGTCAAGAGGTCCCGAGGTGGACAACTAGGTGGACACCTTTTCGGAGACAAGCCTAGTCACCTCTTGACTGCGGTAGACGGAACCCCAAGGAACACTAGGGGAGTGGCGACAAGGGTGGACACCTCTGGACGTGGATTCAATAACTGGGGGTCAAGAGGTCGGGAGTTCGAATCTCCCCAGCCCGACGGTACGAAGCCCCTGCTACTGCAGGGGCTTCGCCGCTTTTCGAGCGAGGTACTCGGTCCGCTGATCGGGGCGGTGCACCTGCGGGACCTCACGCCCGAGGCGGTCGACCGTTGGCTCACAGCACTGGTCGTCACTCCGGACGACGAGCAGCCGCGGCTGGGAGGAACCTCTGCTCGCGCGAGCGGGGACGGTCGTCGGCGAGGAACCCCTGGCATGGCCACCAGTTCTACCCACAGAGCCACCCGAAATCCTGGATCTGTCGGCGCGGTGCGTGCCGGATATCGCCCACCTCGGGGTCGCGTACCCGCAGGACTTCGTCGACCGGTATAACTCTTGTCGTTCATAACGCTAAGCGTTATGCTCCTTCCGGTGCTTCAGTCGTTCCGAGACAAGGACACCCAACGGGTGTGGCAACGCCAACGATCGAAACGGCTGAACCAACCGACCCAACGAGCAGCCCTGCGCAAACTGCTGATCCTCGACTCCGCCGAGCAGATCGGCGATCTCCGGGTACCGCCTGGCAACAGACTGGAGAAGGTCAAGGGCAACCGAGCGAGCACCTACAGCATCCGCATCAACGACCAGTGGCGAATCTGCTTCCGCTGGACAACCGCTGGGCCCGAAGAGGTCGAGATCGTGGACTACCACTGAGAGGCGATGACATGAGTACACCAACGATGGAGCCAATCCACCCTGGCGAGGTTCTGATGCTCGAGTACATCGAACCTCTCGGGATCACCCAGCACCGCGTCGCTGTCGCGATCGGCGTGCCGCCGCGGCGGATCAACGAGATCGTGCACGGAAAGCGCGGCATCAGCGCAGACACCGCCCTTCGCCTCGCCCGCTACTTCGGCACAAGCGAGCGATTCTGGCTGAATCTTCAGAGCCGCTACGAACTCGAAGTCGAGCGCGACCGCCTTTCCAGCACCCTCGACGAGATCGAACCGCTCGCCACGGCGTAGAGCCCTCGGTCTATTGGCCAGGAGCGCCACCGATCGCGGGGTCTCACCCGATGCTCCGATCCCGACGAAGCTCAGCACCGGGTCAGAAGGAGCGCGTGATTCGCGACGCGTAGCTTCGAGTGATCAACCGCGTGCGGGGCTTGGAGCCAACCCGGGTGCCCCTGCGAGCAGCCACGCAGCCACGCTGGCGGCCAGCACACCGAGGAAGTCCCCTGAGTGGATCCCGTGGTCGGGCGAGAGGGTGACCAGCACCGCGCCGATACGGAGCTGCAAGACGATTAGCGCTGCCGCGCAGAACAACACCAACGCCATCGCGTGGCGCACCACACCAGCGGAAACCGTGCGAGTCATCGTGTGGTACATCGGTGGGAACTGGGAAACCTTGAGCCGACATGTCGTTCGCGCCCGATTCGAGTGGTAGCTCAGGTGGTTCCAGGCTCGGTTGCCCGGGCTGCCTCGGGTGTTCCCACGTAGAACCTGCCGCTAGGCCCATCGGACCTGTCGCGGTCGGGAGGGCCTGCCCATTGTCCGGTGTTCATATCAGGCGGATCATCGATGCATGAACCTGGAACCGGTCAGAGAGCGCACCGCCGAGTTGGCCGCCGCGATCGGCCCCATCGACACCCTGGTGGCGATGGCCCGACTCGAAGATGCGCTGGGGGAACTCGATCGAGTGGTCAGCGAGGAGCTCGAGTGGGACGAGTTGACCATCGACCTCCGCGACACCAACGCCGTGCTGGTGGACCTGAGTGACGTTCGCGGTGTGTTGGAGGAGGCCAAGCCCGTTCTGGACCGCGCCGAGGTCCGCATCCGGGACATGGCGTCCGCCCTCAGCGGGAGCTGAGATCCTGCTGGGCTCAGGTGAGCCGTCGACGCCACACGAAGGTGGTGTTCAGGTACCAGTTGACCACCAGGGCGACGGTCGCTCCGATGAGGTTGTGGACCACCCGCGCAGCGTCGTCACCGATGATCTCGAAGAGAAACCCCGTGTCCTGCAACCACGAGAACACCGCCACGTGCACCAGGGTTCCCACAGCGGTCATCACCGCGTAGAGAGCGAAAGCGCTGAGGGTCTTCCAGCCACGGTAGCGCTGCTCCCAGAAGGTGAACTCGTTGTTGACCACGAACAACAGCAGCGTCGTGAGCGCCACGCTCACCACGAATGACGAGTACACGGGATCCAGCGCCTCGTTGAGCCCGGTGTTCACCTGAGGGAAGCCGAGCGCCTCGAACAGCACGAACAGCGCCGAGTTGACGATCAGCCCGAGGATGCCGACCAGCACGTAGAGGAAGAACACCGGATCGACCTGGTGACCGAGACGTAGTTCGGCAACCGCGAGCAGGTAGGAACGGATGACGCTCGGTTTGAGCTTGGTCTCGCCGTGGATCCGGTTGGCGAACGTGTAACCGATGTCGGTGACACGAAGGGAACGGTTGCGACCGATGAACTCGAGCAGGATCTTGAACCCG
The DNA here is from genome assembly GCA_047972145.1 of Microthrixaceae bacterium. Lineage (GTDB taxonomy): Bacteria > Actinomycetota > Acidimicrobiia > Acidimicrobiales > Microtrichaceae > JAMLGJ01. The sequence goes on from JBKEAI010000039.1 coordinate 4,793, forward strand.
AGCGGGTTGATCTGCGGGGCGGTCTCCTCGTAGGCGCCCCTGGTGAGCATGAAGAACCCGCTCATCGGGTCACCGGTCGGGACCCGCAGGAAGATCCTCGCGATGAACGATGCCACCCACGACACGATCCGACGTTGTGCACTCCACTCGCCGTAGCCTCCGTCGTCGGCTTCCCTGCTTCCCACGGCCACATCGGTCTCTCCCGCCCGGAGCACTCGGAGCATCTTCGGGAGTGCAGCGGGGTCGTGTTGAAGATCGGCGTCGATCACCGCCAGGTACGGTGCCCGGGCCGCCGACATCCCATCCAGCACCGCTGCGGAAAGGCCGTGATCGTGGAAGCGGCGCAGCACCACGATCGAAGGGTCCTGCTCGGCGAGCTTCTCGGCGACCTCCCACGTGCGGTCCGGAGAGTTGTCGTCGGCCACGACGATCTCGTGGGGCACCTCGGCGAGTGAAGCGTGGATGCGTCGGACCAGTTCGGGGAGGTTCTCCGATTCGTTGAACGTCGGGGTGATCACCGACACGATCGGTACGGCAGCGGAGGATCCCATGGGCGACACGATCGTACCGGTGCAGATGTCGGCCGACGATGACCTCGACAGCACCCGGCGCCGCTCCCGGCGCGTACGGTTGGTCCGATGTGCGGCCGCTTCACCTCGTCGTCAAAGGCCGAGGACATAGCGAAGTACTTCGATGTCGACCAAGTGAGCGAACAGGCGCTCGAGCACCAACCGAACTACAACACCGCGCCCAGCACCGACGTGTTCGTGGTCTACCTCGACGGCTCCACGCGGAGCCTCGACACCTTCCATTGGGGGTTGGTGCCGCGCTGGGCCAAGGACCTCAAGATCGGCAACAAGCTCATAAACGCGCGGGCCGAGACCGTGGCGGAGAAGCCTGCGTTCCGGTCCGCCTACCGCAAGCGCCGCTGCATCATGCCCGTGGATGGCTTCTACGAGTGGAACAAGCCAGAGGGGGCGAGTCGAAAGCAACCCTGGTTCATCCACCGCCCCGACGGCGAGCCCTACGCGTTCGCCGGGTTGTGGGAGCAGTGGCGGGGAACCCTGCCGAGTGCCGCGGGTGATCGAGCGCTCGATTCCGAGGTGACCGTTCGCTCCTCGACGATCATCACGGGCTCGCCCAACGAGAAGATGGCGGAGCTGCACCACCGGATGCCGGTGATACTGCCGGCATCGGTATGGCAGGAGTGGCTCGATCCGGCTACCGATCTGGATCGGATCGGATCGCTGCTTGTGCCCGCGCCCAAAGAGCTGATCACGTTCCATCCCGTGTCGCACGAGGTCAACAACGTCCGCAACAAGGGTGCCCACCTCACCGAGCCCGTCGAGCTCGAGATCCAGCCCGAACTCGGCGCCTGAACGCCGTCGCCGCCGTCCGATACCTGATCGCCGGCTCTGTGGTGCCACGAACCCGTTCTGTGGTGCGTGGTTGGCCCCACGGGCTCGTTTCGCACCACAGAACGGGGGAGGGGGAGGATATGGGGGTCAGGTGGCCTCGACGTCCCGGAGTTCGATCGCCCGGTGTGTGGCGTCGGGATCGTTCGCCGGGTTGTCCAGATGTACCCGCAGGCCGGTCGGGGCCTGCTCGTGGGCCAGTTCGACTCCGGCGGTGCTTCGAGCCGAGGTCGTCGGCGTGGCGCGGAGATCCGCGAGGGTGACCACGGAGTTCTCCGTAGCAGCTCTCGGGTCGCCCGTACCGCTCGGGTCCGTAGCGCTCGGGTCGCCCGTTCTGCTCGCATCGGGTGAACCGCCTGGACCGCCGGTACCGCCATCGGCGTCACCTGACTGCAACGAGGCGAACACGGAGCGGTCCTTGGCCCAGTAGCGCAGGTCGTGACCCTCGGCGGAGTGCCCGGCGGGGCGGACCCAGGGTCGTGACCCGAAGATAGAGGTACCTTCGCCGGCGCTCCAGTCGCCGAGAGCCCCCAACAATGCGAGCTGCTCGGGCGGGATCGTCGCGTCCTCGCCGCGCGGGCCCACGTTGAGCAGAAGGTTGCCCCCCTTCGCCACGATGTCGGCCGCGGTGTCGAGGAGGTCATCGGGGTCGAGGAAGTGCTCGGGGCCCGAGTTGCGGTTGTAGCCGAAGGACTGGTCCATCCCGCGCACGCATTCCCACGGGTGGCGTTGCACGTCGTCGAACACGACGTACTCGGGTGTGCGAACGTCGAAGTGTGGAGGCTTGGGTGGTATCAGCCCGCCTCCTGAACGAGTCGTCCTCGCGTTGAGTGAGTTCGCAGCTCTGCGTGCAGGTTCCCATTGGGTCGCGCCGATGATCGGTGACCATGGCATCCAACGGTCGTTGATCACACCGTCGGGAACCTTGCGGTAGTAGTACTCGAGGGTCGGCCAGAGCTGACCACCGGGAGTCGGCCAGGCGATGTCGTTCCAGAGCACAGATGGCCGGTAGCGGTCGATGAGCTCGCGGAGCTGTGCGTCGGCGTATGCGGGGTAGTTCCCGCGGGGCACCGCGGCGAGCATGTCGCCGAGGTTGCCGATCGGGCGTGGCTCGAAGGTCCAGTCGAGGCCACCGGAGTAGTAGAGCCCGAAGCGCATACCGACGCCCAGCACCGCCTCTCGGAGCTCGCCGACGATGTCACGCTCGCTGTGCCAACCCGACCTGTTGGGGTTCGCTACCGACGAAGGCCACAGGCACCAGCCGTCGTGGTGCTTGGAGACGAGCACGACGTAGCGCGCGCCGGTCGATGCGAACGTCCTCGCCCATTCGTCGGGATCCCACGAGGCGAGACCTTCCTGGTACTCAGCCGCGAACTCCTCGTAGGGCTTGTTGCCGTAGGTCTCACGGTGGTGGCGGCTGACCGGGGAGTCGGGGAAGCGCAGCGAGTTCTCGTACCATTCGGTGTAGGGGTTGTGCGCCAGCGCATCGGGGCGCCCGGCGACCAGGAGCTCGCCGATGTGGGAGTCCACCGGAGCCCACCCGGGTACCGAAGCGGGGGTCCAGTGGATGAAGATCCCGAGCTTCGCGTCGCTCCACCACGCGGGTACGCGGTGGCGTCGTAGGCGCTTGAGCGCTTCGCGGCTGCTCATGACGGCGCACCGGCCGGGGGTTCGCCTGGCACGTAGGGGCCATGACCGGCGTCGCGCAGCGCCGCACGGATCGATGCAGCGCTGGCGTCCTGTTCAGCATCGGGAACCGACGGATCGGCCTTCGCGAAGCTGATGTCGCTCTCCGAGTCGATCGGCACGAGGTGCACGTGGCAGTGGGGGACCTCGAGCCCGGCAACGATCGTCGCGATCCGTGTGCGCCTGAACGCAGTCATCTGCGCCCGACCGATCGCCTGTTGCACCTCGGCCATGTGAGCCCACAGCGCAGGCTCGACATCCAACCAGTGGTCGACCTGCTCGATGGGCACCACCAGGGTGTGGCCCGGCTGGATGGGGGCGATGGTCAAGAACGCGACGACGGTGTCGTCACGCCAGACGAACCGGCCGGGGAACTCTCCCCGGATGATCCTGGTGAACACCGAGGGCTCCTCGGGGGTTGGGTCGTCGGTGGGTTCGGGTGGGTTCATGTGCCTCACCATAGGCAGCCCCACCGCGGCGGTGGTGAGGGTACCTAGAGTGTGTGACGTGGCACAGAGACCCGAACCGGAACCCGGCGCCGTCGGTGCGCAGCCGGAGGAACCACATATCGCTGAGCGTCGGGGGTTGGCGGGAGAGGCGATCCCCGAGGGTGAGGACCGACTGGCGACCCTGCCGAACCTGATCACCCTCATCCGCCTCGCCTGCATACCCGTGTTCCTGTGGCTGTTGTTCGGCCGGGACCTGCGTTGGCAGGCGGCGCTGCTTCTGGCCGTGCTGGGTGCCACCGACTGGGTGGACGGATTCGTGGCCCGGCGGTTCGGTCAGGTGTCGAACTTCGGCAAGATGTTCGACCCCACCGTGGACCGCCTCCTGATGATCGTCGGGGTCGGCTCGATCATCTGGGCGGTGTCGATCGACCCGCCGGGAGGTTCGAACACCTCCACGAGGCTGTTCCTGGTGTTCGGGCTGCTCGTGATCCTCCGAGAGGTGGTGATGTCGGTCTACGTTGCGGCGATCACGCTCATGGGTGCCCGACGGATGGACGTGAGCTTTGTCGGCAAGACCGGCACCTTTTGCCAGATGGCGGCCTTCCCGTTGTTCCTGGTGTCGAGCGACCCGTCGCTTTCGGGCGGGCTGACCGACGCGGTGCTCGTCGCGGCATGGGTGCTGGGGGTGCCGGGTCTGGTCTTCGGCTACATCGCGTTCTTCGGCTACCTGCGCGAAGGGCCCAAGGCGCTGGCGGAGGGTCGCGCGGCACACGACGCCGACATCGCCAGGGATGCAGCAGAGTCTGCTCACGCGGCGGGCGGAGGTGCCCGGTGAAAGCGGTGATCATGGCGGGTGGTGAGGGCACGAGGCTGCGGCCCCTCACCTCGAACGCCCCCAAGCCGATGATGCCGCTCGCCAACAGGCCGATGATGGAACACGTGATCGGCCTGTTGAAGCGCCACGGGGTCACCGACATCGTCGTGACCGTCGCGTTCATGGCCGAGACGATCCGCACCTACTTCGGTGATGGTTCCGAGTTCGGTGTGAACATGACCTACGCCACCGAGGACACCCCTTTGGGCACCGCCGGGTCGGTCCGCAACGCCAAGGACGAGCTCGACGACACCTTCCTGGTGATCTCGGGTGATGTGCTCACCGACATCGACATCACGGCGATCGTAAAGGCGCACCGCGATGGCGAGGCGCTCGCGACCATTGGGCTGGTGCGCGTCGACAACCCGCTCGAATACGGCATCGTCATCACCGACGACGACGGCAACATCGAGCGTTTCCTCGAAAAGCCCACCTGGGGCCAGGTGTTCTCCGACACGATCAATTCGGGGATCTACGTGCTGGAACCACGGATCTTCGACTGGATCGCTGCGGATGAGCCGGTGGACTTCTCCGGCGATGTGTTCCCCGCGGTCCTCGCCGACGGCGAGCGGATCCTCGGCTCGGTAGGTGAGGGCTACTGGGAGGACGTCGGCACCCTCGACGCATATGTGCGGGCCCACAAGGACATCCTCGACGAGAAGGTCACCGCCGACATTCCCGGTATCGAGGTGGCCGACGGGGTCTGGGTGGGCAAGGGGGCCGAGATCAGCCCCGACGCGAGCGTCGTCGGACCAGCGGTGGTCGGCGACAACTGCAACGTCGACGCAGGTGTGACCCTGGGGGCGTACTCCGTCCTCGGTACCGGGGTGAGGGTGCGCCGCGAGAGCGAGCTCGAACGCAGCGTCGTGCACGACAACACCTATGTAGGTGAATCGGTGCGGCTGCGGGGGACCGTCATCGGTCGCTCGGCCGATCTGCGCCGCGGTGCGCGCTGCGAAGAGGGCGTCGTGCTGGGCGACGAGGTGTTCGTCGGCGAGGACGCACTCATATCGAGCGACGTCAAGGTGTACCCCTTCAAGACGATCGAAGCGGGTGCCGTCGTCAACACCTCGCTGATATGGGAGTCGCGCGGGGCGCGGAGCCTGTTCGGTAGGGGTGGGGTGACCGGTCTCGCCAACGTCGACGCCACCCCCGAGCTCGCAGCGCGCGTCGCGATGGCCTACGCCACATCGCTGACCAAGGACGCGAGAGTGGTCGTGTCGCGGGATTCCTCGAGGGCCGCCCGGATGCTCAAGCGTGCACTCATCTCGGGCCTTCAGGCTGGTGGCATCAACGTGTTCGACCTCGAGGTCGCCTCCATGCCGATCACGCGGTTCCACTCCCGGGCCACCAACGTGGCCGGGGGAATCTCCGCCCGGCTGACCGACGGCGACCCCGACTCGGTGATCATCCGCTTCCTCGACGGTGCGGGTGCGGACATCACCGAAGCCAGCCAACGCAAGATCGAGAGGTTGTTCGCGCGCGAGGACTTCAGGCGTGTACGGCCAGACGACATCGGCGACATCGATCTGGTTCCCCGTGCGTTGGAGCAGTATGCGGTGGCGCTGGAGCAGTCGATCGACACCGGGGCGATCGCCGATCGTGGCTTCAAGGTGGTGATCGACTTCTCCTACGGCTCCGCGAGCCTGGCGATGCCCAACGTGCTCGCGAAGCTCGGTGCCGAGGTGTTGGCTGTGAACGCCTATGTCTCGACCGCTGGCATGTTGGGTTTCGACCGTGCGAACCACGCTACGGAGGTCGGAGCACTGGTGCGGGCCTCGGGGGCGGATCTCGGAGCGGTGGTGGACCCCTCGGGTGACCAGCTCACGCTGGTCGACGGCGAAGGTGAGGTGCTGTCGGACCTGGACGCGCTGCTGGCCTATCTGACGCTCCTGGGATCTTCGAACGACTCCGGCACCGTGGTGCTGCCGGTGAACGCCCCGATGGCGGCCTCGCGCGTTCTCGAGGAACAGGGTCTCGACCTGCGTTGGGCCAAGACGTCGGCGCCGGCGTTGATGGCCGAGGCGGAAGGTCCCGGTGTGGTGTTCGCCATGAACCTCGAGGGAGGGGTGATCCTGCCGGACTTCATGCCCGCGTTCGACGCGGCGGCAGGCTTGCTCAAGATGCTCGACCTGTTGACCAGGGCCACCTCATCGCTCAGCGAGGTCCGTGCCGCCTCCCCTGCTTGCCACATCGTGCATGAGACGGTCGTGACCCCGTGGGAGGAGAAGGGCCTCGTGATGCGCAGCCTCGTGGAGCAGACCCAGGGGCGTGACGTGGAACTGGTCGACGGGGTGAAGGTCTTCCACGACCAGGGCTGGGTGCTGGTGCTGCCCGACCCCGAGGAGCCCCTCACCCACATCTGGGCCGAGGGTTCGAGCGCCGCCGAGGCGCGCTCGCTCACCCAGGAGTACGCGAGGCGGCTCCACCAGATGGTGCGCTGATGCTGACGAGAGCCATCGGGTGCGCGGGCACGTCGACCGCTCGGGTACCGTCGCGCCAATGAACATCCCGGCCGAGCTTCTGTACACCAAGGACCACGAATGGGTGGTGGTCGAAGGCGACCGTGCGAAGCTCGGCATCACCGACTACGCCCAGGAGGCGCTCGGCGATGTGGTGTTCGTCGAACTGCACCAGATCGGCGAAACGGTGTCCGCGGGAGACGTGCTGGGCGAGGTCGAATCGACCAAGTCCGTCTCTGAGATCTACGCACCCCTTGCGGGTACGATCATCGAGGTCAACCTGGCGCTCGAGGACGAACCCCAGCTCGTCAACAACGAGCCGTACGGGGAGGGGTGGATGGTGGTGTTGCAACTCGAAGATGCGGCCGCGGCCGCAACGCTGCTGACACCGGCCGCGTACGCCGAGCTCATCGAGGGCTGACAGACGTGGCCGATGGAGTCGAGTGTCCCCGCTGTGGGGTCGAAAACCCCCAGGGAGGGAACTTCTGCACAGCGTGCGGCGCGACGCTGCCCGACGGTGAGGACTCCACCGGTACCTACCCGCAGGTGGGTGTGGACATCCCCGACGAGGGGGAGGTGGGTCAATTGGTGGTCACCCGTGGCGCCACCGCGGGGGCCCGCTACGCCCTCGAAGAGACCGAGACCACGATCGGTCGACACCCCGACAGCACGATCTTTCTGGACGATGTGACGGTCTCACGTCATCATGCAAAGGTCGTCACGGAGGGCAATGGGCAGTTCCGCATCGAAGACGCAGGTTCGCTCAACGGAACCTACCTCGACGGTGAGCGCGTCGAATCCGCACCCTTGCGCGAGGGTGCACAGATCCAGGTCGGCAAGTTCAGGCTGGTGTTCGTGATCGGCACCCTCAGCGACGACCCAGATGGCGATGCCTGAGGCCGACCGGATGCCGTCGTCGCCGGGTGACGCTCCCACCGTGGATTCCGCGGCGCTGTCCATCGGGGAGGTGCTGGCTGTGCTGACCGAGGAGTTCCCCGACGTGACGATCTCCAAGATCAGGTTCCTGGAGAGCCAGGGCCTGGTGGAACCTGACCGTAACGCCTCAGGGTACCGGCAGTTCCACGACGCGGACATCGAGCGCCTGCGCTGGATCCTGCGCCAACAGCGCGACCACTTCCTGCCCCTCAAGGTGATCCGTCGCGCACTCGAACGCGGTGTGGACGTGATCGACGCGGGTGCTGGTGACCAACCGACGTTGTGGACCGCAGTCGCTGAGGCCGCGGCCGCCGAGGAGGTTGAACGCCGCCGTTCGGAGATCGTGGAGTCCGAGGCCGCCGATGCCCGTCGATCCGCTGCGCGCTCCGCCGCGCATCCGACGCGTGCGCGCTCCGCTCCGAGTCCCGGTAGCGGGTCGGTGCGGCGTCGCCGCAGGGTGGACGGCCAGGGGCCGCGGTACCAGACCCCAGCGGACGTGGTCGCAGCACTCCAGGAGGCACCGGAGGTCCCCGGTTCCCGCAGCGAGGACCCAGAGGGCGACGCGGTGCCCGATGCGGATTGGAGACCGGCTCAGATGGGTGACTCGGTCGACGAGAGCGCACCCGGCGGTGGACCTGGTAGCGCGGGTGCGGACGCCGACCCTGCCGAGGGCGCCACTGGCCAGGGCGGCTATGTCAACGACGACCCGGACCAAGGCGGCTCGCCCGAAGGACACTCGCCCGAAGGACACTCGTCCGAAGCCGAAATGGTGGAGCCGACCGGCACCGAGCGCGGCGATGGTCCCACCGATGGGCACCCTGAGACCGGTGGGAACGACCAGGCGAACACAGACCAGGCGAACACAGACCAGGCGGACACAGCCCAGGCGGATACAGAGCCGACGGATACGCAGCAGAGGGGCACAGACCCCGTGCTACGGCCGGGCGATGGGTCCGGAGGTGCCGGGCCGGTCGAAGCTGAGGGGCCGGGCGACCGGGGTGATGCGAAGACGGTCGGTAGCGCCGAGATGGGGGTTGACCGGCAAGCCAACATGGAGGGTTCGATGCGTCAGCTGAGCAGGGATGAACTGATCGAGGAGGTCGGCATCTCAGCGGAAACGCTCGACCAACTGGCGGACTTCGGCCTGGTCGATCCGGTGGACGTCGCCGGTGAGCTCCTATATGGATCCCGGGACATCGAGATCGCCAACCTTGCGAAGCGGGGGACCGACCTCGGTCTGACGCCTCGGCACCTGCGCATATACAAGGTTGCCGCCGATCGTGAATCGGGCCTGTTGGAGCAGGTGGCGATGCCGTTGCTCAAACAGCGCAACCCGGCCGCGCGCGAGCGCGCCGCAGCCACGGTCGCGGAGCTCGCCGAGATCGGAGCGGCGTTGCATGCGGCGCTGCTGGCCGAGGAACTGGGTCCCAACCTCGCTCCCTGAGGTCTCCACGGGGGGTACACCGAGGTCTCCGGTAGCGCGGATCGCAAAGCGAGGTACACCCGTCGATGCGGGCATGCAAGGAGCGTCCCGTGGTCCCGCGGCCGACCTCGCTCGACCCTTGCCGAGGTACGGCTGGTATTAGTCTGGCCGTGTGGTCGAGCTCGAGTTGTTGGGAGTGCGTGTGGAGCTGCCGAGCAACACGCCCGTGTTGCTGCTCCAGGAGCGCGCCGGAAGGCGGCGCAAGCTGTCGATCTTCATCGGAGGGCCCGAGGCTGCGGCGATAGCGTTCGCCCTCGACGGTGTGGATCCCCCCCGGCCGCTCACCCACGACCTGGCGTGCAACCTGATCGCCGCACTCGACTACTCGTTGGAGCGGGTGCTGTTGACCGAGTTGCGCGACACGACGTTCTTCGCCGAGTTGCACCTGTCACCCTCAGGGACGCGATCCGCGGGATCGGGAGAGTCGGAAGGCTCTGGGCCGGGAGGGTCAGAAGGACCGCACGAGGATGAGCCGTCCGGGCGATCTTCGAGCAGCGGTGTCGTGGAGCTGTCCGCACGGCCCTCTGATGCGGTGGCTCTCGCGGTGCGCGTCGACGCGCCGATCTTCGCCTCCGAGGAGCTGATGGGCGAAGCGGGATACACCGAAGAGGCCGAGGACGAGTCTCCCGAAGAGGTGCTCGAGGAGTTCCAGGAGTTCATCGAGAACGTCTCACCCGACGACTTCGCGAGCTGATCGGGGGGCGCGAGGGCTCCGGAGTCCCTTGCTGGGAGTGCGATCGCGCGCCATCCACGACACAATGTTCACGTCGGGGTAGTTTCAGCGATGTCATCCCGACCGGGTGACGCGTCAGCGACCTGCCGTGACGCTTGCTTGCACACGAGTACGACATAGAGATCCGGAGGCGACAGTGGAGACCTACGAGGACGGGTTCAGCGGCCGCAAGACCGCGGAGATCGTCGGGATCAGCTATCGCCAGCTCGACTACTGGGCACGCACCGACCTGGTCAGGCCCTCACTTGCCGATGCCCGCGGTTCGGGGAGCAGGCGCCGCTACTCCTACCGGGACCTGCTGGAGCTGAAGGTCATCAAGCAGCTGCTCGACGCGGGCCTCAAGCTGGAGTCGGTCCGGGAGGTCTTCGCATACCTGCGCGAGTCACTCGGTGAGGATGTGACCACCGCGAACCTCGTGATCAACGGCAAGAACTCGGTGGTGGTCGCGTCCGGAGACGAACTGATCGACGTGCTCAACGCCGGTCAGGGAGTGTTCAACGTCCTGGCTCTCGGTGGTGTGAAGGACGACCTCGACGCTGCGATCGTCGAATTGCGACCGGCAGCACCGTCGGCGGCGGACGAGCCGGTCGGGCCGCGCGGTGGAGACTCGCCTGCATCTGCGGTCTGAGTCCTACCTCTCCCAGCGCTGCATGGGCCGCCCTGTAACCTCCACGCGGTGAGAACCTCGCCGCTGGACGCGCAACATCGGGCCCTCGACGCGAAGATGGTGCCCTTCGGCGGCTGGGAGATGCCCCTGTCGTACCCCTTGGGCACCCTCGAGGAGCATCGCAGCTGCCGTGAGGCGGCGGTGGTCTTCGATGTCAGCCACCTCGGCACGGTCCGCGTCGAGGGTGCGGGAGCACACGATGCTCTCCAGGCGACGTTGACCAACGACCTCGCTCGGGTGGGCCCCGGCAAGGCCCAGTACACGCATCTGCTCGACGAGTCCGGTGGGGTGCTCGACGACATCATCGTGTGGTGGCTCGACGAGCACACGTTCGATGTGATGCCCAATGCATCCAACACCGACCGTGTCGTAGGCGCCCTTCGAGGCGCCGCGTCCTCCGCAGCGGGTTTGGAGGTGCGCGATACGACCGCAGAGCGGGCCGTGTTGGCCATCCAGGGTCCGACCGCCAGGAAGCTGTTCAGCGGGATCTCCGAGGCTGGCGCATCGGTGGGCAGGTTCGCCGTGGAGCGCTTCGAATGGGACGGTCACCCGTGCGTCGCGGCGGGAACGGGCTACACCGGTGAGGATGGAATCGAGGTTGCCGTACCGTCGCTGGTTGCGCCGGCGTTGTGGCAGGCCGTGGTCGGCGCAGGAATCGAACCCGCCGGGTTGGGGGCGCGTGACACCCTGCGCCTCGAGGCCGGGCTCCCGCTCCACGGCCATGAGCTCGGGGCGGGGATCTCACCGCTCAACGCTGGTCTGGGTTGGGTGGTGGGCTGGGACAAGGGGGACTTCCCCGGCCGTTCGGCCCTCGAAGCGCAGCGCGATGCGGGCGTGGAGCCGGTGCTGCGCGGCCTTTCGGTGCAGGGCCGTCGTCCCCCGCGCGAGGGTCAACGGGTGTTGCAGGCCGGCAACGATGTGGGTGTGGTCACATCGGGCAACTTCTCACCGACCCTCGGTCATGGTGTTGCGATGGCCATGGTCACCCCGACGCTGAACGTCGATGACGAGGTGGTCATCGATGCCAGGGGCAGGGAGCTCGCCGCGGTCGTCGTGGACATGCCCTTCGTCGCCAAGGCCACCTGATCGGGTCGGGGCTGACCGCCCGATTGACGGCTACTCCTCGAAGTCGCTCACAGGGGGACACGAGCACATCAGGTTGCGGTCCCCGTAGCCACCGTCGATCCGCCCCACGGGAGGCCAGTACTTGGCGGGGCCGTTGTGCAGCGGTCGCGCCGGCCAACCTGCGATCGAGCGGGGATAGGGGTGGTTCCACTCGTCGCCGCCGACCTCCTGTGCGGTGTGCGGGGCGTTACACAGCGGGTTGTCCTCAGCCGGCCAGGTGCCGTCGGCCACCCGGGCGATCTCGGCCGCGATGTCGACCATGGCGTCACAGAAGCGGTCCAGTTCCACCAACGACTCCGATTCGGTGGGTTCCACCATCAGCGTGCCGGCGACGGGGAAGGAGAGGGTCGGGGCGTGGAACCCGTAGTCGATGAGGCGCTTTGCTACGTCCTCGGCGGTGACACCGGTGTCGCTGGTGATCTGCCTGAGGTCGAGGATGCACTCGTGGGCGACCAGCCCTCCGGAGCCCGTGTAGAGGATCGGGTAGTGCTCCCGGAGCCTTCGCGCCACGTAGTTCGCGCTGAGGATCGCAACCTCGGTCGCTTCGCGCAGCGAGTCGCCCATGAGGGCTATGTAGGTCCACGAGATCGGGAGGATCCCAGCCGATCCGAACGGTGCGCCTGAGATCGTCGGGCGCCGGCTCGCAGTGTCTGCAGCGGCGGTGCCTCGATCGGCTTCGCGGGGTGAGAAACGATGCCCGGGCAGGAACTCTGCGAGGTGTCCGCGCGCCACGACGGGCCCCACGCCGGGCCCGCCGCCACCGTGGGGGATGCAGAACGTCTTGTGCAGGTTGAGGTGGCTCACGTCGCCACCGAACCAGCCAGGGCGGGCGAGGCCGACAAGGGCGTTGAGGTTGGCCCCGTCCACGTACACCTGGCCGCCGTGGCGGTGAACCAGGTCGGACAACTCCACGATGCCCTTCTCGAACACGCCGTGGGTCGAGGGGTAGGTGACCATCACAGCGGCGAGCTCCCGTGAGTGCTCGTCGAGCTTCTCCGCGAGGTCCGCCATGTCGACGTTGCCCTCGATGTCGGTGGCGACGACGACTACACGCATCCCCGCCATCACCGCACTCGCCGCGTTGGTTCCGTGTGCAGAGTCGGGGATGAGACAGATGTTGCGGTGCTCCTCGCCGCGCGATGCGTGGTAGCCGGAGATCGCGAGGAGTCCTGCGAGCTCTCCCTGGGACCCCGCGTTGGGTTGTAGCGACACGGCGTCGTACCCGGTGATGCGGCACAGAGCAGCCTCGAGCTCACCGATGAGTTGGAGGTAGCCATCGGCATCGCTTGGTGGTGCGAAGGGGTGAAGGGCGGCGAACTCGGGCCAGGTGATCGGCAGCATCTCGGTGACGGCGTTCAGCTTCATCGTGCAGCTGCCCAGGGGGATCATCGTGCGGTCGAGTGCCAGGTCGGCATCCGCGAGGCGCCGCAGGTAGCGCATCATGTCCGTCTCGGAGCGGTAGTCGTTGAAGTTCGGATGCTCCATGAAGCTCGATGTGCGCAGCAGTGGGCCCGGCAGCCCCTCCCCGTCTCCCGAGGCCGTGTCCCTGCCGGGCATCCGGTGGGTCTCGGCGGGGGCGGCAGCGTCGAACAGTGCGAGCAGCGCAGCGACGGTGTCCTGGTCACAGGTCTCGTCCAGGGTGACGCCGACGTGGTCGCCGTCGAGTCGTCGCAGGTTCACCCCGGCGGTCGCCGCGGCATCGGCAACGGCTTGCCCGGCACCGGGAAGGCGCACCGTGAGCGTGTCGAACCAGGTGTCTGCGGTCGTGTCGTGACCCTGGGCGAGCAGGCCTGAGCGGAGCTGCGAGGTGAGTCCGTGAACGCGTGTGGCGATGTCGCGCAGGCCGTCGGGGCCATGCCACGCCGCGTAGGCGGCGGCCACGTTCGCGAGGAGGACCTGGGCGGTGCAGATGTTGGAGGTGGCCTTCTCCCGGCGTATGTGCTGTTCGCGGGTCTGTAGAGCGAGACGGTGTGCCGAGCGCCCCGCGGTGTCCACCGATACGCCCACGAGGCGACCCGGTAGGGCTCGCCGTGCGTCCTCGGAGACCGCCATGAACCCGGCATGGGGTCCTCCGTAGCCCATCGGCACACCGAAGCGCTGAGCGGATCCCACCACCACGTCGGCTCCCCACGCGCCGGGGCCCTCCAGCAGGGTGAGCGCCAGCAGGTCGGTCGTGACGCACACCACGGCCTCGGCCTCGTGCGCTGCGTCGACCACGCCCCGGTGGTCGACCACGGCCCCCGACGAACCGATGTGGGCCAGCAGGACCCCGAAGGTGCCATGGGGGAGCGGACCCGCCTCTGGGGAACCCGCGTCGAAGAGCACAACCTCCAACCCCAGCGGCCGGGCCCGGGTGGATACCACGTCGATCACCTGGGGGTGGCAGTCACGGTCCACCCAGAACACGTTGCCCTTCGCCTTCGCTCTGCGGCGGGCAAGCGTCATCGCCTCGGCGGCGGCGGTCGGCTCATCGAGCATCGACGCGTTGGCGATGTCGAGGCAGCACAGGTCGGCGACCATCGTCTGGAAGTTCAACAACATCTCGAGGCGACCCTGGGATATCTCGGGCTGGTAGGGGGTGTATGCGGTGTACCAGGCCGGGTTCTCGACCATGTTGCGAAGGATCACCGGTGGGGTGGTCGTGTCGTGGTAGCCGCAACCGATGAGGCTCCGTTTCGGGGTGTTGCGCGATGCGATCGATCGGAGCCTGTCGAGCACGGCTGCCTCGTCGCCGCAACCTGCGTCGGGCAGCACCTCTTGCAGTGCGAGCCCATCGGTCGCACGGATCGAAGCGGGCACCACCTGGTCGATCAGCGCGTCGACGCTGTCGAAACCGACAGCGTCGAGCATCTCCGCGCGGTCCTGGGGGCGGGGGCCGATGTGGCGCGAGGCGAAAGGTGGTGTCGGCTCAGAGGTGCTCATGGGGTCTCCACGGTCGGTTGGGTGGCGCCCCCTCTGTCGTGGAACCTGAGAGCTTCGCCGGGTTTCCGGCTTTCACCTTCGGTGGGCCGGCGCACCGGCCACTTTCCAGAGTGCTTCCCCAGCACGGTCCCTGGTGCCTGAGAGTTTCCGGGGCGGTTGCTCCTTCGGCGCCACACGGGCCTGGGGCCTGAGCGGACTCTCCCGTACGGGGTTCGGTTGTGTTGTCTCGACTCGATTCGCGCTTGTTGCCTTGACCCGCGCGTGTTGTCTCGACTGAGTGTATTGCAGGTGAGCGCGACCAGAGAGACGCCCACGAGCACCCCGGCGGTGGTCCAGACGTCGGTGAGCAGGTGCAGGGTTCAAGAGAGGGTCGACCGGCACCCGGATGATCGTGGCCGCCGCCACCAGGATCATCAGCCCCTCGGCCAGCGAGGTGAAGTACTCCGCCTTGGTGTGACCGAACTCGTGGTCCTCGTCGGCAGGTCGCGCCGCAACGCTGAGCGCCACGGTCGCGCCGATCGCCGCGACGAGGTTCACCGACGACTCCAGGGCATCGGAGAGCAGGCCGACCGAATCGGTCACCCACCACGCCACCAGCTTGATCGCCATCGTCGTGATCGCAGCAGCGATCGACAGCCAGGCGAAGCGGACCAACCTGGATCGCGTGGCGTCTGTCACCAGGTACCGCTCACATACAGGAGGTGCGCTGTGTCCGGGTTCACCCGATCGGTCGACCGAAGGGGAGCTCCTCGCACCATTGCGTGAGGAACTCCTCGGCTGCCAGGCAGGCGCCGAGCACGGGCCCCTCCTCCCGGGAGAGCACGTCTGTGGTCAGCGCGTAGACGCGCTCGGTGGGGTCCTGTCCGGACCTCACGGCCAGTGGGCCCGCGGTTGTGAGGAAGTCGGGTAGGAGTACCTTGTGGGCCTGGGTCGCCACTGCCAGCGCGCGGGGGGTGAACGCCATGACAGCGGTGGGTACGAGTACCCGGTGGGCGAGCGAGGCCACCCGTTCGTGTTCGAGCACACCCGGCTTCGATCCGAACAGCAGCACCTCGGCATCGGCGCCCCAAGCGTCGCTACCGGTCGCGACGATCTCGGCCCCTGCGGATTCCAGTGCAGCGGTGAGCGAGGTGTCGTCCTCCCCGCCGTGCTCCACAGCGATCTTCGTGCCGGTGAGGTCCCCGTCGGTGGCCGCGGAGATGGCACCAACGATGCCGCCGGCGAATCCCGCCGGGTCGGGCTGTACGACCTCTCCCAGCGCTTCGAGGCCTTCGGGGGTGGTTCCCCTACCTGCTGCAAGGGTCAGGGAGCCGGCGGCCACCTCCGGTGCCAACGCGGTGGCGAAGGAGGTGATCGCCTCGGCGACGGCGTCCCCGGTCGCGTTGATCGCACCCGACGCGCCCGATATGCGCCGCTCCAGCAGGGCCCACGAGTAGCTCCTGGAACGCGCCAGGGCCTTCGTGGAGTCGACGAGGACCTTCTTGGCACAACGGACCACACCGTCCGCGCTGTCGGCTCCGGGTAGGTCGAGGACCACGAAGCCGTTCACATCCTCGAGGCGGCGCAGCGTTGCATGGGTGTTGTCGGTCACATCTCAGAGTCTGCCACCGCCACGGGGCGCCGCTGCCCACCGGGGAAGGTGACCGTTGTTCCGCAGGGATCAGTTGCGCGTGGGGCCTTGGCCGAAAAAGCCGGAGGCCCGGTGCGAACGAACCCCCCGAACCGTTCGCACCGGGCCCGTTGCCCGGCTGCCGGGAACGTTGCCGCTCAACCGACAACCAACTCTCGTTGGCGTGCATGAGAGGATAGAACACCCAGGTGACTGCTGTCACTACGGCGGCATAGGTGAATCCCGCGGCCACTGCCGGAGAGGAGGTCCCGGACAGCAGAACGGGGACCCTCAGGTCCCCGTTCCTAGAAGCACCCAGTGGATCCAAGTCCGTTGCACCAGCCTGGAAATCTCTGAGTTCTGATCGCTGAGCGTGTATGTGGCTCTGCGTTGTTGATTGTAGGACGCCCCAGAGCGACGAAAGTCGCGCGAATTCCCTGATTTTCTGTGACCCGAGAGTTGCGTGCTCCGGGAGTTCCCTGGCCCGGCCGTCAACCCCGGGGGGGTGCAGCGCGGTAGGGCTGCTCGAGGAGCCACTTGTTGGGAAGCTGGTGCAACGTCCCGTCGGGCTCTTCGAGCTCGACGAAGGTGGGGTGGATCTTGATCACCCTTCCGACCACCGGGGGGCCGTTGAGGTTGTCGAGCTCGATCTGCCAGCCCGACTCGAATCGGTGGTGGAGCGCCCGGCCAGAGGTGATCTGCTTCGCCACTCCTCGCGCGCCGTATGCGGTGAGCAGGCTGATCGCCAGGGCGGGAGCGCCGATAAGGGCGACCAGGACCACGACCAGGACCGAGGTGTTGACCCCCGCCACCACCATGGCGACCACCACGGCGATGGCCATGGTGGAGATCTTGAGGGTGCGTTCGAGCGCGTACTGGCGCACCCCTGTGGCCTCCTTGGCGGACTGGCCGACCGCGCTGCCCACGAAGATCGACACCGCGTAGCCGACGATCACCACCACGATCCCGAGGAACACCGGCGGCAGCCCCTCTTGCAGTAGCTGTACGAAGTCATCCAGGCCGTCACGGTCGAGGATGCCCGCAGCGATTACGAGTCCCACCGCGGTACATCCCCAGAACACGGTTCGCGACACGGTGAGCGCGGTCGAGCGCGTCGAGTCGTCGCGTCGCCAGCGGCCCATGAGCGAACGGGCGACCCGACCGCCGATCTGGCCCATGAGCAGGCCGACGCCGACCGCGACCGCAGCCCAGAGCCATCCGTACGCAATCATCGTTGGACCTCCTCCGATGACCTGTCGGCACGCGGTGTGCCGTTGGTGAGCAGATGCCGCAAGGTTTCGATGCCTGTTCCAGCGAGCATCGTCAGTGCGGACAGCGGTGAGCTCTCCTGGAGGTGACGATCCACCCTGTGTCGTGCCCGGCTGCGGACATCGCCCTCGGTGTCCAGCGCCGCCCTTAGTGCTGCCGCGAGGTCGGGCATATCTTCGGTGAGGGCGGTGTCGGTTTCTTCGTTGTCGTCCACTGAGGGTCCTTCGGCTGGTTCGGGTGTGTTCACAGGTGGTCCTCCGCTGATCCGATCGCCTCGGCGAGGCGTTTGCGCGCGCGCAGCAGACGCGTCTTGACCGTCGGTACAGGAACGCGGAGCGTCTCCGCTATCTCCTGGTAGCTCATACCCTCCACCTCCCTGAAGACCACGATCGACCTCGAGAGCTCGTCGAGGTCCTCGAGGGCGCTGCGCACCGCCCGGAGGTCCGCCATCGCACTGGAGGAACGGGCCGGGTCGATGCCACCTGGGATCTCCGGCATGTCCTCGGGTGCCATGACGGCCTCGCGGCGTCGGCGCAACATCGAGATCGACGTGTTGTGGGCGATGCTGAGCACCCACGAGCGCAGCGACGAGTCCCCCCGGAATCGCTCCAGGCTCTGCCAGGCCTTGATCATCGTCTCCTGGACGGCGTCCTCGGCCAGGGACGGATTTCGCAGGATGCCGTTGGCAACCCGGAAGGCGGCCTCGGCGTGCTCGTCGATGAGCGCGTCCAGGTCACGGTCCAACCGGCGGCGGTTGGACGCGGCCGAACCGGCCCGGGTGCTGCGCTCCGAAGCGATCCTCCAGTCTGCTGGGATGGCGCCCGGATCCCACCCGTCGAAGTTGGCGGGCACCGCTGGGGTGGGGGAGCCTTGGGCGGTGTCCGAGTCGACCCCGACCCTCCTCGCACTGCACGGACACGGCGAGTCAACTGCGAGCGCGACGCTGTGGGCCCAGCCGATGGCACCGCCGCGCTGGCAGGTGGTGGCGTTGCAGGCTCCTGGCGGGCGTTCAGAGCCCAACAGTTGGTTCGACACAGGTCCCCGCGGCGTCGACGCAGCTGACCTGGAGCGCTCGGTGCGGGCAGTGGAGGCTTCGGCACTTCGTCACTCGGCGCTTGGCCCCGTCGCCCTGGTGGGGTTCTCCCAGGGCGCGGCGATGGCACTCGCCTGCGGTGACCTCACCGGCGTCGAAGCCGTCGTGGCGGTGTGCCCGTTCCTGCCCGAGGTCGAGGGTCTCGACCTGTCGGCCGGTGCGCCAACCCTCGTGCTGCCGGCGAGAGACGACGAGGTGGTCCCAGCTTTTTTGGGCAGCGACCTTGCTGCGGCCATGTCTGGCGCGGGCCGCTCGGTCGAGCTCAGGGTCATGGCGGGAGCCCACGAGGTCACCAGCGAGGCTGCGGAGTTCGTCCGGATGTGGCTGACCGATCGGATCGCGACGCCGGGGCAGTCCTGAGCGACACCGCACCTGCGCACCCCCAGGCGTGCACTCGCGGACCTCGGGTGCTACCGACCAACCACCCACCTCGACACGAGGCTGTCCACGTCGGTCAGCGTCGCGAGCATCGAGATCGTGTTGGCCAGCACCTCGTCGCCGTAGGCAGGTGGTACTCCGACCACGGCGTCGGTGGGGACGGTCACCTCGAATCCGCGGTCGACCGCCCCGGTCACCAGCGCGGGTATCCCGACGTTGAGCGAGACCCCGACCGCGATCACATGGTTCACCCCAAGTGAGCGGAGAAGGGGATCGAGGCTGGTTCCGTGGAAGGGGCCCATCCCATGGGTGCGCACGCTGGCGAGATCAGCGGAGGTGTCTCCGAGCTCCGCCACCAGCTCTACCGCCGCGGTGCCGGCGAGGATCTGTGCAGGGTTCTTCGACAACGTTGCGCCCAGGGGCGTGTTCAGAGGCGCTCCGATCCGGTCGCCCGTCCACATGGCGATGCAGTGGACGACGGGAATCCCGGCGTTCCTCGCCGCGGCGACGAGGCGTCCACAGGAGGCGAGGGTGCCCCTTTCTGTCGCCGCGGAAGCGAGTTGGGGGAGCGTCGCCAGGTCTCCGACCACGCCCCGTTCGAGCTCCATCGTGACCACGGCGGCGCCATCGGCTGGGGTCGGTGGCACCGCGCAAGCGTAGCGTTGCGGCCGGTGCGAAAGACCAGAGCGAAACCACCCGAGCCGCCCCGGTCGCCACCCGCGCCCCCGCAGCAACCCCTGCCGCGGGCGGGTTCTCTTGTGCTCGCGTCGGGCTCGCCGTACCGCGCCCAGGTGCTGCGCGACGCCGGGTACAGGGTCGAGGTCGATCCTCCCGAGGTAGACGAGCGGGCGTTGGACGAGATGTTGCACACCGACGGACCGGATGCACTCGCGGAGCACCTCGCCCGTCTCAAGTGCCTCGATGTGGTGGCGAGGCACCCCGGCGCGACAGTGGTGGCCGGAGACCAGGTCGGTGTGCTCGGTGCAGGTCCCGCCCGCCGATTGTTGTCGAAGACCTCCGATGTGGAAACGGCGGTAGGCCAGCTCATGTCGATGGGTGGGACCGTGCACCACCTGCACAGCGCCCTGGTGGTCGCGCTCGGCCCCGATGGCCCGCTGGTGTCGGGCGTCGACGTCGCCACCGTGACGATGCGGCACTTCACCCCGGCACAGGCCCGTGCCTATGTGGAGGACTTCGAGCCCTTCGACACAGCGGGGTCCTACAGGATCGAGGACCAGGAGCACCTCCCGGCGTCACAGAGGCTCGTAGCGGGCATCGACGTCGAACATCGCAGTGGGATCATGGGCATGCCGCTGGGTCTGCTGGAACGCCTCCTCGCCGAGCTCGCAGCCGTGGGGGACCAACGGCTCTGAGGAGAGTGCAGGTGGCCCAGTGGCCCGGTCACCCCTCATCGGTGGTGTGCGAACTATGGTGCTGCCAGCTCGAAGGAACGGTGTGCGGGCTCCGGCGGTGGATTCGGTGCGGGGCTTCGGAGTCCGGTCTTACGCGACCACATGGGGGGCGACGTGCACTACCAAATGGTCCAACTACTGCAACTCGGATTGTCGCTGTTGCTGATGTTCGCAGCGTTCCTGGGTGGGTTGGCCCTCGGGTGGTGGCGTTGGGGGCGTTCGGCCGGCGGTGGTCGCCCCGCGGATGCCCCGCCGGTGGGTCCCGTTGGGCTGTTCACCCCAGAGGACCGTCACGACGAGATCATCCTCGAGGACCTCGCCACCGTGGATCTGGCCGATCTGGTGGACCAACCCGATGGTGCCACAACGCACACACCGCTGTTCGCGGCGACGTTGCGCAACGGCTCGGTCGGGGAGCACCACGGCAGCGCAGAGCTGCCCGGCCACCGGGGGGAGCTTCCCCCGCCGGGGCCCACAGCACCCGCTGGTGGCGGATCGTAGGATCCCGCGCATGCGCCCCGAGGACACCTCAGCCCACGACCACTACCGTCGGATCGAGGAGCTCAAATACCGCTACGTGCGTTGCCTGGACACCAAGGACTGGGACATCCTCGCCTCCCTGTTCACCGACGATGCAACCGCTTCGTACGGGGGTGGTGCGTATGTGGCCGAGGGGCGAGATGCGATCATGGAGTTCCTCGTGGCCAACATGGGTTCGGAGAGCTTCCACTCCTCTCACACCGTCGGCCAACCCGAGATCGCCCTCGACCTAGCGGAGGGTGCGGCGAGTGGCCGCTGGTCTCTCAACGACGTGGTGATAGACGTCGAGCTCGGGGTGTTCATCTCGGGCGCTGCGTTCTACGAGGACACCTACGCCCTGCGTGATGACCGCTGGTTGATCGCCAGAACCGGCTACAAGCGGTCCTATGAGTACCTGGTACCCCTGGCGGACATCGAGCACTTCAAGCTGACCGCCAGCCTGTGGGGCACCAACGGCCGAAGTTCTCTGGTTGCGGGGTGACGCGCACCTGACCGGCTACCATCTGACGGGTCGTCAGGTTTCTGGTGGCCTGCTGTTCTCCGGTCCGGAAGGGGAGTGCCGTGGCAATCGACTTGCCCATGATCGTCAGTGTGGACGACCACGTTGTTGAGCCAGCCGACCTCTGGGAGCGCTGGCTCCCCGCGAGGTTCCGCGATCGCGGACCCCGTGTCCAGCGGCGCGGGATCGCTCGGATGGAGTTCCTCGGCGGTACCCGCTACGACATCACCTACGACGACGATGCACCGCCGGCGGACTGCTGGATCTACGAGGACCTCGTCGCACCGCACAAGCGTCACGTCGCTGCGGTCGGGTTCTCACGCGACGAGATGTCGCTGTCGCCTATCACCTACGACGAGATGCGCCCGGGGTGCTACCGCGTGGCGGATCGGGTGCAGGACATGGTCGACAACCACGTGGACGTGTCGTTGTCGTTTCCGACCTTTCCACGCTTTTGCGGCCAGACCTTCCTCGAGGCGAAGGACCGCGAGCTCGCCGAGGCGTGCGTGTACGCCTACAACGACTGGATGGTCGAGGAGTGGTGTGGAGAATCCGACGGCCACCTTGTCCCGCTGATCATCATCCCGCTGTGGGATGCAGAGCTCGCCGCGGCCGAGGTGCGCCGCAACGCCGAGAGGGGAGCGCACGCCGTGTGCTTTTCGGAGATCCCCCCACACCTCGGGCTCCCCAGCGTCCACACCGACTACTGGGACCCGTTCTTCGCGGCCTGTGCGGAAACGTCCACGGTCGTGTGCATGCACATCGGAAGCTCCTCGAAGATGCCCTCGACATCCACCGACGCGCCCGCCGCGGTACAGGCGACGCTGTCGTTCAACAACGCGATGGGCTCGATGGCCGACTTCTTGTTCTCGGGTGTGCTGGTGCGCTTCCCGACCCTCAAGCTGGCCTACAGCGAAGGCCAGATCGGGTGGATCCCCTACATCATCGAGCGCGCGGACGACGTGTGGAGCGAACACCGCGCCTGGGGTGGGGTAGCGGAGAAGGTCCCCGAGCCTCCGTCGACGTACTACTACCGGCAGATCTACGGGTGCTTCTTCCGGGACCAGCACGGCCTCGACAGCATCGAGGCGGTCGGGGTCGACAACATCACCTTCGAGACCGACTACCCGCACACCGACTCCACCTGGCCGAACACCAAGGCGGTCGCCGAGAAGATGATGGCGGACCTGCCCCCCGAGGTGGTCTACAAGATCGTGCGCGGCAACGCGATCGAGATGCTGTCGCTCGACATCGACTAGCCACCCCCGGACCGGTAGCCACCACAGGCTCCGATGCCGCTCGGGTACATGGCGCGCCCGACATCGGCCGGTCGTTTGTGGTGGGATCAGCACATGAGCTCCCACGATTCCGCCCCGACGGAGCACCCGGATCACAACTCGACGCGCAACCGCCTTTTGGTGTCGGTGCCCGCACTGCCAGACGACAACTTCGACCGCACCGTCGTCTATGTGATCGACCACGAGCCCGAGGGTGCGATCGGAGTGGTGCTGAACCGGCCCTCCGGTACCGAGGTGCCCGAGGAGATCCAGGTGGGCCCCGGCTGGGCCTCGCCGGCTGTGATGTTCTCCGGTGGACCCGTATCGCCCGATGCGGTCATCATCCTCGGTCGGCGACAGATCGGCGTGGACCCCGTCGGTGCGGCCGCGATCGGTGGAACCGTCGCGGTGCTCGCCGCGGATGCGGTGCATCAGGGAAGGGTCGAGGGTCTGGATCTGCTCCGCGCATACGCCGGCTATGCCGGGTGGGGGCCCGCTCAGCTCGACGGCGAGTTGGAGGCCGGGGTGTGGGTGGTGCTCGACGCCGTTCCCGACGACGTGTTCTCAGGCGAACCCGACATGCTGTGGCGCAGGGTCCTGAACCGCGAAGGGGGCCGCCTCGCCGCGATCTCGCGGCACCCCGAGGACCCCTCGGTCAACTGAGTGGTGCGGAGTGGGGCGGGTGTGTCACTCGGGGTCGAGGATCTCCTCGGAGATCACCTCGACGTCCCAGATCTCCTCCGCGTAGGTTTCCCGACCCGTCGATGCTCCGCCGGTGCTCGACGTGGCGTTGCGCCCACCGGTCCCTTCGGATTTGGCACGGCCCGATCCTGGGGAGCGTTCCGAGAACCAGCGCTGTGAGGCACGGCCGACCGAGATCGCCAGAGCCGCGTTGCCGAGTGCTCCGACCGACGCACCTATGCCATAGGGGAGTAGGGCAGCCAATCCCCATGGCCCACCCTTGCCGGCCATGCGCGCGCCGACCTTGCCGAAGCGTCTGCCTGTTGCCGAGGCCGCCGAGGCGGGGACTCTGGCGAGCAGTTGTGCGCCGCCGCGGGACCCAGCCCGGGCTGCGAGCCCTGTCAGGCTCATCGCCGTTCCCTCGGTGGCCCCGAGGGCTGCTGCGAGCCAGATAGCCCGATCGTCGTCGGTGGCGTTGTCGTAGCCGTGGAGGATCCCGATCGCCATGACCATCTCACCCAGGCGCGCGACGTTCGCGCCCTCGATACCGATCACGGCCGCGGTCGCGGCGAGGCCCGCCGCCGGCGCGGCAGCCGCCCCGCCGGTCATCGCACCGCCGACCGCCAGATCGCGTACGCACTGGCGGATGACGCGATCCACCAGATCCCCGTCGGAGTCCTCCGGATGGGCCTCGCGAAGCATCGAGACGGTCTCGCGTGCCGCCTCGTGGCGCTGTTGGGCGACCCGAAGCAAAGCCGAGCGCGCTGCTCCGGCGTCACGGTCGGACGAACTGCGTGCGCGCCCTGCCGAGGCGTCGTCGGTGCTCACAACTCCACAAGGCTACTGCGCTCGGGGACCGTCGGACCCGCGACCGCCGCACCCCGCAGGAGGCTCAGGCGAGCCCGTCAAGCTCCAGGTTCTGGCGATGCCGCTCGTTGTTGCGACGCTTCCAGAACGACTGCTTCCAGTGGCGGATCCGATTCCTGGGCTGCGCCACCTCGTGGGGGAGCGGGGCGTCGTGCTCGTCGGTGTAGCCGTGGGTCGGATGCGGCAGCTCCAGGACGAGGTCGTCGTGGTCCTCCTCGAGGGACGCCACGTGGAGGGCCTGATGCACCCCCCTGCGAACCCGACGGTGTTCCGCCTTGCGGCGGTCCCGTTCCTCCGGCAGGGCCGAAGTGGCTCCGGTCTGCCGATTTCGGTGGCGGTTGGACATCGACGCACCTCCTGGGTTGTCGGAGGCAACGCCTACCCGGTGCTGCCTCCGGAGTGACAGCTTGTGGTTGTCAGCGGGGAGCCAAGGGGAGCGGTTGTGCCCCCTCGGCCAGCCCGGTCATCCAATGAGACATGATCGACCGCCGGTTGTAAAGGACCGAACGGTTCATCAAGTTCTGCCCGGTGGGTACCGACACCGCGGGTCGCCGAAATGTCGGGAGTGGTCGGTCCGTCAGAGGGGTTCGGCGCCGGGGCTGTGTGGTGGGAGCCAGGGATCCCCATTGCAACGGACATAATCAGCATTATCGGCGTTGCAAGCTGAAGGGTGGGAGAGGGGACACCCGTGTCTCGTCGGTGCCCGCAGCCCTTTCGCCCGTGAAATCCCGGTCGACTTGTCGGTGTGCGACTGTAGATTCGATTCGTGGTATTCGAAGGAGCCTCGGGTGACAGGTGCTGAACGCTCCGAACGCAGAGATTCGAAGTTCGCGCCTTGGAGCGTCGCGGCTCGGCGTCCACGTCGGCGTTCCTCGGATCCGCCTCGATGGAGCCCCGCCCGTGGCTTGAGGCCCTTCGGTCGGGCCCGACTGATCGAGGTTTCACGACTGCCCGGTGCCGAGTTGGTGCACATCGGCGGTGGCGAGATGGTACCTACGCCGTCGGTACCCGATCTCCCGGTCCGCGAGGACGATCGCCTCCGGGGCCTTTGTGGAGACCGTCTCGCTCTACCGCCTGCGGATGTTCGAATAGTGAACGACATTCAGTTCGTCGTGGGGGACGGTGAAGTGGTCACGCACCAGGGCCATCGTGTCGTGTTTCCGGGCTCTGAGCGCCGAGTTGTGCGACGGCAGCGCCTCGCTGTCGGCGGAAACGTCGTTTCCGTCGAGGGAACGGCGGCCCTCTACGCATCGGTGGGTACCGGCGTGTTCGGGCGGCTTGTCGAGGCGATCCCCGCTGCCCTGCTGTTGCAACACCGTGCATTGCGCGACTGGGCCCCGATCACGCTGATCCACGACGGCACCGCCGGGCTGGCAGAGGAGTTCCTGCTCGGGTGCATCGAGAACCCTCAGGTCCGTCTCGAAGCGATGGGCCCTGGATCGATCGCAGTCCCCGAACGGGCGGCACTGCCCTCGCCGGTGGGTCGGACGCATGCAGGGGCGCTCACGCGCTGGTACCGCCGATGGGTGGATCGTGAGGCCGGAAAGGCAGGCGACTCCCCTGCTGCGAGGCGCATCGTCGTCAGGCACGGGCCTGGAGATCCCCTGATGCGCCACCCGATGATCTGCGATGCGATCGCAGGACACGGTCTGGTCACCCTCGACACGCTCACCGGTGCGCTCGGCGATTCGGACACGCTGGACGCGGCCAAGGTGGTGGCGCTGCTACGTGACGCCCATCTGGTGCTCGGCGTGAGCGACGACGCCCTCGCCCACGCGGTGTTCGCCCGGCGTGCGAGCATCCTTCAAATCGCGCCCGGCGAGACGGTGAGCCCGAGGACGGCCCAGCTCGCCGCATCGCGTGCACTTCCCTACCAGTACGTGCCGCTGAACGGGCTCGAATGGGCGTTGGAGACGATCCTCGAATAGGGCGGCCCTCTACTGTCTGGCTATGCGGTGATGCGTTGATGCACTGACGCATCGTGGTGACATGCGAACGACCGTCGATCTACCGGAGGAGTGCAAGCCTGAGCGACGGCCTTAGAGGCCGGGTTCAGCTCGCTGTGTGTGCCAGGCGTCGACCGAGATCGCGTAGGTGCTCCGAGGCCCCTCCCAGCTGGAGTTCGAGCTCTTTGGCCAAGAAGAAGTACCGGTGCAGGGGGTAGTCGCGGTCGACACCCGTGCCGCCATGTAGGTGCTGGCCTGTGTGCACGATGCGGTGTCCTGCCGAGGCCGCCCAGTACTTCGCCACGTCCACCTCCTTGGATGCCTCCATGGACTCCTGGAGGCGCCACATGGCGGCGCGGCTGGTGATCTGGACCGCTTCGGTGTCGATGTACGCATCGGCCGCACGGTGCGCGACCGCCTGGAACGTCGCCAGCGCCACGTCGAACTGCTTGCGCTCCTTGGTGTAGGCGGCGGTCAACTCCAGATCGCCTGCGCACACACCCGCGGCGAGAGAGCACTGCGCTGCCACCGCTCGCTGGTAGGAGAACTCCAGGCAGCTCCTGCCCTCCCCCACCAACTCGGCCGGCGCCTCGGCGAGCAGCAACGCGGCCTGGGGATCACCGAAGGTGCTCGCCAGCGGTTCTCGGGCGACGCCCTCGGCGTCGGTGCGCACAAGGAACAGGCCGACCGAGCCGTTGTCCTCCAGGGCGGCCGGAACGATCACCGCATCGGCGACCATCCCCGCGGGAACGCAGATCTTCGTGCCGGTGAGCATGAACGAGTCACCGCCGCGGGTGGCTATGACCGCCGGGGCGAGGCAGTCGCCCTGGTCCTCGTGCCAGGCAGCGGTGAGCACCATCTCCCCCGCAGCGACTGCGGGCAGCACCTCTGCGGCGAGTGGACCCGGAGCGAACTCGGCCATCGGCAACACGCCCATCGCGAGCGTTACCAACAACGGCACCGCGGCGGCGTTGCGCCCGGCGGCCTCGAGGGTCGCGGCGAGCGCCACGAGACCCAGGCCCGCTCCCCCGTGGCCGGTGGGCACGAACGCTCCCAACACGCCTGTTTCGGCCAGGCTTGCCCACAGGTCACGATCGAAGCGCGGCTCGCCGCTGCGCTCCAGTGCTCTCAGCTGTTCGTGGCTGGACGCATCGCCGATGATCTGCGCTGCGAGCTCGGCTATCGCCGTTTCGGTGTCGTCGAGTGTGAAGTCCATGTTTCCTTCCCGGCGGGCACCCGGGTGCTACGCACCGCGCCCGCCTCCTCCGCTTCGTGGGGCCCCTGCCCCACAGCGGCTGTGCTGTGTTGTCTTCCCGGCGGGCACCCGGGTGCTACGCACCGCGCCCACCTCCTCCGCTTCGTGGGGCCCCGGCCCCACAGCGGCCGTGCTGTGTTGTGTTCCCGGCTCGGCCTCAGGTCCGCATGGCTCGGGGCATTCCCAGGCCGAACATCGCGATCAGGTCCCGCTGGATCTCGTTGGTTCCCCCGCCGAAGGTGAGGATCAACAGGCTGCGGTAGTTCATCTCCAGACGCCCCTTGAGCACCGAGCCGATCGAGTCGCGGTGCAGGTACGCCCGTGGACCGAGCACCTCCATGAGGAGCCGGAACGCCTCCACGAAGAACTCCGAGCCGAAGGTCTTCACCGTGGATGCCTGTGCGACGTCGAGCTCGCTGCCCGCTGCCACCTTCCAGTTGACGAGCCGCAGGAACTCGAGCCCCGCATGCACCTTGGCGAAGTTGGCCTGGACCCATTCCTGGTCGATCACTCGCGACCCGTCGGTGCGCTGGGTGTTGCGTGCCCAATCGAGCACCTCGGTGTAGCTCTGTTCGAGCAGGCCGGGCGACAGCAGGGTTACCCGTTCGTGGTTGAGCTGGTTGACGATGAGCCCCCAACCGCCACCTTCGCCGCCGACGAGGTTGGCGTCGGGCACCCTCACGTCGTACCACACGGTTTCGTTGATGTCGTGGCTCGACATCAACGACAGCGGGTTCACCTCGATGCCGGGCGACTTCATGTCGACCGCGAGGATGGAGATGCCCTTGTGCTTGGGGGCGTCGGGGTCGGTACGAACCGCGAGCCAGCAGTAGTCGGCGTCGCCTGCGAGCGAGGTCCACATCTTGGTGCCGTTGACGATCCACTCGTCACCGTCGCGCACAGCCTTGGTCTTCAGAGCGGCGAGGTCGGTGCCGGCTTCGGGTTCGGAGTATCCGATGCAGAAGTGCAGGTCGCCCGAGAGGATCTTGGGCAGGAAGAAGTCCTTCTGGGCCTGCGTGCCGAACTCCATGATCGTGGGTCCGACCGTGTTGACGGTGAGCATCGGCACCGGCGCCCCGCTGCGCATCGACTCGTCGTAGAAGATGAACTGGTCGAACTGGTCTCGGCCCTGCCCGCCGTATTCGGTCGGCCAGCCGATCCCCAACCAGCCGTCGGCGGCCATCTGCTTGACGATCGCCCGGTTGGTCGGCCCGGCACCCATCTCTCGGTGCAACTCCTCGCGGATGTCGTCGGTGAGCAGGTCGTCGTAGTACGCCCGTAGCTCATCGCGCAGTGCGAGCTGTTCGGGTGTGTAGGCGACGTGCATCGTTCTCCCAACCGGTGCGTCATGGCACGGGTGACCTTCACCCGCGGCGAACGTCGACGCTGGAGCTGACCCCGGGACTGTAACGCGTTCTACTGCATCCGTTGAATGTGCTGACTGCCGGAGGCTGGACACCACAGGACGTTGCTGCAACCAGGTGACGGACATGCAACCGGCGGGGCATACGCTGGCTCGATGGCCGACTTCGACCTGCTGATCATCGGAACAGGATCCGGGAACTCGATCCTGACCCCCGACTTCGACGATTGGCGGGTCGGCATCGTCGAGCGCGACGTGTTCGGAGGAACGTGTCTCAACCGGGGTTGCATCCCCTCCAAGATGCTGGTCGTCCCTGCCAACCGAGTGGTCGAGGCCGTTGAGTCCGACCACCTCGGCGTGGGCTTCGGTTCCCCCTCGATCGACTGGCCCGCCATCAACTCGCGGGTGTTCGGGCGGATCGACCCCATCGCCGCGGGCGGTGAGGCCTACCGCGAGAGCCTTCACAACGTGACAGTGGTGCACGGTGATGCGTACCTGCTCGATGACCACCGGGTGCGTGTGACCTCGGGCGACGGAACCGAAGCGGTCGTCACTGCGGACCGCATGGTGCTCGCGGCCGGCGCACGCCCGCGCATACCCGATGTCCCCGGTCTGGCAGACACGCCCTATCTCACCTCCGACGACGTGATGCGCATACCTGAGGTCCCAGAGCACCTGGTGATCCTCGGCGGCGGGTTCATCGCGGCGGAGATGGGACATGTCTTCGCGGCGATGGGTTCGAGGGTCAGCGTGGTGCACCGGGGTGCTCAGATGCTGCGTCACGAGGATGGCGAGGTGTCGGCCCGATTCACCCAGGAGTTCGCGAAGCGGGCGCTCCTGCACCTCGGCACCGAGGTGAGCCATGTGCGCTACGACGACGGTTTCACCCTCACGTTGGACCATGCAGGGGCGGTTGGCACGTCGGGTACCGAGGAGTTGCGCTGCGATGCCCTGCTGGTCACCACCGGACGCATACCCAACGGCGAGCAGCTCGGAGTGGCCAACGCAGGGATGCGCCTCGACCCCGCCGGATACGTGGAGACCGACGACACGCTCGCCACCGGGGTGCAGGGAATCTGGGCGCTTGGTGACATCCGCAACCCCCTCCAGCTCAAGCACCTCGCCAACCAGGAGGCGAGGGTCGTGTCGCACAACCTCATCCACCCGGACCAGCCGATCTCGATCGACCAGCGTGTGGTGCCACACGCGGTGTTCTCACATCCCGAGGTCGGCTCGGTCGGTGAACGCCAGGTGGATCTCGACGCTCGGCGGCATCCCTACCTCGTCGGCCGCTGTGACTACGCGGGGGTCGCCTACGGGTGGGCACTGGAGGATCAGGCCGGGTTCGCGAAGGTACTCGTGTGCGCTGAGACCGGCCGACTCCTCGGTGGGCACGTGATCGGCTATCAGGCGGCCACCTTGATGCAGCAACTCGCGCAGGCGATGCAGTTCGACATCGGGGCCGAGCAGCTCGCACGCGAGCAGATCTGGTGCCACCCGGCGCTTCCCGAGGTGTTGGAGAACGCCCTGCTCGATGCGCTTGCCTGAGTGCACGAGCCATAGGGCAGGGTGGGGACCTGACACGCCGGGGCCCGAGCGGGCGATCGCTGCGCACCCGAGCCTCGCCGAGTCGGGAGGCCCGCATCGGAGTGGAGTCTCCGCTGTATCTATGTGAGAAGCGCTTTCTGTAGCCCGTCTGCATGCGAGTACCCTCTGAGCCCTATGTCGCGCCGCCTGGAAATCGAACTGACAAGTGCGCGCCCCGATGGTTCGTGGACCTGGCGCGCAGCGGGAGCCAAGCAGCCCAAGGGTGACCTGGACGGTGCCCTGTTGCCCGATGGCGTAACGGTGGGTTCGGTGCTGCGTGTCGAGGCGGAGTTCATGGTCGACGGCATCGAGATCACCTCGGTGCTGCCCGACAAGGCGCCCCGCAAGGAGGCCCAGACCCTCGAGATCCTCGGGTCGGGTCGCGACGAGCCTCTGGTGACCACCCAGCTGGCCCCCAAGGGCAGGGGCCGTGGAGGCCGGCGCGGAGACCGCCGTGGTGGTGAGGGACGGGGAGGGTCCGCTCGGCGCGGTGAGCGCAGCGGTCCGCGGCCCGACCCCGTGCCCCGACGGCCCGAGCCCAAGCGGCTCCGTCCGCGGCGCACCCACCGCGACGCGGCCCTGGAGGAGGTACCGGTCGAACAGCGTCCGATCGCCGAACAGGTGCTCCGCGGCGGGATTCCGGCGGTGCGTGACGAGGCACGCAAGCAGAACGAGGCTGCCAAGAAGGAGAACCGGCCCGAGATCCCCGTGGACCAGGTCGTTTCGATGGCCGAGAAGCTGCTACCCAAGCTGCGCGCAGCGGAGTGGCTCGACCGTGCCGAGGCGGCCAAGGCCGATCTCGAGGAGCTCGACCTGCGGGACCTGCGCTCGGTGGTGGTGGCGGCGGAGGCCGGTGCACGCACCGAAGAGGCCCGTGCGCTGCGTGACGAGCTCACCACCGGGTTGACCCGTCGCGTCGACGAGGAGCACCGCACGTGGATCTCCGACATGGAGGCCAACCTGGATGCAGGGCGCTTCGTAAGGGCGCTCAGGTTGTCCTCGAGGCCACCGAAGGCCGGAACTCCCCTGCCTCCGGAGCTCGCGCAGCGGCTGATCGACGCTGTGAGCGCTGGTCTCGACGCCCGCACCAAACAGGAGCTCTACGCGGCAGCGCTGGACGCGCTCAGCTTCTCGCCGGTGCATGCCAAGGTGACCCCTGCGGGAAAGCCTGCCGAGCCTGGTGAGGAGTTGCTGGAGGCGGCACGCCGGGTGGCTGACAAGTCATCCGCGGTTGCTGCGCTGTTCGGTGTGGATCCCTCGGAGGCCAACGCAGCGCGCAAGAGGCGCAAGCGTGCCCGGCGTGATTCGAAGCCCTCGTCGAAGGCGGGCCCCGCGAGGGGTCGAGGCTCCAGAGGTGGGCCACCCAAGGACGGGCCGGCCAAGGAGGAACCTGCCAAGGATGCGGTGCCCAAGGATGCGCCGACCGAGGACACCGCGACCACAGTCGAGCCAGCTGGGGACGAGGCTCCAACAGACGAGGCACCCGTCGGCGAGGTGTCCGAGGATGAGGCCACTTAAGAACCGGCCGGCGAGAAGCCCGATTCGCCGGAGAAGGTAGCCGGCTCAGGCGAATCCGAGGACTGAGACCAACCGCTCAGGCGTGGCCGCGATCTCGCCAGACGGAGGGTTGGCCTGCACCCGCTGGTTCCAACCCGCCCACACGAATCGGCAGCCGACCTCTTCGGCGCACCGCAGGTCACCCGGGCTGTCACCAACCATCACCACCCGCGGTGCGTCGAGGGCCAGCGCCTCCAGAAGCGGTACCAGGGATTTGTGGGCCCACCCGAAGGCATCGGCGCACATGAGCGCCTCGGGTTCCCAACCGAAGCGGCGCAGCTCGGCCAGAGCCGAGTCGGGGTGCTTGTTGGTCAGCATCGACCATCGGGGAAGGGCTTCCAGCATCGCCTCGACCTGTGGGTACGGTTGGACCACCTCGGTGTCGTACGCGTCGACATAGTCCTGCATCGGTACACCGAGGCGTTCACACTCCTCGGCTACGGCGGTACCCATGACGACCTCCGCCCGGTCGATGCCGAGGTCGTCGAAGGGGACGAGCAGTGCTTCGTCGGAGTCAACGAGGGTGCCGTCGAAGTCGAACACGACCATCTCAGGGGTCATTGCAGCAGGCATCGGGGGAGGCTACCGGGTGACGGTGACGGCCCGTACTAGACCGAGCGGTCAAGTCTGCCTAGATTGCGTGCATGACCGTTGAGTATGAAAAGCAGGGCAACGTCGGTGTGATCACGATCAACCGACCCGATGCGCGCAACGCGGTGAACTCCGACGTCGCACAGGGCATCGAGTCGGCGATCGACCAGATCGAGGATGACCCCGAGGTGTGGGTGGGCATCCTCACCGGAGCGAAGACCGAAAAGGGCTACATCTTCTCCGCCGGCGCCGACCTCAAGCAGATGAGCGTCGATCCCGGTGGCATGCAGACCGATCGTGGTGGGTTCGGTGGATTCGTCACCCGTGAGCGCAGCACACCGATCATCGCAGCGGTCGACGGGCCGGCTCTCGCGGGTGGCACCGAGCTCGTGCTGGCCTCGGACCTCGTGGTGGCATCGCGGACCGCGAAGTTCGGAATCCCCGAGGTGAAGCGCAACCTGGTCGCCGCCGCGGGTGGTCTGTTCAGGCTCCCCCGCAAGATCCCGCGCAACGTCGCCATGGAGCTCGCCCTCACAGGGTCGCTCGAGTTCCCGGCCGAGCGGGCGTACCACTTCGGTCTGGTCAACCGCCTCGCCGAGGAGGGTCAGGCGCTCGAGGTCGCCAAGGAGCTCGCTGCGGAGATCTGTGAGAACGCCCCCCTGGCGGTCGCGGAGAGCCGCAAGATCATGCTCGAGTCGACAGACGAGGACGACTCGGTCGGTTGGAAGCTCTCCGGTGAGGGCATCATGAAGATGTTCGGCACCGAGGACTTCACCGAGGGACTCACGGCGTTCGCGGAGAAGCGCAAGCCCGAGTGGAAGGGCCGCTGAGTCTCCCTTCCCAACCGCGTTCTGCGGTCTACGCGCTGCGGTACGACTCAGGCGATCGTCTCGATGACGCCGTGCTCGGAGAGGAACTCGGCCAGGCCGTCGATGAGATCGCGTTCGGGTACGTCCCACACGGCGACCCATTCGGCCTCCGACGCATCGTCACCGGGAGAGGGCTCCGAGGTGCCCATGATGGTGACCTCGAAGTCCATCACCACGTAGTGGTGGAGGTCGTCGAGGATCTCGGTCCAGCCGACGAGCGATCCGCACACCCCTTCCAGGCCGGTCTCCTCCTCCAGCTCGCGCACCACCGCTTCGGCGATCGTCTCGCCATGTTCGACGCGCCCACCCGGTAGCGACCAACGGCCGCGTCCCGGCTCGGTCGCACGGCGCACCATCAGCAGCTCGTTGGTGCGCGTCGCCACCGCTCCCACGCACAGCTCGGGGCGCGCAGCGCGCTCGTTCATGAGGAGGCGATGCCGCTGGAGTCCGGCGGTCGGAGGTCGCGGTGCACGATGATCGCACGCGCAACCATGGCGTGGTCCTCGAAGAAGTTCTTGGTTGCGCGGTCACCGGGCAGGGCCACCGATTCGATACCAGCGCATCCGCGGTCGACGGCGACCTCGATGGCCGCCTCGAGTAGAGCTGATCCGAGCCCGATGCGCCGCGCCCCCGGTTCGACCCACAGCTCGCGCAGACGGGCAGTGGGTGCTATCGGTGGCCCATCGGGTCGTCGAGGCGCTGTGTCCACCACGCAGTAGCCGAGCACGGCTTCTTCGTCGGGGCCGGACATGGGCTCCTGTCGCCCCTTCGGGGAGAGGGTTCCGACGATCACCTCGACGTCGGCGTCGTGCAGTTCGGAGCCGATCGACTCCGCGGCAGCGGTGGTGTCGATGCCTCGGGAGAGCTCAGCGCTGAGGTTCAGCCCGCCGCGTGAGTTGCGTGACTCCTCGAGCGCGTCGGTGTGCATGGTGACCAGTGTCTCGACGTCGCCGGCCGTGGCCGGTCGGGTGCCCATGAACATCAGGGCATCACCGGAGCCCTCCGGTTTGTTCGGAGGTGTCACTTCCCCTGGAGCTGGGTGACGCGGTTCAGGATCGTTCGTCGGGCACGATTCGACGCCTCGTAGGCTCCGATCGCGTTCAGCTCGGACTCCGTCATGGTGTTGAGCCGGGGCACCACCTGTGAAGCAGCGAGGCTGTCGTAGCCCGGGATGGGAAGTTCATCGACGCTCGGGACGGGCCCGGGTGTGGGTGTGGCCGGGACATCTGCTCCCGGGTCCGGAGCGTCTGTGCCCGTACCGACGCTCAGATCGTCGGTACGGTTGCCGACTCCGAGATCGTCGGTGAGCACGCTCAATACATCGACGGGTTCTTCGAGCTTGTCGTGCGCCTCGGGGACCTCGGCCGGCGGCTCACCCTTCGGCGCGCCACCGGCGTCGGGCATGTGTGCGGCGGTCGCGGTCCAGATCATCGACAGCAGGCGCTGTGTCGCCTGCACCTGAGCGATGGTGCGGCTCGCCAGGCGTGGGGGGATCGCGAGGATCTCACCGATCACCGATGGGTCCGATGGCAGTGCAGGTCCCTGATCACCCAGCTCGCGGGTCCTGTCGGTGTCCACGGGCGAGCTCAGGCCTTCTTCGCCTTGCCCAGCATCCTCTCGACCTTCTTGATCGACGGGCACGGGTCGTAGCCTTCGGGGCAGCTGAGGGAACCCGCCCGGCCGAACTGCCTGGGGTGGACGATGAGGAAGCAGGTGTCGCATGTGAACTCGTCGGCCGCCTTGGCGTTGACCTTCTCCGAGGAGTCCTTGGTGGGTGCCGCAGAGCCGTCGTCGTCCTCGTCGTCCTCGTCGTCGCTCGATGCGATCTTGTCCTTCAGGATGCTGTCGAGATCGGCCTCGATGTCGTCGGGGTTGACGTCGTCGTCCTCGTCGTCGTCGGTACCCGGGCGCGCTCGGGCACGGGGTACCTCGTCCTGATCCTCGTCGTCGTCGTCCTCTTCTGATGAACCGTCGCCGTCGAGCTCGTCGTCGAGGTCCTCGGGCATGTCTTCGTCGAGCTCGTCATCATCGAGCTCGTCGTCATCGAGGTCCTCGTCGTCCAGTTCGTCGTCGTCGAGCTCGTCGTCGAGGTCCAGGTCTTCGTCGCTCACTACGTCCGTCGCATTCTTGGGTCTCGCCCGGGTTGGCGTCACCGCGGGTCCTCCTGTCGGATCACGGACCGTTGGTCCGAACCCGGGGCATCATAGACACCGCGGTGGCGCGAGGCTCGCACCCATCGACGCGCGACGCAACAGGGCCGGGTTCCGGGCGGTCTCACGCCCCTGGAGCTACGAAAGCGTCACTCCATGTTCGCGGCCTGGCGTCGGGACTCGGCCTGGCGTTCAGCCCCGATGCGCTCCAGCTCCGCCTCCCCGGAATGATCCACGTAGGTCATCATCTCCGCGATCGCCCGATGCCCTGCCTGCTCCTCGATCAGGCGATGCATGCGCTGAGCGACGGCGCGGTAGCTGGGGTGACCCTGTACCGACGATCGCAACTCCAGCATGTGCATCGCCTCGCGGGCGTTGAACTGCATCGTGTAGCGGATCCGATGTGCCAACGACACCGCGTAGGCCGCACGATCCGGGAACTGCTCCGCTAGTTGCTCCCACAGGTCGCGCGAGATTCCCATCGCCTCGTCGAAGCGCTCGGCCACTCCCGCCTCGGCCAGCGAGGCGGGTCTGACGTAGCCGTGCTGCGGACCGAGCGGCTGCCATTCGACGGTTGCGATCCGGTGGCGTTGCAGATCCCGGAACCCGCCGTAGTCGCTCAGCACATCGAAGCGGTAGTCGGTGCGCTCCAGGGCACGTCCGGGTCGGTGACGGCGGTTGGAGCGCTGGCCGACGTAGGCCTTCATGACCCCGAGGCGGTCCTCGACCGACATCGCATGCACCCGTTGGAGCACCGCTGATTCCGGTAGGTCGGTGTGCGGGTAGAGCATCGCGGCGACGACCTTGAGCTCCCCCTCGGGGTCGAAGTCGACGAGTTCCACATGCGAGCCGTGCGGTGTCGGTGCGTTGTCCTCGCCGAGCACCTCGTACGCGACGGTCTCCATCGCGGCGTGATTTCGGGCCAGGTACTCCGAGGTGGCGACTCCGCGGTCGGGAAGGTCGACCCGCTTGAGGAAGCTCGGAACGACCTTGCGCAGTTCGGTGAGCATCAGATCCGAGTACCTGCGGGCCTCGGGGAGCCGCGATGCACGCATGCGCACCAAGAGAGCCTCGTAGGCCTGGCCGGATCCGTAGATGCCGACGTTCGACAGGGCCGCTGCGGGCAGGATGCCGCGCACCGAGTCGAACGCCTTTGCCCGCACCGCCTGACGGTGCACGAAGTCGGAATCCCCGTCCCCCTTGGGGTGAAGTGCGCGGAAGTGCTCGGTCATCTCGGTTGCCAGCTCGGAGTAGATCGAAAAGAGCTGGTCCATGTCGGCGACGTAGCGCGCCCCGAGCTTCGACGACACGATGTCCGGGTCGCGGTGGTACCGGTAGCGGCCACCCAGGCGTTCGTCGTAGGGGATGTAGCGTGTGGACTGCTCCAGGTACGACATGAGCCGTCCCCACTCGAGGATCTTCGTGAGGATGTTGGAGGCTTGCTCGCATGCGAGGTGCACACCGCCGAGCTGGGCGACGCTGTCGTCGCCGTATTCGAAGAAGACCCGGTCGTAGAGCGCCTCGGCGCGCTCTAGGCCCACGGTGGCATCCACCGTGGCGTCACCCGCGGTGTCGAGCTCCCCGACGAACTCGTCCAGGAAGAGCCTGCGCAGCGATTTCGACGAGCGTGAGTAGCGGGCGAACAGCGCCCCTTTGACCACCTCGGGCAGGTTGACGAGAGCGAACACCGGCCCGTCGAGGTTGGTGAAGTAGGGCTTGAGGATCACTCGTTCTTCGGGGCTGAACTCCTCGGGAACGTAGTTGGCTGGCACTGTGGTGGGCCCGGACACGCAGGCGAGCCTATTGCCGGGCGCGCCGTGGGGCGCGGTTACCCCCGAACGCCCTCAGTGGGCGGCCGCCCAGGCATCCACCACCGTGCATGCAAGGGCTTTGGCCCCGTCGATCACCGCCCGGTCACCCGCCTCCCCACGCGCATGGGTCGCGAAATCCGCGGTGTGGATGGCGACGCCGGGGGGAGCGACCGCGATCATCGGGTGGATCGAAGGCACCTCGTGGCTCACGTTGCCCATGTCGGTGCTGCCCACCACAGCGTGCGCTCCCGGTGGGTCGATGTCGCGCCCGAGGCGAGCGATGTTCGCGCGGTACATCGCGAGCAGTGCACCGTCGGTGACCATGTCGGCATACGCAGGGTCGTGCCAGCGGTGGGTAATGGTCGCCCCTGTCGCCAGCGCACCCGCTTCGAGCGCAGCGAGCACCCGTTCGCCGAGCCTCTCGAGGGACTCGAGGTTGCCCGAGCGCACGTACCAGTGCATCGCCGCATGCGAGGGCACGATGTTGGGTTTGTCGCCGCCGTCGGTGAACACTCCGTGGATCCGTTCGTTCACGCCGATGTGTTGGCGCAGTGCGGCCACGCCCACGTAGCCGAGCACAGCGGCATCGAGCGCGTTGATCCCCTGCTCCGGTGCCGCTGCGGCATGTGAGGCGCGGCCTTCGTATTCCACGAAGAGCTGTTGCACCGCGATGCACTCCATCTCCGAGAGGTCGTGGTCCGCGGGATGCACCATGAGCGCAGCGGTGAGACCCTCGAGTGCACCTTCGCGGGCCATGAACACCTTGCCGCCACCGCCTTCCTCGGCGGGTGTTCCGAGCACCCGGACCCGTCCCCCAGCATCCTCGGCGACCGTCGCAGCGGCGATACCGGCACCCAGGCCGGCAGCAGCGATGATGTTGTGCCCACACGCGTGGCCGACCCCTGGCAGTGCGTCGTACTCGCAGATGACCCCGACGTCGGGGCCGGACCCACCTGCGGAGGCCACGAACGCCGTGTCGAGGCCGTACGCGGAGCGCGTCGTGTCTAGACCGTGTGCCTCCAGGCTGGTGCACAGCCGGTCGTGGGCATGGTGTTCCTCGAAGGCGAGCTCGGGGTGGTCCCACAGGTCGTGGGAGACGTCGAGGAGCTCGTCCGCGATCCCCTCGACCATGACGCACACCCGGTCCTTGAGCGACGCTGCGCTGCTGGTGTCCATGTTGCTGGTGTCCGTGTTGCCGGTATCCGTGTTGCCGGTATCCGTGTTGCCGGTGTCCATGGGATGAATCTACGCGTCGTGCCCTGCCATGGCCGTGCGGTTCTACGGGTGTTCGAGGACGATCTTGCCGAACTGGTCGGCAGCCTTGAGGCGGTCGAGGGCTCTCGGGTACTCCGCGAGGGGCAGGATCTCGTCGATCACCAGCTCGACCCCCTCGGCCATGTAGCCGGTCGCGGTGACGAACTCCTCCTGGGAGCCACAGGTCCCACCGATGATCTCGAGCTGCTTGAAGAACAGACGTGGCAGTTCGAGCTCGACCTTCGGGCCGGTAGTGCCACCGCAGATGCACATCCGCCCGCCGTTGCGAAGCGTCCGCACGGCGTTCTTCCAGATGGCGGGGCCCACGCTGTCCACCACGATGTCCGCGGTCACGGGGAAGGCGTCGTTGCTGTCGTATGAAGCCGACGCACCCAGTTCGAGGGCCCGCTCGCGCTTGACTGGATCCCGCGAGGTGACCACCACCTCTGCTCCGAGGTGCAGGGCTATCGCCATGGCGGCCAGAGCCACTCCCCCGCCGATGCCCGTCACGAGCACCACGTCACCCGTGGAGATCCGTGCGCGCCGCAGGAGTCTCCAGGCGGTGGTCATCGCCACCGGGTACGTCGCCGCCTGGGCCCACGACAGGTTCGCCGGCTTGGCGGCGATCTGGTGGGCGTCGACCACGCAGAAGCGCCCGTGCCCACCGTCACAGTGTTCGCCGAGGATCGCCATTTCTGGATGCAACACGGAGTCGACGCCCATCTTGAGCGCCTCCTCGGGCACCACCGCCATGTTCACGACCACTTCGTCGCCGACGTTCCATCCGTTCACGGACTCCCCGACGGACTCGATGACCCCAGTCACGTCGTTGCCCGGAATGTGCGGGAAGGACCCAGGTTTGGGCATGCCGGTTGTCAGCCACAGGTCCATGTGGTTGAGCGCCGACGCGCGCACCTCGATGCGCACCTGGCCATCACCGGGATCGGGGTCCGGCACCGTGCCCCACTCGTATGTTCCCGGGGACTCTCTCAACAGCCATGCATCCATGGCTGCTCAGGGTATCGGTGGCATCGCCGATCGGGACCCGGGTCAGGCCACGACCACCAGGGCGTCGGGGATGCACTCCAGGGCGAGACCCACCGCATCGAACGGCTCGCGACCGTCCAGGGAGACCCGTCTCACCCGATCGAAGCTCACCGAGTCCGAGCGGACCCTGGCGGTGTCGAGATCCGGGTGGGGAAGGTGGGTGCCCGTCGACAGGCGTCGCCTCGCCGCCCTGCGGTCGCGACGGGCCAGCACACCGCTGGTGATGTCGACGAGACCGTCGTTGGGGTGCGCCCTCGGCCCCACGTTCGCGTCGGCGATGAAGCTCCCGTTCATCGCCACGTAGGTCTGCGTCTCGAAGAGCCTGCCATCGCCGGCGGTGGCGACGAGATGTGCACAGAAGCGCTCCTCGATGGTCTGTCCGTCGGGGGTGTGCAGGATCACCTCGACCAGGTCGATCGGCAGGCGCATCGCCTCCCCCGAGCGCAGTTCGGCCTCGCTGTGCACCGGCGACCCGAGCGTGCGATGTAGGTCCCCTCCGAGAAGTCCCACCTCGGGGGGATCACCGATGCGCTGTCGGTCGATCGCGGGGACGACCTCAGCGTCGGTGCGCACCAGGGGTGCCCCCTTCGCCAGCGGGCCGCGCGCACCCCAGTCCTCGCCGCGCCGGATCGTCATGTCGTCGTGGCCCGTTCGGGCCGGCCCCGGCCGCCACATCGCGGGCCATCTTCCGTGTACCGGCTCACAGTGGCTACATGCTGAATCACGCCGCCACGTCCCTGCTCACGCCGCTACGTCCCTGCGCATGCGGTCGGCCGCGGTTCTGGCCGCCTCGCCCACAGCGCCGCCGCTCACCGACGCGATCTGCACCAGGAGGTCTATGACGGTGCGCACGTTGCGAACGAAGTCTCCGCCGGTGATCTCCTCGTCACCAAGGGCGTCCACCAGCGGGGCGCCGGAGGCCCAGCGGTATGCCACCCGGGCGAACCCGGCGGAGGGTTCGGGGGTGTTCGCAAGACCCAGGGCGGTTTCCTCGGCGGCCAGGGATCGCCAGAGCGCCATGATGTTCTCGAAGCGCAACTGAAGGTCCTTGTTCGGAAGTCGCGCCGGCGGTGGGCGCTCCGCGCCACGGTGTTCGTGGGTGAAACAGCTGACCAGTGCTGCGACCCCGCGCGGATCGAGGCCCTCCATCAGCCCTGTGTCGACCGAGAGCGAGACCAGGAGGTCGGACTCACAGAAGATCCTGCGCAGCCTCGATCCTGAGGCGGTCAGCTCCCACCTGTCGAGGTGGTCGTGGTTGGTCAACACCGTGCGGATCGCATCGAAGTGGGACATGATGTCGGTGTCGCGGGCTGCGATCGCCCGCCGAGTGGTGCGTTCCGAACGCTCGAGTGTGCCCAATGTTGCTGCGAGCTCGACGATGCGCTCGACGTCAGGATGGTGTTGGAGCTCGTCGCCCTCCAGGGCCGCTCCGGCGGCACTCAAGGCGTGGTCGTCGGGGGGCTCGGGGACGGCTCGCGGCGAGAGCCGCTTGGGGTTCACACGTCGCAGCCTCACCGCGCAGTCGCGTAGGAACGCGGAGTTGGTGGGTTCGTGTGGCGCCGGCAGCTGTATCCGTCCGACAACGCGTGGCAGCGCATCCAACCTCGATGCGTTGAGCGTCAGCGATCGGCCCCTCGGGGTCACGGTGATGACCTTCGTGCCGGCCTTTCGCTGGGCCGTGGCGATCACAGCTACCAGCTTGCGGGGCTGGGCCGGGTCGAGTTCGAGGAGATCCCCCGGTGCGAGCCGGGTGAGCACCTGATCGATGGTGTCGGCTTGGGAGCGGCGAGCCTCGAGTCGCTGCACCTCGGCTCGCTTCGAGCGGAACACCTCCGCATCGCGGGGGTTCACCCCCAGTGATTCGAGCTCTGTGCGCACCGCTTGTGAATCGGAGTGGATCCGTTCCAACTCCGAACGCTTGGCGACGAGCGTTCGGTCGGCCTGGAATTGGGCGAAGGATCGCCCCAGCACCGAAGCGATGTGCTCCTCGGAGTGGTTGGCGATCAGGTTCGCCACCATGTTGTAGTTGGGCCGGAACGACGACCGCAGGGGGAACTCCCTGCTAGCGGCGAGGGTGGAGACCGTGGCGAAGTCCACATAGGGGGACCACAGCACGATCGCGGACCCGTGGGTATCGATGCCGCGGCGCCCGGCACGTCCGGTCAACTGGGTGAACTGGGCGGGTGTCAACAGCTCGTGGCCGTCGCCGGTGAACTTCGAGAGCTGTTCGATCACCACCGAACGAGCCGGCATGTTGATCCCCAAGGCGAGGGTCTCGGTGGCGAACACCACCTTGACCAGGCCGGCCGAGAAGCACTTCTCCACCGCCTCGCGGAAGGCCGGGACCATCCCTGCGTGGTGTGGGGCGAAGCCCCGTCGGAGTGCTTCGCTCAGCTCGCCGAAACCGAGCACGTCGAGGTCACCGCCCTCCAGCGATTCGGTGGCATCGTCCAGGATCCCGCTGATTCGAGCCGCCTCGTCGCCGTCGGTGAGGCGCATCCCTTCGGCCAGGCAACGCCGGGCCGCTTCGTCGCAGCCCTTGCGGCTGAACACGAAGTAGATCGCCGGCAGAAGCGACTCCTCCTCGAGGCGCTCGACCACATCGACGCGCCTTGGTGTCCGGTAACGCCTGTTGGGTCGCTTCGCCCCTCCCCTACGTCCCCGGAACTGGCGTGCGCTGTCGTCACGGTCGAATGCGGGGCCGATCTCGTTGGGTTGGCCGTCCACGAGCAGTGGCATGAGGTGATCGACAGGTGACTGGCGGTCCGAGACCATGTAGAGGTGGTCGAGCTCGACCGGGCGTTCGTGTTCGACGACGGTGAGCGTCGGGCCCCGCAGGGCTTCGATCCACTCCCCGAGCTCCGTTGCATTGGACACCGTCGCCGAGAGGCTGGCGAAGCGCACCGATGCGGGCGTGTGGATCAGTACCTCCTCCCAGACAGCTCCGCGGTAGCGGTCCTGTAGGAAGTGGACCTCGTCGAGCACCACCCAGCCCAGCCGATCGAGGGCGGGACTGCGCGAGTACAACATGTTGCGGAGCACCTCGGTGGTCATCACCACCACGGGTGCATCGGGGTTGATCATGTGGTCCCCGGTCAACAGCCCGACCGAATCGGCACCCAGCTCCGCTCCGAGGTCGGTGAACTTCTGGTTCGACAGCGCCTTGATCGGAGTGGTGTAGAAGCACCTCGTACCAGCGCTCAGGGCGGCGGCGACGGCCATCTCGGCGATCACCGTCTTCCCGGACCCCGTCGGTGCCGAAACGAGCACGTTGCGGCCGTCATCGATCGCCCCGGCCGCAGCGATCTGGAACCCATCGAGGCGGAAGTCGTGCGCGAAACGGGACCCGGTGCCCTTCATCAGGTGCCGGAGCCCCCCGAGCTACCCTCCAGTGCCCGCTCGGCCGATTCGCGTTCCTCACGCTTGCGTTTGCGACGGATCAGTAGCCGCCCGAGCAGTATCGACGCCTCGTAGAGCAGGTACATCGGAACCGCCAGGGCGAACAGGCTGAAGGGGTCCCCCGAGGGCGTGATGCCGGCTGCGAGCACGACTATCACCAGCGCTGCCTGGCGCCGCCAGGATGCGAGCTTCTGGGGGGACACGACCCCTGTGATCTGTAGGGCAGTCATCACCACCGGGAACTGGAACCCGACCCCGAAGGCCACCATCATCAGCAGCGCGAGCCTCGTGAAGTTGCCGATACCTGCGCGTACCTCCACCTCGTTGCCGGCGATGCGGATCAGGAACTCGGTTGCCTTGGTGAGCGTGTAGTAGGCGATCGCTGCGCCGAGCGCGAACAACACGGTGCCCGAACCCACGAACGCGAACGCGTACCGGCGCTCCTTGCGGTACAGCCCCGGTGCGATGAAGCGCCAGATCTGCCAGAGGATCACAGGCATGGCGAGGATCACCGCACCCCAACCCGCGATCCTCATCCTCAGGGTGAACGGGTCGAGCAGGTTGGTCTCGAGGAACCTGCAACTCGTGTCCACGCCGAGTGCCTGCTGTGCCTCGCAGTAGGGGGCGTTGAGGAAGTC
The DNA here is from genome assembly GCA_047972145.1 of Microthrixaceae bacterium. Taxonomy (GTDB): domain Bacteria; phylum Actinomycetota; class Acidimicrobiia; order Acidimicrobiales; family Microtrichaceae; genus JAMLGJ01. The sequence goes on from JBKEAI010000039.1 coordinate 48,637, forward strand.
GACGAGCCATGGATAGGCGAACCACGCCGGGATCAGTGCAACGCACACCGCCGCAAGGCAGATGAACAACCTGCGCCGCAATTCCCGCAGGTGGTCGCCCAGGCTCATGTTGCCCGGGTCGCGCTCGGCTCCCTTGAAGATCCTCGGTGCCACGGTCGTGTTGCTCAGCTATCCGAAGAGCCCACGCCCGAGGCCCTGTCGGGTGTGCCGTTCGCGGCTGGGGACGCCGCCTCATCGGCACCATGGAGTACGGGTTCGGGGGCACTGTCGGGTTCGGGGGTACTGTCGGGTTCGGGCTCCGCCGCTTCGGTGACGGTGGATTCGCCGGCACCCGGTTCAGATCCGTTGGACCCGACGGTGTCCGGTTCGGGGGGGTCCAGGGATGCCTCCGCGGTCGTCTGCTTCTGGCGTTCCTCGGCCTCGGCTTCCAGCGCGTACTCGGCGAGCTTCTGGCGCGGGCGGGTGGCGAACTCACCCAACTCACGGATCGGCTGCATGGCGGGATCGTTGATCACGTCGGCCATATCGCCGGTCAGGTCGCTGGTGAGCGATTTGGCCTTGTTGATCAGACGCCCTGCCCCACGGGCCATCTCGGGGATCCGGTCGGGGCCCAGCACGACCAGTGCCAAGAAGGCGATGACGACGATCTCACCCGCGCCGATGTTCTCGACGATGAGCCCGAACAAGCCGGGCGTTGGGAGCGGGGCCATGCCGCAATGCTACCTGTGTGCGGTGCCGACTCCGCGAGCGCCGGGGGTGGATCAGGCCTCAGCGTTCGGTCATCGAGGCGAGTGTCGAGAACCAGTCGGTGCCGTTCAACATGTCGTGGAAATCGAGCACGTCGTCATGGGTGATGACCGGTCCGTCGACCCGTTCGTGGAGCTCGGAGGGAAGGTCCCACTCGGTGCTGGACACGCCCGCAGCCAGCAGGACGTCGACAACATGGGACTCCGCAGGGCGTACCTCGATCATCGCACAGCTCGGGCAGCGGAACAGGTAGGTCGCCGCACCGGTGGTCCGGCACATCCGTACCTTGAGATCGCGCGAACGGAGCTCCACATCTCCGCAGTCGCTGCAGGTTGCTCGAATCAGTGCCATCGGGTATCTCCTGTCGCCTTCCACATCTGTTTCGGCGGACCCGGGGCATGGATTGACAAATTCGTGGCCAAATCCGTGATCTGGGCCGTCCAGCCCATTGCGGAGCTGGTGTGGCGCCCCGGACACGGGCACCATTGGTGGGGTGCAGCGGCATCCCGAAGCAGATGGACCTGGCCGGATCTGGGTCGACCTCTCCCGCTTCGGCAGGCCGGGTGCCGACATCGGCGAGGCCATCGCCGCAGCGGTCGCACAGGGAGCGGCCGGCGTGCGCGTACAGGCCGTCGCCGATGCGTCCGGCACGCACATCCACCAGCTACGTGCATCGAGACGGCGCCGAGGTGCAGTGCCGTTGGTGGAGCTCGTCGATGGAGTGCACGCCTTGGGTGAGGCGGGGCATTCGCCGCCACCGGATCTGGTGGTGCAGGTCGATCTCCCCGACGTGGCGACGGAGGTGGTCACGAGTGCCCGGGCCGCCGGTCTGCTCGAATCGCTGTGGGTGACCTCGCCCGATCTCGAGGTGCTGTTGGGAGTCCGTGGGGAGTCTCCAGCCACCCGGTTGCTGCACGTCTGTGACCCGGCGCGGGAGGTCCACGGCCCGGAGCGCCACGCGGCCACGCTGCGCAGCGAGGAGATCGAGGGGGTGCTGGTGCACCGCGACACGGTGCGCGCCGGTGCAGTGGTGCTCATGCACCGATTCACGCGGTTGGTCGCGGTCGAGGGCATCGAGTACCTCCGCCACCTCGAACGGGCGCGCGACGCGGGCGCGGATCTGCTCTGTTGCAGCGATCCGGCGGTGCTTCCAGCAGGTACCCGAGGCTCAGCTGGAGGGTGAGGCTGGGCCTGAGCCTGGATTCACCGACGTGGTGAGGTGATGGTTGGTGTGTGTCCGCGGAAGGTGGTCTTGCTTGTTGCGGCGATGGCGTTGTTGTGATTTGGAAGATGTAACCCCCACCCCCGTTCTGTGGTGCGTCGTGAGCCTGCTGGGCTCGTCTCGCACCACAGAACGAGGGATAGGGGGGTCGCTCGCCTCGGATCCCAGTCGTGGTTTCCGGCTTGTCACCGTCGTGCTGAGACATGGCACAGCCGGCTGTCACACCCTTGTGTGATACTCGAATGTATGTTCGATAAGGGTAGTGGGGCGGACGATCCCGAGCAGGCGGGTGATCCCGAGCAGGCGGGTGATCCTGAGCAGGTGGATACCGGTTCGGATCACCTCGTCGGTGTTGGTGCGGGTCATGGAACCGACGACGGTCCCAGTCCAGATAGCGATCCAGACGCTCTCGGGACTCTGGCCGGTGTGGCCGGTGTGGTTGGGTGTGTGGCGGGGGTGGTGGAGGCTCTCGATGTTGTGGCTGGGGTGGATCTGGCGGGTGTTGATGG
>JBKEAI010000054.1:0-1642 GCA_047972145.1 Microthrixaceae bacterium
AGGGCTGCGAGCTTGTCATCGGCGGCGCCGTGGACGCACTCGGGATCGGGGTCGGTGAGCTCGAGACCAACGAAGAACTTCGAGGCCATGCAGCCGCCCTGGCAGGCGTCGTAGCTGCCGCAGCTCGCACACGCTCCGGGGTTGTCGGGTTCGCGCAGGCTCGTGAACAGCTCACTGTCGCGCCAGACCCTCGTGAAGCCGCCGTCGTCGCGCACGTTGCCCGCGAGGAACTCGTCGTGGATCACGAACGGACACGCGTACACGTCGCCCACGGGGTCGATGAGGCACACCACCCGACCCGCTCCGCAGAGGTTCAAACCCGGCAGCGACTCCCCCAGTGCCGAGAGGTGAAAGAACGAGTCACCGGTGAGCACATCGGGACGATCGAGCAGCCAGTGGTAGAGCTGGCGCTGTTGATCCTGGGTGGGGTGCAACTCGTCCCAGCTGTCCGCTCCCCTACCCGACGGGCGCAGGCGGGTGATCCGTAGCTGGGCGCCGAAGCCGTCAGCCAGCGCCTTGAACTCGTCCAGTTGGTCGATGTTGTGGCGTGTCGCCACGATGCTCACCTTGAACGGCCCGAACCCGGAGTCGCTGAGGTGCTGCATCGCCGCTATCGCCGCGGCGTGCGAGCCCTCACCGCGCACGATGTCGTTCACCTCGGCGGTGGCACCGTCGACCGACACCTGGATGTCGAGGTAGTCCATCGCGGCGAGCCGCTCGGCGGCGGCCTCGTCGATGTAGGTGCCGTTGGTGGAGAACTTCACCCCGACGCCACATGCCTCGGCATGTTCGAGGATCTCGAAGAAGTCACGGCGCAGCATCGGCTCGCCGCCGCCGAGGTTGACGTAGAACACCTTCAGGCGGGCCAACTCGTCGATGACGTCGAAGCACTCCTGGGTGCTGAGCTCGCGGGGATCGCGGCGGCCCGAGGAGCTCAGGCAGTGCACGCACGCCAGGTTGCACGCCCAGGTGAGCTCCCATGTGAGGCAGATCGGGGCGGCCAGACCCTCCTTGAAGTGCTCGACCAGGGGCCGCGTGGCGGTCGGCGGCTGTGGGGCGATCAGGGATTCAGGTGCGGGCACGGATCATCTCCGACGATTCGAGGGTCTCGAGGGCCTTCACGAACGCCCCCCAGCGTGCACGCTCCACACCGGCGGCCTCCAGCGCCGCTTCCAACGTGGGCTCCGAGTCGAGCTGTTCCAGCACCCGCAGCAGGTCGGGGTGCTTGAGGAACGACAGCTTGCGGTTGCCGAAGTGATACACCAGCGCCCCGAAGTCCTCCGGTCGCAGGCTGACCTGCGGATCCAGGCGGTATGGAGTCGAGAGGTCCACCTGGCATCTCCCGTGGGTGGTCTCAGTAGACCCCACACATGCCGTCGATCGAGACCTCCTCGACGAGCAACTCGTCTTCTAGGAGCTCCTCGTCGGCGGGGGCACCCGGCTCTGTGACCGAGGTTGGCGCGGCTGTGTCTTCGGCTCGGGGTGCTTTCGTAGCGTCCATGGGCTCGATCCTAGGAGATACCCGGCCGGTTGCGGGTCCGGACACATCATCGGTGAGGTTCCGGCTTGTGCGGTTCGGCGGCTGTGCAGCGATCGCGTGTCACAGGGTCCATCTAGTGTTACCGAACATATGTTCCCTTCG
>JBKEAI010000142.1:0-11754 GCA_047972145.1 Microthrixaceae bacterium
GTGGATGGCGCACAACGAACCCGAACCCGAACCCGAGCGTGCCGAGGAACTGCTCCGAGCCTAAGCGCAGCGGTACTTCATCTGATCGGGTGGGAGCCCTCCCCGGCAGGTCGCACACCTACGTCTACCGTCGCCGGGGAGGACGACATCCTCGACTAGGTCACCCAAGGCACAAGGCGACCTTCGCAGAGCTATCCGAATGTACCCGCAACACTCGAGACGCTCGTGTTGCACCGCGGGACCGCGAAGCGCGGCCGGGTGAGTCGCTTCACCGGGTCGACCGTGGAGATCCGCGATGCCGCCGGTGCGCGTCACAGCTTCAGGAACCTGCCAGGGGCGTTCGCGGTCAACGGTGAAACGGTCACGCTCGTGCGGCCTACGGATCCCGAACCGTGCGGACCGGACGGTTCGGGAGCACCAACCCGCCGCAGCGCCTCGGGTGCGATCGTGGCGCAGGACCAACGTGCCAAGGTGGCCAGGGCATCGCGGCTGTGGGTGGAAGGAGTCCACGACGCGACGCTCGTCGAGAGGGTGTGGGGCGACGAGCTCCGTGAGATGGCGGTGGTCGTCGAACCCCTCGGTGGCCTCGACGACCTCGTCGCCGAGGTGAAGCGGTTCGGCCCGGCTCCCGGCCGGAGCCTCGTGGTGCTGGCGGATCACCTCGTGGAGGGGTCCAAGGAGTCCCGCATCGCCGACGGAGTGGATTCCCCCCACGTGCTGGTGGTCGGGCACCCCTACGTCGACATCTGGCAGTGCGTGAGGGCGCGGTCGCTGGGCATCGATGCATGGCCGGAGGTGCCCAGGGGTACCGACTGGAAGACGGGTGTGTGCGAGGCCCTCGGCTGGGGTACACCCCGGGACGGCTGGAAACGGGTTATCGCAGCGGTGCAGGACTTCAGCGACCTCGACGCAACCCTGATCCGGGCGATGGAACAGGCACTGGACCACTTCGCAGAAGAGTCAGGCTCGTGAACGCCGCCGACGCACTGGCCCGGCGACTCGCCGAGCTCGGCGTTCGCCGCATCTGGGGTGAGGCATTGCCGGTGAGCGACGCGGCCGCTGCGTCGCTCGACCACCAACCGGTGGGCGAGGCAGACCTCGCGGTGCTGCTCGCCGACGCGGACGGTCGGATAGGCGAGGTGGACGGGCGGGGGCGTCTCGGCGCCGCGCTGCTGCCGGGGCCGATCCTTCACCTCTCCAGCCGGCCGGGTGGAACAGCGGCCCTGCGCACGGTCGGGTCGCCGATCGAGATGCTCGACGCGCTGGTCGACCCGGTGGGCCTCGACGTGCCCGCCACGACGGCCCTGCACCTCGACTTCGACGTCACCGCCGAGGTGCCCGCGGACATCGTCGCCACAGCGCAGCCCGAACGTCGGCCCGTGTTGACGCTCGACCCCTCGATGGCAGGCCTGCGGATCCTCACGATCGTCGGCCCGGGCGTGGTTCGCGCAGGCGGGATCGAGGGACTGGGGAACTTCTCGCGCACCGCGGGGTCGGGTGTGCTCAACACCTGGGGGGCCAAGGGGGTGGAGCGTTGGGACTCACCGTGGCACTTCGGAACGATCGGCCCACAGCAACGGGACCTGGAGTTGGCGGAGGTGGCATCCGCCGACGTCCTGGTCGTGTCCGGGCTCGACCCGCAGGAGCTGTCCGTGCAGGACATCGGCCATCCCCTCACCCAGGAGGTGCCGCCCACGCAGCTCGGCGCGCTGTGTGCGAGGTGGGACACATCCGCCGAGGCCCCCGATTCGCGACCGCCGCTGTATGGGGCCATCAGCGAGGTGGTCACCCCGGCCTACGAGGACGACACCGCACCGCTCAGTGCACCGCGTGCCTGCCTGCACCTCTCGGGTGCGCTGCCGCAACGGGCGATGGCTGTGGCCGATGCCGGAAGGGCAGGGTTCTGGGTGGCGCGCACGTTCCCGACGTCGATCCCGAACTCAGTGGTCGTACCGACCGACCCGGGCGTCTCGGCCGGCTTCGCTGCCGCAGCGGCACTCGTGTGTGCTGTGGAGGGTCGCCCATGCCTCGCGGTGAGCGATTCCGAGGGGGCATCCGCCGCGGAGACCGCAGCGGTGCTCGCGTTCGCCGAGGAGCTGGGCCTGGGGGTCGCGCTCCAGGTCTGGCGCGATCCTGCCGAGGAGGGCGGCTTGCCGATGTGGGACTCCGCGGATCGTCACGTCGAGTTGCTCCGCCAGCATCTCAGCACCGATGTGGTGCGGGTGGACGACGTCCCGGTGAGACTCGGTGACCTGGCGGGGCTGGAGCGCGTCGCCGGATCTCCGCGGTCTGTGATCCTCGGGGGCAGCGCCACGTAGTCTTTGCTGCGTGCGATCGAAGGGACTCACACCGCCCCAGGCGGCTCGCCGGGAGCGGATGGTGCAGACCACGTTGGCCCTCGCGGTGGAGGGAGGCTGGGATGCGGTGCAGATGCGCGAGGTGTCGGCCCGCGCCGATGTCGCGGTCGGCACGCTCTACCGCTACTTCCCGTCCAAGGAGAACCTGCTCGTCTCGGTGATGCTGGAGCAGATCCGGGCTCTTGCCGAGCAGATGGCCAGACGGCCTGCGACTGCCGACTCGGGGGCCGAGCGTGTGGACGAGGTGCTGCGGCGGGCCAACACGACGTTGCAGACCTATCCGATGGTGACCACCGCGATGATCCGTGCTCTGGTGTCGGGCAACACCGATGTGGCACCGGTGGTCAGCCAGGTGCGCGACGAGATGAGCGGCCTGCTGGCTGCCGCGTACGCCGACCGAGGCGAGGTCACCGATGCCGACCGTCTGCGGATCGGCCTTCTCAGCGACGTCTGGCTGGCGACGCTGGTGAGCTGGATCTCGGGAACCGCTGCACCGGAATCGGTGTCATCGAGGCTCTCCGACGCCGTCGGTGTCCTCCTCGATGATCGCACCATTCCTTGAATCGAGTGCGCCTGGGTCGATTGGTGGGCATGAACGTTCGAATCCGCACTTTCAGTGCCGCCGCAGCTGTCTCTCTGCTGACCATCACGGGGCTCTCCGCCTGCTCGGACGGTGCCGAGGAACAGGATGTGATCGAGGGCCCGGAGACCTCCACCACCGTATCGACCGATGTGCCGGGATCCGACCGTTCGGTCGTTGCGCCGGTGATCGTCGACTCGTCTGACCCGGTGTCCATCGAGGTGGGCCGGGTGATCGACATAACCACCGACGGGGTCACCGAGGTGGAGTCGAGTGACTCCGCGGTGCTCGAGGTCTCCCAGCCGAGTGACGATGGCTCCGCCAAGTTCAACGCCGGTGCCACCGCCAAGGCTCCCGGCAACGCCACCATCACCGTCAAGGGGGACAGCGGCGTGCTGTACGAGGTCGAGGTCACCGTCGAGGGGTCCTGACCGGCGGGTCTCCCAGAAGCCGGCTCAGGGCGCCCCGTATTCGACGATCCGCCGTCCACCGCCGATGGAACCCCCGGTCTGCGCTCCGAGGGCGGCTCCGACGTCGACCGAGTACACGTCGGAGTTCACCTCACCCCAGGTGGCGTCCTGCCACAGGAGATCTGTGTCCACCGCGCTCCACAGCGTGCCGATCGCCTCGGCCGCCTCGTCGGTGCGGCCCTGTCGCAACAGCGAGGTGGCGGAATCCACGATCGTTGCCACCTCCGAGCGGTCGAGGCCCGCGACCTTGCGGATCACCGACTCACCACCGTCGCGGCCGACCGTCTCGGTCAACACCACTGGTTGGGTCGGGCCCTGCGCCGGGGGTACTTCGATCGACCACCTGCCCGAAACCGTCTCGCCGCCGTTGCCGGCCCGGGTGCGATAGCTGCCCTCGGATTCCAGGAGCAGGCCGGGTGTACCCGAGCGCTCGCGGAGACCCACCCGGTGTTCGATGTCGGCGCCGATGCTCCCGATCGGTTGGCCCATCGAGATCCCGACGGACGCGGCGGCGCCGACGCCCACGAGCTGGTCCACGATCGCCGGGCGGGGAGTCGCGGATCCGCCTGTGTCGGGTGCCAGCGCGCTCACCGCGAGGTCGGCCATAGCGGTGAGCGGGAACCCGACGGGAAGCAACCCGAAAGGTCCCGGGAGCCCGCCAGGCCCATCGAGCACCTCGGTGAGACCGATCGCTGCCAGCAGACCCCCGGCGTCTCCATCGGGTAGTGACCAGGTCTCGCGCGAGGTGATCGACAGCTCGACCTCTGCGTTGGCACCGAGGTCGATCCCGGCGGCCCCGTCCACCCCGATCCCCAGCGAAGCCCCACCTGAGAGCGACCCTTCGGTGTCGCGCTCGACGGTCACAGCCCGGTCGCCACCGCGCAGGTCGGTGATGCCCACCCGGGTGACGCTCGAGATGCCCAGTGCCGCCGCCAGGGCGCCCGAGACCTCCCAGCTCTCCGAACGTCGGGGGAGCGGGTCCCCCCATGGTGGATCCGCGGCAGGCGGAGGCTTGGAGGTCATGACAGAGCCGGACCTCCCTCCGGTACCGGGCACTTCAGCAGGTCCGGGTCGAGGTGCCCCATGATCCCCGCCGGCAGACGAGGCCCGCTCCTGCTGGGCGGCCTGTTCGCGCAGCTCGCCGCCGAGTACCGCCAGACCGTCCGCGGCATGGCGCAACTCGGCCCGGTGTCGCCCCCAGCGACCCCGGAACCGGGCTGCGTCGCTGCCGTGCCAGACCGTGGCCCCGAGACCACGCTCGACGCTGGAACCGGCGCGGCGGAGGTCACCGGCGGTACGCGACAGGATCTCCGCCAGGCCGCGCAGCGCCTCTGGGTCGGATCCGATCGCGCTCACCCCCGAAACGTAGAACCCTGCGGACCTGCGGGCAGCGGGTCGCTCGACCCGTGAGCAGGATCGCCCCTGCGGCATCGCCTGCCGAGATGGGGCAGACTCGCGCCATGGCCCGCAACCATGCCCAGGAGGAACGGTCGCTGTTGTGCGACCTGTTCACCGAACTCGGACCAGAGGTCCCGACGCTGTGCGAAGGCTGGGATGCAGCCGACCTCGCGGCGCACCTGGTGGTCCGCGAACGGCGTCCCGATGCAGCGCTCGGGATACTTGCGGCACCCTTGGCCTCACACGGCGAGAAGGTTCGCCGTGAGTACGCACGCAGGCCTTTCGCCGATCTGGTCGTCCTGGTGCGCAGCGGACCGCCGGCCCTGTCGATGTTCGGGATCCCCGGAGTCGACCGCCTCGCCAACACGATGGAGTACTTCATCCATCACGAGGACGTCCGCCGGGCCAACGACATGGGTCCCCGCGACCTCGATGCGGATCTCGAGGCCCAGCTCTGGAGCGCGATGAGCCGCATGGCGAAGATGATGATGCGCAAGGCACCGGCGGGGATCACCTTCGAGGCCCCCGGTGCGCGCCGGGCCGAGCTCAACGGCGCCAGTCCCATGGTGAGCGTGTCGGGCCCCGTCGGTGAGCTGGCCCTGTTCGCCTACGGTCGCCAGGCCGTTGCCGAGGTCGAACTCGCTGGCCCCGACGCCGCCGTCGAAGCCGTTCGCAACGCGAGCTTCGGCGTCTGAGATGGGCCACAGCGCACGGCGGTCGATCATCCCGACGCTGGCCGTTGCGATTGCCCTGCTGGGGTTCGCCGGGTGCAGCAGCGAGTCGTCGGGCACCTCAACCTCCACCACCTCCACCACCACCTCCACGACCATCCCGCCTCCAGAGGCGAGCACGGTCGCGGAGCTCCTCGCACTCGACCGGCCGATCGTGTTGGCCCACGCCGGCGGAGAGAACGCCCATCCGGGTTCCACGCCGTTCGCCTACGGCGAGTCGGTCAAGGCTGGGGTGGACATGTTGGACTTCGATGTCCAGCTCACCGGCGACGGGGTGCTGGTCGTGCACCACGACGACACGGTCGATCGGAACACCAACGGCGTCGGCCCTGTGGCCGACATGACCTACGAGGAGGTCAATGCACTCGACGACGCCTACTGGTTCACCCCGCAGTGCAGCGCGTGCGAAGGGGAGCCGGAGGACGATTACATCTACCGGGGAATCCGAACAGGCGAGGTGGAACCACCGCAGGGGTACACGGCGGAGGACTTCGCCATCACCTCGTTCCAGGAGATCATCGACCGCTACCCCGACTACGCGCTCAACATCGAGATCAAGGGCTCGTATCCCGACAACGTGCCCGCGGCACAGGAGCTGGCGAGGATCCTCACCGAAGAGGATCGGCTCGACCAGGCGGTGGTGACCTCCTTCGACGACCAGCTCGCCGAGGCGTTCCACGAGGCGGCACCCGAGGTGGCCATCACCCCCGGCCTCGATGCGATGACCCGCTACGTGCTGGGTGGCGAGCCGCTGCCGGCGGACCGCAACATCGTGCAGATCCCACCGGAGTACCAGGGGGTCGAGCTGTTGACCCCCGAGTTCATCGAGAGGGCCCAGGGTGACGGTCTGGTGCTGTGGATCTGGCCCAACTCGCGCAACCTGGAGAACGAAGCGGGCTACCAGCGCTTGTTGGACATGGGTGTGAACGGGATCAACGCTGCCGATCCGCCCACCGCTGTCGAGACGCTGCGCAAGTTCCTCGACGGTTGACCCGGTTCAGGGATCGAGCCCGAGCACCCGCGATGCGTTGGCGGCGAGGAACTTCGGCCACACCTCGTCGCGCAGGGGGACCTTCGGCAGCTCGCCCATGATCCGTTCGTAGGTCAACCCGGCGGGGAAGTAGCCGGCGTAGAGGACCTTGTCGGCGCCGCGGGTGTTGGCGTAGTCGATGATCGCCTTCGGGTAGTGCTTGGGGGCGAACGCGGAGGTGGAGTAGTAGAGGTTCGGCCACTTCAACATCAGCTTCACCGCGAGCTCCTCCCAGGGTTCCGCACCGTGGCGCATCACCACCTTGAGCTCCGGGAAGAACCAGCAGACCTCATCGAGCTGCTCGACCTTCTGGGACTTCAGGGGGACCCTCGGTCCGGGCACCCCGACGGTGATGAAGATCGGCAGGTCGAGCTCCACGCACGTCGCGTAGATCGGGTAGTAGGGGGCCTCGTCGATCGCCACCATGGCGGCACCCGGGAACGTGGTCACCGCCACGACCCCCCACTCCTGGTGGAACGCCTTGATCCGCCGCACGGCGTCCATTCCGCCGCGGGGATCCACGTCGATGCACGGCAGGAACCGCTCCGGCAGCTCGCGCACCGCGCGCCGGGGGGCTTCGCGCTCGTCGTTGCCGACGTTGACCATGCCGCGAGCCACGCCATAGGTGTCCATGTTGTGCAGGGTCACCGCGACCGGGTCGATCCCCTCGCCGATCTCCGCGGGGATGTCCTTGAACAGGTACTGCGCGGGCATCTTGAAGTCCTCCTGGGACTCCTTGTCGCGCAGCGCGGGTGAGATGAACTTGTAGACCTCCCGGCGGTCGGAGCTCGGGAAGCCGATCATCGTGTCGATGATCGCGACGTCGGTCGGCATGGCCATGGGGACACCATAGGCCCGCGACCAAAACGAGAACACGTTGCGGTTCTTGGTGGAGCGGTACAACTAACGTTCCCGCGGTGGGCACACCAGTACCGGCCAGCTACAACGTCGCGGACATCTGGGAGGCGGTCTCGGACCGGGTGGCCGACCGCGAGGCTGTCGTGTGCGGTGAGCAGCGGCGCACCTACGGCGAGCTCGAGGAGCGTGCCAACCGCCTCGCCAACCATCTGAGCGGGATAGGGATCGGCGAGGGGGACTTCGTCGGGTGCTACCTGCCGAACTCGATCGAGTACCTGGAGACCCTCCTCGCCTGCTTCAAGATCCGCGCGGTACCGGTCAACATCAACTACCGCTACGTCGCAGCGGAGCTCGAGCACCTGTTCGCCGATGGTCCCCTGACCGCAGTCGTGTGCCCACCGGATTACCTCGACCGTGTCGTCGAGGTGGCCCCGGCGGTCGATTCCCTCGTGGAGGTGCTCGTCACCGGTGCGGGGCCGGCGGCCGGTTCGGGACCTCTCGGCACCGCCGTCGTCACGCGCTACGAGGATGCACTGGGCGGGGCGGACCCGACGCGCCCGGAGGTTCCCGGTAGGGGCGACGACGATCTCTACGTGATCTACACGGGAGGCACCACCGGGCTGCCCAAGGGGGTGGTGTGGCGCATGGAGGACATGTTCTTCGGATGTCTCTCCGGTGGCGACCCGATGCGCATGAACGGCCCCGTCGACGCACCGGTGGAGCTGCTCGACCGTGTGATCGACTTCGAGTTCAACTTCTACGCGCTCGCCCCCCTGATGCACGCGGCCGCGCAGTGGGTGTCGCTCATGTGGTTCTACTGCGGTGCCAAGGTGATCCTGCACGACGGGAGCTTCGATCCCCTGGTGGTCTGGCGCACCATCGAAGCCGAGAACGTCTCCACGGTCACCGTGGTCGGTGACGCGATGGCACGCCCGCTGGTCGACACGTGGTTCTCCGACGGTCCCTTCGAGACCGGATCGCTGTTCGCGTTCTCCAACGGGGGTGCGCCGCTCGCTGCGGGAACGAAGAGCCAGCTCATGGAGATCCTGCCCAACTGCGTGTTCACCGACGGCTTCGGGTCATCGGAGACAGGCATCCAGGGCTCCAACCGCCTCCAGCCCGGCGAACAGCCCAGCGGTGGAACCGCGGTGTTCGAGACGATCGCGCAGGGTACCAAGGTGCTGGACGACTCGGGGGACGAGGTGCAGCCCGGATCCGACGTGGTGGGCCACCTCGCCCACAGCGGACACGTTCCGCTGCGCTACCACAACGCGCCCTCCAAGACCGCGGAGACCTTCCGTGAGATCGACGGGCAGCGCTGGGTGGTCTCGGGCGACATGGCGACCGTCGCGCCCGACGGCTCGGTACACCTGTTGGGGCGGGGGTCGGTGAGCATCAACACCGGGGGGGAGAAGGTCTACCCCGAGGAGGTCGAGAGCGTCCTCAAGGACCACCCGGCGGTCTACGACGTGGTGGTGGTCGGCGTTCCCCACGAGCGCTGGGGTGAACAGGTCACCGCGGTCGTGGCGCCAACACCGGGTGCCGACACCTCCGACCCCTCCGCCCTGCTCGATTCGTTGGTGGAGCACATCCATGGCCGCCTCGCCGGCTACAAGGCACCCAGGGTGCTCACGCTGGTCGACGAGATCAAGCGGTCGCCTGCGGGCAAGGCGGACTACCGCTGGGCCCGTGCTGTCGTCACCGGTAGCGATACCGCGGAAGGTTGAACGAGCTGCCGGAGGGCCCGCCCCCCAACCGCGAGCCCCCTACGTACACACGGCCCGTCCTGGGCATGGTGCTGGTAAGCGCTGCGGCGACGCTGTGGGCGCTCATCGGTGTGTGCACCCGTGAACTGGAGCATCTGGGGATCCGCGGCGCGGAGGTGGGCACCTGGCGTGCGCTGATCGGTGGTGCCTGCTTCGTCGGCAACTACCTGATCGTGAGGTTGCGTGGCACACAGGCGGATCGCGGGGATCTGGTGCTGCCCAAGACCGACTCGGTCGCACCGTTTACGAACCGGCGCCTACTCGCGATCCTCGCAGCCTTCTGTGCCGTAGGCATCGTCTTGTTCTACGCCGCGCTCCCGTTGGCGGTGGACACCGGTGGGATCTCCCTGGCCTGGTTGCTGCTGTACACCGCGCCGGTGTGGGTCACGATCGGCTCGGTCCTCCTGCTCGGTGAGCGACCGGGCCCGGTGCAGTGGAGCGCAGTTGTGACGGCGATCCTGGGAGTGGTCCTGTTGGTCTCCGCGATCGGTGGAACCGTCGACGTGACGGTCGTATCGGTGAGCTGGGGTCTCCTCGCAGGCATCAGCTACTCGAGCCACTATCTCCTGGGTAGATGGCTTTTCGTGCGCCTAGGTGCGGTGGAGACCTACGCGATCGTGCTGCCCGTCGGTGGGATCGTGTTGCTGGCGATCACCGGGTTGACCGGGCCCGACTCGTTCTCCACGGTCGCCTGGCTGGTCGCCCTGGGGGTCGGATGCACGTTCCTTCCCTACCTGTTGTTCGCCCTGGGGCTGCCCCACATCGCATCGAGCCGGGCGGTCGTGGTGGCCACGGTGGAACCGGTGGTCGCGGTCGCCACCGGGGTCGTCCTCTACGGCGAGCGCCTCGGCGTGATCGGTGTCCTGGGCGCGGCGGCCGTGCTCGCAGCTGCGGTGGTCGCAGGTACCCGCCGCTAGCGTCGGCACATGTGATCACTGTCTCGGGGCTCGCCAAGTCACACGGCGGGCGGACCCTGTTCACCGATGTGACCTTCAAGCTGATGCCCGGGCGCCGCGTGGCGCTGGTGGGAGGCAACGGCGTCGGCAAGACCACCATCCTGGAGATCATCGTCGGTGAACAGGACGCCGATGAAGGTGAGGTGCACGCCGCGAAGGGCACCCGCATCGGCTATCTGCCCCAGGAGCTGACCGAACAGGTCGACGGCACCGTCATCGACGAGGTGATGCGCGCGGTGGCACATGTGACCGACCTCGAATCGCAGATGGCACGCCTGCTCGAGGACGTCGCCGCCACAGGTGTCGGTGGCGACCGCGAGGACGCGGTGGCCCACGACCAGGTGCTGCACGCCTACGGCGAGGCCCAGCACCGCTTCGAGGAGCTCGGTGGATACGGCATCGAGGCCGAGGCGCGCCGCGTGCTCGCTGGGCTGGGGTTCAGCTCGGAGGACACCGAGCGTCCGGTGCAGGACCTCTCGGGGGGTTGGCGCATGCGTGTGGCCCTGGCCCGCCTGATGTTGTCCGCACCCGACCTGTTGGTGCTGGACGAGCCGACCAACCACCTCGACGTCGAATCGGTGGCCTGGCTCGAGCGGTACCTCGCGGACTGGCCCGGGGCGATCCTGTTCGTCAGCCACGACCGCGACTTCATAGACGCGGTGGCCGAACGGGTGATCGAGGTTTCAGCGGGTCGCGCCCTGGAGTACGTCGGTGGGTTCGCGGAGTTCGTCGTGCAGCGCGAGGAACGCCTTGCGGGCCTGCGCGCCGCCCAGGCGCGCCAGCAGCGTGAGATCGACCGGGTGGAGCAGTTCGTGGACCGGTTCCGCTACAAGGCGACCAAGGCCCGCCAGGTGCAGAGCCGGATCAAGATGCTCGACCGACTGGAGCGCATCGAGGTACCCGACCGCTCGGAGCAGGCCGCCAGGTTCGCGTTCCCCACGCCCCGGCGCAGCTCGCGGGTGGTGATCGAAGTGGACGACGCGAGGGTCGGCTTCGACGGCGTTCCGGTGCTCAGCGACGTGGACCTGGTGGTCGAGCGGGGTCGCAAGCTCGCTCTCGTGGGGCCCAACGGCGCGGGCAAGACCACGCTGCTGCGGATGATCCTGGGTGAGCTCGAGCCCGATTCGGGTACCGCGACACTCGGTGCGAACGTGGACGTGGCGCACTTCACCCAGCACCAGGTGGACACCCTTCGCTTCGATCGCACGGTGATAGAGGAGCTTCGGGCGTCGGTGGGTGACCAGCACGGCCGCAACCTGCGCAGCGTCCTCGCCGGGTTCGGCTTCCCCGGTGACGCGGTCGATCGCAAGGTGGAGGACCTCTCCGGTGGGGAGCGAACGCGCTTGGCCCTCGCCAGGATGATGGTCAAACCGGTGAACCTGCAGGTGCTGGATGAGCCGACCAACCACCTAGACCTACAGAGCTGCGACGTGCTCGAAGACGCCCACATCGCGTATCCGGGCACGATCCTGTTGCTCACCCACGACCGCTACCTGATCCGTGAGGTCGCCGACGGTCTGGTGATGGTGCGCGACGGCGCAGCCGTGCTCCACGACGGCATGGACGAGGAGCTCCTGGCGCCCTCCGGTGCAACGGCCGCTGCTTCGC
>JBKEAI010000225.1:0-15024 GCA_047972145.1 Microthrixaceae bacterium
ACAACACCCGAACCCTCACCGCCACCGTCTGAACTGGCATCAGGATCACCGCTCTCGGGACTGGGACCGTCGTCGGTTCCATGGCAGGTACCACCGCCCAGATGATCCGAACTGGTATCCAGCTGCTCGGAATCACCCACCCGATCTCTATTATCGAACATACATTCGAGTGTCGCGCAGGGGTGGGACACGGTCAGATCTTCCCTTGACGGAACCCTTCGAAAAAGCGACGGTGCTAATCGAGTCTGGTGCCCTACCCCGAGCTTGACTCCGGGTGTGACTGACCGACGGTCCTTTGTTTGATTTGTCGGCTGGGGAGGGGCGCCCGGCGAAGGCCTGGCCCAGTAGCCGGACGTGACCTGATAGGAGCCTGCGCTCGCTCGCCCCACCGTGTCCTGTCCGCCGGTTGTTCGGCGAGGCCGTCCCTTGCAGTGACCTTTGCGAAGAAACCAGAAAGGACGACCTCGCATGACCACCATGGCAGATCCCGCGCGCCCACGAAAGGGTGTCATCGGCGGCGTCGACACTCACGCCGATGTCCATGTTGTCGCCGCGATCGACAACCGCACTGTTGGGCACCGCCTCGTTTAGGACCGACACCGGTGGCTATGACCGGCTACAGCGTTGGCTCGGCAATCACGGTCCGATCCTGGCCGTGGGCATCGAGGGCACCGGCAGCTACGGCGCCGGCCTGACCCGATACCTCAAAGACGCCGGCATCGTCGTGCACGAGGTCATGCGCCCCGACCGGTCGCTGCGTCGACGCCTCGGCAAGTCCGACGCTATCGATGCCGAAGCTGCAGCCCGCACCGTGCTTACCGGCAAGGGTCTCATCGTGCCCAAGAGCCGCGCTGGAGCGGTCGAAGCGGTCCGGGTGCTGCGAGTCGCCCGCCGTTCGGCTATACGAGCCCGAACCCAGGCCAACAACCAGATGCTCGCCCTGATCCGCTCAGGCCCTGAAGCCCTGCGGGCCGAGCTGGGACCGCTGCGGGTCCACACCCGGATCCACGCGTGCGCGGACTATCGCAGCGACCCGACTGACGGCGACCCGCTCACCGCGACCCGCAACACCCTTGGCACGCTGGCCCGGCGGTCGATCCAGCTCGAGAACGAGATCAGCGTCCTGGACATCGAGCTCGCCACCGTCGTGCCCATCGCCGCTCCGACCCTGCTCGACGTGTTCAGCGTGGGGACCGACACCGCCGGCACCCTGTTGGTCGCAGCGGGTGACAACCCCGAACGCATGCACTCCGAAGCCGCCTTCGCTGCCCTCTGCGGCGTGAACCCGGTCCCAGCATCGTCGGGCAAGACCACCCGCCACCGTCTCAACCGCGGTGGCAACCGCGAAGCCAACAGCGCCCTTTGGCGCATCGCGATGGTCCGACTCTCCCACCACCAGAAAACCCGCGACTACGCCCAGCGACGAAGCAGCGACGGCAAGACCAAAAAGGAGATCATGCGCATCCTCAAGCGCTACATCGCCCGCGACGTCTATCCCCACCTCACCACCCCGCAACCATGACCGACGAAGACCTAATCGAGCTCGCCGAGTTCCTCGGGTCCCTCCACGACTGGATGCGCACAGACCACGACACCCTCAGCCGATCCGTCCACCAATACACCTTCGAGCTCCTCACCCTCGACGAGCTCATCGACGACACCATCAACTTCGCGTACCGCGCCGACCCCACCACCAACATCCCGATCCAATGACCCAACCACCGAAGATAGGAGCATCAGCCATGATCCAGATGCCCCGTCCGGAAGGGCGTGGAGGGAGACGCCTCATCGGTAGTAGCGGAACGGAACCGCGCCAGGACTGGATGTGCCTGCGGAACCAACCCGTCCGTCGGACCGGGTCAACCTCGGACCACTGCATCCACGGACCCGGCGTTCCAGGACACTCCGCGACCGATCAGTCGCGATCAGGGCTCCGAGTAGCTCCAGTCGGGGCGCTTGCGCCAGAACGACTCGTCGTAGGTGGCCACCCCACCGTCCAGGTCGACCAGCTTGGGGATCGGCAGACTCCTGGGGTGGGTGCACTGCCCGGATCGGATGTGCTCTACGAACTCGTCGAGGAACTCCGCCAGGATGCTGGAGACCAGGATCTGCTCCTCGACCGCGAGGTAGCAGCGGTTGCCGTCGGTGACGCGCTCGAGCCAGCCCGTGATCGCGTCGAGATCTGCTGCGCTGCCCGAGCCCGTCTCGATCGCTTCGAGGTGCTCTGTGATCGCGCTCGATCCGAGCTTGCACGGTGGGCACTGCCCGCATGACTCCACCGACAGGAAGCGCGACAGCCGGTAGGCGGCGTCGACCATGCAGGTCGTGTCGTCGTAGACGATGAAACCCGCGGATCCCATGCCGCTTCCGATCGCGGCGAAGCCCTCGTAGCTGACCGGCACATCGAGGTGGTCCGCGGTGATCACAGCGTTGGCCACCCCCGAGAACACCGCTTTCACCGACCTGCCATCGGAAAGGCCGCTGCCGACCGCATCGATCACGTCGCGCAGCGGCGTCCCCATCTCGACCTCTCCCACATCGGGTGCGACCACGTCACCCACGACGGTGGTCACGATCGTGCCCGGTGACTCGGCAGTCCCCATCGAGCGGTACCACTCGGCGCCCCGAGCGAGGATGTGCGGCACGTTCGAGAGGGTCTCGACGTTGTTGACCAACGTGGGGTTTGACCCTCCACTGGGCACCCCGGCCGCGCCGGTACCTGACGCACCACCCACTGACGCGCCACCCCCTGACGCTCCACCCCCGGACGCTCCACCACCCGAAGGGTCGTGCGCCTGCCAGCCGAGTTGGGCGTCGGTTGCGAACAGGCCGTGGATGTAGGGCGGCAGCCACCGCGGTAACGGTTCGTTGCCCTCGATGACCTCGAGCATCGCCTTCTCCTCGCCGTAGAGGTACTCCTCGGGGCCGGCGACGATCGTGACCGTGCAGTCCTGGCACAGCTCTGCGGCCTGGAACTCCTCGACCGCACGGGTGACCGCCTCGATCTCACGCTCGAAGCTGGCCTTGAGACAGATGAAGCTCTCGACAGCCCCGATCGCGTACGCGGCGATCAGGACCCCTTCGACCAACTGGTACGGATTCGCACGCAACAGTGCACGGTCCTTGAAGGTCCCCGGTTCCCCCTCGGCACCGTTGCACACCATGTAGCGGCGGGCGTCGGATTGACTCGCGATTCCCTGCCACTTGCGGCCGGTCGGGAATCCGCCACCACCCCTGCCCCGCAACCCTGATTCACCGACGACCTCGATCACGCCGGCGGGCCCGAGCTCGCGCGCTCGCCCCAGTCCCACACCTCCAGAGGTGGTCGCCAGGTAGGCGTCGAGTGACAACACCGGTTCTTCAGGCAACAGGAACACGCTCATGGCCCAAGTGTCCCATGCGCGCTGCCGCTACGCCGCCTACAGTTCGCCCACGGGCACACGCCCACTGGGCGAGCACGCGGGTGCGAACCAAATGCTCCGGACAGGGGGTCGAGCCCGGGGAATCGAGACCGCGAAGTAGAGGGATTCTGATGAGCAACTGGGCATCTCATCCACCGGAGACCGCTACCGATGACGCACCTGGGCGTGTGGTCCCGACACTGGTTTTGGCCGGGATCGCATCGATCGCCGCAGGAGCGATCCATGCCGCAGCCATCGGGATCCACAGCGAGCACGGGGCCGCTGTGATCACGTTCACCGTGCTGGCGGCCTTCCAACTCGTGTGGGGCGTGGCAGCGGTCATGTCACGCTCACCCGGTCGCACCCTCATGCTCGTCGGTGCCCTCGGCGGTGTCGGTGCGCTGGCCGGGTGGGTCATCGCCAAGACCACGGGAATCGGCCTCATAGCCGGGATGGAAACCGCCGAGGCGGTGCAGTTCGCCGATGCAACCGCAGCGGCGATGGCGTTGATCGTCGCCGTGGTTGCGATCCACGCTCTCATCACGGCGAATCGAAAGGGTACCGAGGAACACGCCGACACGACGGAACACGCCGACACGACGGATCGCGCCGACAGCGGGTTGCGGCCGAAGATGGTGGGGGCGGCAGCGGTTCCGATCGTCATGGTCATGGTTGCCTCGATGGCCACGGTCGCCTCGCACGGACACGGCGGGGGTACCTCCCACGACGATTCCGATGACCCGACGCAGGCCCACGGATCCGACGACCACGGGCACGACGAGGGAGCCACAGACGACGCCGACGACACCGCGGATCACGATGAGACCTCCGACGGTGAGACCGACGACCACGGTGCAGCACACACCGAGGAGTCGGCCAACCCGGCACCCGAACCCTTCGACCCTGCGAACGAGGTCGACCTGAGTGGAGTCCCCGGGGTCACCCCGCAGCAACAGGCCGAAGCCGAGGACCTCCTGGAGCGCTCCCTCGAGAAGCTCCCGCAGTTCGCCGACATCACGACACTCAACCAGCGCGGCTACTACTCCATCGGCGACGCCGTGACAGGCCATGAGCACTACATCAACTGGTCCTATGTCAACGACGACAAGATCCTCGACCCCGACTTTCCCGAGTCGCTGGTGGTTGCCAACACCGGCGCTGGCCAGGAGCTCGTGGCGGCGATGTACATGCTCCCGGAGGGTTCCACCTTCGACGACGTGCCCGACTTCGGAGGATCGCTGGTGCAGTGGCACGTGCACGGCGACCTGTGCCTGACCGACGATCCGGTTGCACCGACCCTCGCGTTCAACCAGTTGGTCGTGGGGGTCGACCAGCCGTGCGAACCACCGAACTCCAAGCGCGGCGACGTGCCGATGGTCCACGTGTGGATCGTGCCGAACGCCTGCGGACCGTTCGCAGCACTGGACGGCATCGCGGGTGGCCAGGTTGCCCCCGGCGAGCAGAAGCAGTGCACTCCACAGCACTCAGCGGTGGGCGGTCACTGACCTCAGTACTCGAAGGGAACCTCAGTACTCGAAGGGAACAAGGTCCCCTGTGTTGGTGACCAGCATCACTGCCTGGTTGGCCCAGGTCTGCTCGTTTCCACCCATGCCGGGTGAATCACCGGGCATTCCCGGCAGCGCGAGGCCGACCGCGTCGGGGCGGTCCTCGAGGAGACGGTTGATCGCCTCGGCGGGCACGTGACCCTCGATGGCGTAGCCGTCCACCACCGCGGTGTGACAGGAGCTCGCCTTTGCGGGCATCCCCACCTCCTGTTGGAACGACGCCCGCGCCGGATCGGCGCTGACCGAGGTGTCGGCACCGTGGCGGTCGAGGTACTCGACCCACGACCCACAGCATCCGCACCCGGGGTCGGAGTGCACCTCGAAGGCGACACCTTCGAGCGACGTAGCCCCGTCGGATGATCCGTCGCCTGAGCCCGCAGCAGGATCCGGCGCGGTCGACGCGGACGCCGAGTCACCGGGGTCACCCGAACTCGAGCACCCGGCACCCACCAGCGCCGGCACGCTGACGAGGGCGAGCAACAGGGCGCTGAACCGAAGTCTGGATCGCATACCCATCGACGGTAGCCGGGGGCATCCACCACATCACCGCGGGGATCAGCCGGTCGGTGCCCGGGGCGCTACACCGCCGCACCGGCCGCGCGCAGAGAGCCCCACAGGTCCTCGGGCAACTCGGCTTCGGCCAGGTCCAGGTCGGCGGAGAGCTCCGCTGCGTCGGCCGCGCCGACGACCACCGTGGCGACCGCCGGGTGCAGCCGCGGGCGACCCAGCGCCGCCGCGGCGACGGTGGTCCCATGCGCCTCGCAGACCGCCTGGAGGGTGCGGGCCCGATCCAGAACCTCCTCGGATGCGGGCTCGTAGTGGAAGTGGGCGCCGTCGGAGGGATCGGCGAGGATGCCGCTGTTGAACACGCCTGCCGCGAACACCGAGACGTTCCGTTCGGCGCATCGGTCGAGCACTGCGATCCCGGAGTCATCCAGGAGGGTGACCCGACCTGCGAGGAGGATGCAGTCGAGGTCGACCCGTGACAGCACGGCCCCGGCCACCTCGGCGAAGTTGGTGCCAAGGCCCACGGCGTCGATCACACCCTCGTCCCGAAGCCCCAGCAACGCCGGGTACGCCTCTGTGATCGCCTGCTCTAGATGGTCCTCGGGGTCGTGCACGTGCACGATGTCCACCCGGTCGACCCCGAGGCGTCCGAGGCTCTCCTCCAGCGAACGTCGCACGCCGTCGGCGGAGAAGTCGAACGAGGAGCGCACCGGTGGCGTGCCCACGAAGATGTCGCCGTCGGTCTCCCCCACCTGGTCCACCGGCAGCAACAGTCGGCCGACCTTGGTGGCGAGCAGGTAGTCGTCACGCGGACGCCCGGCGAGCGCTGCACCGAGACGCGACTCCGAGAGCCCGTACCCGTAGTGGGGTGCGGTGTCGAACAGGTTCACACCACGTTCGAACGCGGTGTGCACGACGGCGGCCACGTCGTCGTCGGGGACCTTGCGGTATAGGTTGCCCATCGGGGCGCACCCGAGGCTGAGACCACCGGGTTCGAGGCGCAGTCTCACAGGAGCATCCCGGTCACAGGTATTTCCCAGTCACAGGTACCCCCCGCTCACAGGTGCAACCCGGTGAATCCGCCGTCGATCAGGTGGTTGGAGCCCGTGATGAACGTCGCCTCGTCCGAGAGCAGGTACGCGGCCATCGACGCGACCTCCTCGGGCCGACCCATCCTCCCGACGGGCTGCGTGGCCGAGAGGGCTTCGAACATCTCTGTTTCCTGCCCCGGATAGGTATCCGCGAGGTAGCGGTCGACGAAGGGCGTGTGGACCCTCGCCGGGGAGATCGCGTTGCAACGGATGCCGGCGTCGACGTAGTCGGTCGCCACCGAATAGGTCATGGTCAGCACCGCGCCTTTGGTCATCGAGTAGGCGAAGCGGTCGGGAATGCCCACCACCGATGCGACCGACGCGATGTTGACGATGGCGGCACCCCGGCCCATGTGGTTGAGCCCGGCCCGCAAGCAGTTGGCGACACCCTTGACGTTGACCGCATACAGCCGGTCGAGGTCCTCTTCGCTGGTGCTCTGCGCGGTACCGATGTGGGCGACACCGGCACTGTTGACCAGCGAATCGAGGCGACCGTGTTGCGCGACGACCGCTTCGAACGCCGCGTCGACAGCGGCACGGTCGGTCACGTCGCAGCGCTCATCCGCGGCCTCTGCGAGGTCCAGGCAGACCACGGTCGCCTCCTCGGCGCGGAGCCGCTCCACGATCGCGGCACCGATACCCGAGGCACCTCCGGTGACCACGGCGATCTTGCCGGCAAGCCGCTCAGCCATGTCGTACCTCCCGGATCGGCAGAGCCACCGCCGCCATCGAAGGGTTCTGCATCAGCATCCGAGCACCTGTTGCGCGGCGCCCTGCATGCGTTGCACGGCCTCCTCAGGGGTCAACTCCCCCTTGAGCGCGTCGTGGATCGCACCCCAGCCGGCGTCTTCGACCTCGGGGAACCGTGCGAGCGGTGGGTAGGTGAGCATCGAATGCTCGATCGTCTCCGCGGTGATCTCCAGGCGTCGCGCATCGGTGTCGTCCACAGGTTGGTGTCGGGCGAGGGCCTCGACGTGCGCGGGGATGCTCCCTGCCTGCGCGTCTCGCCGCGCGGAGCCGAGCGAAGCCACGGCTTCGATGAACGCCACCGCTGCGGGCACGTCGCCACACGTCTGGGGAATCGCCCAACCGTGGCAGCCCGAATACGAGAGCCCTCCGGGGTACATCGCGGGGGCGAGCCGGTCGTACAGGTCGCTGGAGCGGATCCGGTCGTACCCTCCGGGCCAGGCCGCCGCGGCATCGAGGCGACCGTCCAGGAGAGCGTCGTCCACCTCGTCGTAGTGCCAGTCGACCATCTCGGGAGGCCCCTGACCGGCGAGCCGCACCAAACGGGTGACCGCATCGCGCGCTGGTGCACCGGTGAGCGTCGGCCGGAGGTCGTCGTCGAACAACGGTGCACCGGCGGCGGCCATCAACTCGTAGAACAACCCGAACAGACCCGACTCGCGACCGGTGAACCCGAACACCAGCGGCGAGGCCTCCACGTCGTCCCACGACACCGGAGGTGCGTCCGCGAGGTCGGTACGCCACCACATCACCCGCACGTCGATGTTGCGGGGAACGCACAGCAGCGCCTCCTCGAAGCGGCACAGGTCGACCGCCCGTGGTGCGAGCGCACCGATCACCTCAGGGGGGACCAGATCATCGAGCGGTCGCAGCCACTGTGCCTGCGACGCCGCGTACTTGCCGTGGGTGGAGATCACGTCGAGGCGCTCACCTGCCCCCAGGCGCTCCGCCACCTCGCGGTTGAGCGTCGGGTGATCCGCATGCACGACGACCTCCACGTCGTGGCCGATCCCGGCGCTATTGCCGAAATTGCCGAAATCGCCGTAGAGCCCGTCGTACATCGGGCCGCCCACCAGGGCCACGCGCAGGGTCATCGCCAGTGCTCCCCGTGCGGATAGCTGTACCTCTCTATGGCCTCGTCGGTGATCTGCACGCCCAGGCCGGTCCCCCGCGGTGCCACGTAGCGACCGCCTTCGACCTGCACAGGCTGCACCATCTGCTCGTGGAGGTGATCGGCGTACTCGATCATGCGGCCCTCCAGGGAGCCGCTCACCGCCACGTAGTCGAACATCGAGAACTGCTGGACGTGCTCGCACAGCCCTATCCCACCGGCATGCGGGCACACCGGCACGTCGTGGTGGGCGGCGAGCAGCAACACCGCGATCACCTCGTTGACCCCACCTAGACGGCACCCGTCGATCTGCGCGACGTCTATCGCGCCGGCTTCGAGGAACTGCTTGAACATCACCCTGTTGTGGGCGTGTTCGCCCGTGGCGACGCGCACCGGGGCGACCGCTTCACGGATCGCCCGGTGGGCCAGCACGTCGTCGGGGCTGGTCGGTTCCTCGATCCAGTACGGATCGACCTCCGCGAGGGCGTTCACATCCGCGATCGCCTGGTCGACGTCCCACACCTGGTTGGCGTCGAGCATCAGCAGGCGGTCCGGACCGATCTCCGAGCGGATCAACCGGGCTCGTCGAAGGTCCTCTCCGACGTCGCGCCCGACCTTCATCTTCAGCGCGGTCCAACCCTGCGCGATCGCGCCACGGCACTGGGTGCGGACCTTGTCGTCGTCATAGCCCAGCCATCCCGCCGAGGTGATGTACGCGGGGTAGCCCTCAGCGAGCAGGTGCTCCTCCCGATCGCTGCGCCCCGACACCCGGTCGGTCAGCATCGCGAGAGCGTCCTCGGGCGTGAGCACGTCGGTGAGGTAGCGCCAGTCGACTGCCGAGACGATCGCGTCGGGTTCGAGGTGTGCGAGGTACTGCCACAGGGGCTTTCCGGCTCGCTTCGCGAGGAGGTCCCACTGGGCGTTGACCAGCGCCGCGGTCGCCAGGTGCACCACACCCTTTTCGGGGCCGAGCCAGCGCATCTGGCTGTCGTCGGTCAGCGCCGTTGCGATCGACCCGAGGTCGGATTCGAGTCCGTCGAGCTCCCGTCCCACGACGTGGCCCCGAAACGCCTCGATCGCCTCGCAGCACAACTCGTTGCCCCGCCCGATCGTGAAGGTCATCCCGTGGCCGCACAGGCCGGGGGCGTCGGTGAGCACCTCCACGTACGCCGCGGAGTAGTCCGGGTCGGGGTTCATCGCGTCGGAACCGTCGAGGAGCTCAGAGGTGGGGAACCTCACGTCGTGCACTGACACATCGGTGATCCTGGTCAACTCGTTGCGCCCCCTTGACTGTGCGGGGAGGATGCCCCGACGATGTCGTGAACCTTAGGCCCGCCCAGGAGGCACCCTTGCTCCCGATACCGCAGTCCCACGTCGATCTCGTCAGCCGCCCGCTCGGGTGCGTGATCACCACGATCACCCCGGACGACCTCCCGCAATCCACTGGGATGTGGTTTCTCTTCGACGAGGGCAGGATCCGCTTCTCGCTGCTGGAGTCACGCCGCAAGTACCGCAACCTGCGGGCGAACCCGGCCTGCACGTTCTTCCTGATGAGTCCGGACTCGATGATCGACACGATCGAGGTACGGGGTAGGGCCACCTTCGAGGCGGACCCCGACAAGGAGTTCGTGCAACGGGTCAGGGACCACTACTCCGCTCAGGGACCTCCCGCCGATGGGCCCGACGATGTGCGTTGGGTCGTCACGATCGACCCTGTGCGCATCAACGTCACCCGCTCCGGGTGAACTCCGGGCGACACCTACCCTCGCAGCCGGAGCCGCCCCACCGACCGCTACGATCTGGTCTGCTCGGCGGTGACGGCGGAGGGAACGCATGCACGATCTGTTGATACGGGGCGGGACCGTTGTCGACGGCACAGGGGCGGCCGCGCGCACCGCCGATGTTGCTGTCACCGACGGGGTGGTCACCGAGGTCGGCCACATCGACGGGCCGGCCCAGCGCGTGTTGGACGCGGACGGCCTGACCGTCACCCCCGGTTTCGTCGACATCCACACCCACTTCGACGGCCAGGTCACCTGGGACGACGACCTCACCCCGTCGTGCTGGCACGGGGTGACCACCGCGATCGTCGGCAACTGCGGTGTCGGGTTCGCCCCGGTGCACCCGGGCGACCATGCCCGCCTCATCGAGCTGATGGAGGGCGTCGAGGACATCCCCGGTACGGCGCTGTCGGAGGGGATCCGCTGGGGCTGGGAGAGCTTCCCGGAGTACCTCGATGTACTCGAGCGGCGACACCTGGCGATCGACGTCGGCACCCACGTACCCCATGCTGCGGTCCGAGCGTACGTGATGGGTGAGCGAGCGCTGGAGGACGCGACCGACGACGAGGTCGCTGCCATGTGCAGGGTCGTGCGCGAGGGTCTCGAAGCGGGGGCGCTCGGGTTCTCGACCGGTCGCACCGCGGGGCACACCGACGTGCACGGCGAGGTGGTGCCCGGAACCACCGCTGCGCTCGGTGAGATCGAGGCGATCCTGACCACGATGCGCGAGGCCGACGCGGGTGTGTTCGCGGTCGTGCCCGCAGGGGTCGGCGGGGTCATATCCGGTGACCCCGAGACCGCGATGGACTCCGAGCTCGGCTGGATAATCCCCCAGGCAGAGGCGAGCGGCCGGCCGACGACGTTCATGGTGATGGAGCGCGCCGAGACCGGTCACTGGCGCTCGTGGTTCGACGACGTGCGTGCCGCCAACGGGCGGGGTGCCAAGCTGCGCCCGCAGGTGGCGGCTCGCTGCTTCGGCGTGTTGATGGGCCACCAGTCAAAGCTCAACCCGTTCCAGTACCGCCCCACCTACCGCGACGAGTTGGCACACCTGCCCCTCACCGAGCGCGTCGCGCGCATGCGTGATCCGCAGACCAAGGCGCAGATCCTCTCGGAGGATCCGGAGTTCCCCGGGACGTTCCTGATGGACCAGATCGGGCGGCGTGCGTTCGACAACGTGTTCGCCCTCGGAGACTCACTCGACTACGAACCCGCCCCCGAGCGCAGCATCCGTGCAATCGCCAGGGAGGCCGATCTCGACCCCTGGGAGGTCGCCTACGACGTGCTCCTCGACGACGGTGGGCGCGAGTTCCTGTTGTGGCCGCTGCTCAACTACAGCAACCACTCCTACGACGGCTTGCGCGAGATGATCTGCGACCCGGTCTCGCTCCAGGGCCTCGGCGACGCGGGAGCCCACGTCAGCCTCGTGTGCGATGCGAGCGTCAACACGTTCATGTTGTCGCACTGGGTCAAGGGTCGCACCCGCGGCCAACGCCTGGATCTCGAGTACGCGGTGCACCGCCTGACCGCGGATCCTGCCGGCTTCTACGGGCTCGGCGACCGGGGCACCCTGGCGCCCGGCATGCGCGCGGACATCAACGTGATCGACCTCCACGCGCTCGGCCTCGAGCGACCCGAGCAACGCTTCGACCTGCCCGGAGGGGCGGGCCGCCTCATCCAGCGGGCCCACGGCTACAGGGCCACGTTCGTTGCGGGGACCCAGACGATCGAGTGCGACGAGCTCACCGGTGAGCTGCCTGGGCGCCTTGTGCGCGGGGCCCGCTGAGGAACAGGGTCGCGATGCAGGTCCGCCATCCCCGATTCGACATCGCCGGCTCGGTGCCCCACTGGGGTGACAACGCGGCCGCGTGCACGGTCATCAACGGTGGCGGGATCATCCCGCCACCGATCGAGCGGTTCCTGATCAAGGTGATGCGCCAGGCCAAGCAACTGCTCGACCCCGTCGCCGACGCCGCGCTGGTCGAGGCGATAGGGCTGTTCAACAAGCAGGAGGGTCAGCACTTCAAGCTCCACGCCGAGTACCTCGACATGCTCGCCGCCAAGGGCTACCCGAGGATCAAGGAGTACGAGGCTGCTTTCGAGGCCGACCTCGACGACTTCCTCGCGACGAAGCCACTCGAGTGGAACCTCGGCTACGGCGAGGGTTTCGAGTCGTCGGGACCTGCGCTCGCGTCGGGTTGGCTCGACGGGCCGATCCAGGAGCTCTGCGGTGACCACGGCTCGGAGATCATGCGGCTGTGGATGTGGCACATGGCCGAGGAGTTCGAGCACCGCAGCGTCGTGCACGACGTGATGGACCGCCTCTACGGCACCGAGCGCGCCTTCGGGCTGCGCACCACCGCCGGCGAGTTCGCGCGGGGCCACTACGGCGACCACGCGGCGCGGGCCGCGTCCTACATGTTCGGGGTCGACCGTGAGCACATGACCGACGAAGAGGTGCAGCGCTCGCTCGAGGCCGAAGCCCAGGCATGGCTGGCGATGGGTGAGATCGGCGGCGCGAACTTCGCTTGGATCCACGACCGCGCCTACGACCCGGCCGCGATTGCCGAACCGGCCGGCTACGCCGCTGCCCTGGCCCTGGGGTGACCCCAGGCCCCGACCCCAGGTCACTCAAGGCCTGCCTGACTGACTCAAGCCCTGCCTGGCCGACTCAAGCTCGGCCTGGCCGACTCAAGCCCTGCCTCGCCGACTCAAGCCCTGCCTGGCCGACTCAAGCTCGGCCTGACTGACTCAAGCTCGGCCTGACTGACTCAGGTTCGGCCTGACTGACTCAGGTTCGACTTCTCAGTCAGCGGCGACCAATACAACACCCGGTGACTCACATGTGCAACCTGAGTCACCCACGCAAAGTTGCGATCAACGCTGGGGCTCGCAGTCAATGCTCGCTGACGCGGGCTCGCGGTCAATGCTCGCTGACGCGGGCTCCCGGTCAATGCTCGCTGACGCGGGCTCGCAGTCAATGCTCGCTGACGCGGGCTCGCTGACGCGGGCTCGCTGCCAGGGCTCGCTGTCAGGCGTCGCGGTACTGATCGCGCAGGCGGCGCTTGAGGAGCTTGCCGGTCGGCAGGCGCGGCAGTTCGTCGACGAAGTCGACCGAGCGCGGGCACTTGTAGTTCGCCAACCGTTCGCGGCAGTACGCGATGAGCTCCGCTTCGAGCTCCGGACCCGCAACCGATCCACCCTCTGCGACGACCACCGCCTTGACCTGCTCGCCCATCTCGGGGTCGGGCACGCCGATCACCGCCACGTCGGACACCGCGGGGTGCATCGTGAGCTCGTTCTCGACCTCCTGGGGGTAGATGTTCACCCCGCCGGAGATGATCATGTGCGAGATCCGGTCGGTCAGGTAGAGGTAGCCGTCGTCGTCGAGGTGCCCGACGTCGCCGAGGGTGCTCCAGCCCCGGTCGTCGAATGCCTCGGCGGTCTTGACCGGATCGTTGTGGTACTCGAAGACCGCCTCGCTCTCGAAGTAGATCTGCCCGTCCTCACCCACGGGCAGCTCCCGGCCGTCCTCGCCGACGATGTGCACCGCTCCGACGAGCGCCTTGCCCACCGTGCCCTTGTGCTCGAGCCACTCCTCGGGGCCAGCAGCGACGAACCCGTTGGCCTCACTGCCCGCGTAGTACTCGTAGACGATCGGTCCCCACCAGTCCATGAGACGTTCCTTGACCTCGACCGGGCACGGTGCGGCCGCATGCACGGCGACCCGCAAGCTCGACAGGTCGTGTGCGGTGCGTTGGTCGTCGGGGAGCTTGAGCATCCGCACGAAGTGGGTGGGCACGAACTGGCCGTGTGTGATCTCGTGGCGTTCGATCAGCTCGAGGGTCGCCAGCGGTTCGAAGCGCGACATCACCACGACGGTTCCACCGATGCGCTGCACCGCGGTCGACCACTGCAATGGTGCGGCGTGGTACAGCGGGGCCGGGCACAGGTACCGGGAGTCCGCGTCGACGCCGTACATGAACTGCAACAGCATCATCAACGGTGGGGTCCACTCGCCGAATGCCATGTCGGGCAAACTGGGCAGGATCCCCTTGGGCCGGCCGGTGGTGCCCGAGGAGTAGAACATCACCATCCCCTCCACCTCCTCGGCGAGGGGTTCCGCGGGAGCCGCAGCGGTCAGCTCCTCATAGGCGTCGTAGCCGTCGACCACACCGTCGACCATGAGCCGCAGGTCGATGCCCGACAGGTGCGGTTCGAGCTCTGTGGCGAGGTCCCCCATCGCCGCCGAGGTGACGATCGCGGACGCTTCGCAGTCCTCGAGGATGTAGCCGACCTCGTCGGCCTTGAGGTGCCAGTTGATCGGGGTGAGGTACAGCCCGCAACGCTGTGCGGCCCACGCCACCTCGAAGTAGCGGGGATTGTTCTCCATGAGGATCGCCACGTGGCCACCGGGTCGCAGGCCGTGCCCATGGAAGACCTGGGCTAGGCGCATCGAGCGCTCATCGAGCTAGCCGTAGGTCCCGACCAACCCGTCGTCGGCCATCACCACCGACGCCCGATCCGGATCGGCCGCTGCATGGTCACCTGGGTGAATTGGGACTACCTCGCTTGTATCGGTCTCTCACGCAATCGACCTCTTATGCGATCGGTCTGTCACGCGATCGACCTTCATTCAACCATCCCGTTCTGTGGTGCGTGGCTAGCTCCCTGAGCGCGTCTCGCACCACAGAACGGGTGGGGGTGGGGGTGCACCGGCCGTTCAACCCTGTGGGTGCTCGTCGGCGAGAGCGGCGTAGGCGGTGGCGACGGGGCGGGGGCGACGCTGCGCGTCGAAGAGCCCGACCTCGGTGAGCGCCC
>JBKEAI010000162.1:0-11767 GCA_047972145.1 Microthrixaceae bacterium
ACAACACCCGAACCCTCACCGCCACCGTCTGAACTGGCATCAGGATCACCGCTCTCGGGACTGGGACCGTCGTCGGTTCCATGGCAGGTACCACCGCCCAGATGATCCGAACTGGTATCCACCTGCTCGGAATCACCCACCCGATCTCTCTTATCGAACATACATTCGAGTATCGCGTAGGGGTGGGACAGAGACTTCAACGACTGCGCGCAACGAGCTCTTCGAGTGGTTCTTCGCACGTCGATCCCGACCACGGCGTGAGCCCGGTGGTGTTCACCGGCGTCGATGGTGCTGTCGGAGGTGTCGCAGATGGGAGATGTCGCAGATGGGAGATGTCGCAGATGGGAGGTGTCGCAGACGGGAGGTGTCGCAGATGACGGCGTGGTGCCGCCACGTGTCGAAGAAGGCGGGTTGGGCACCTCGGATGCGAGTAGGTCAGACCACGAGACGGTGCCCGTCGCCCTATGGGGTCTCGGCTACTTGGGCGTCACCTGATGCGGTGTAGGCCTTCCGAAGCGCGCATCGCGCATCAGGCGAAGGGGTCCGGCAAGGCGCGCTCGTGCCAACGGAACTCCGACTCGAGCTGGGCGGCGAGGCGGACCAGCACCGCCTCACCGAAGGGTGGGGCTGTGAACTGCACTCCGATCGGCAGGCCCTGGGCCGAGATGTGCACAGGAAGGCTGATCGCCGGCTGACCGGTGATGTTGAACAGCGCCGTGTAGGCAGCCATCGGCGTGGCGTTGGTGACCGGAGCCATCGGGTCGCTGTCGGATCCCTCCCAGATCGAGCCCACCAACATCGGTTCGATGGCCATCGTAGGGCTCAACAACAGGTCGTAGTCGCGGCCGAATGCGGCGGTGAACCTGCGCGATTCGCGCTGGAGGTCCATGACCGCCTCTGAGTAGGTGATGGCGTTCGTGGCGAGCGCGGTCTCCCTGTGGGAACGGTTGTGCGGCTCCAACAGCGCAGGGTCTGTGATCTCGACGCCTGCTGTGATCGTGGACCACACGCTGAGGAATCCGGCGAGGAAGTCCTTCGCTGGGGGCCAGTCGACCGGAGTCTCGTCGATCACGTGCCCGAGTGAGCGGAGCACCTCTACGGCCGCATCCACCGCCGCAACGCATTCGCCGGCCGGCTCGATGCCGAGCGCGTTGGAATGCGTGACGCGGATCCTCAGCTTGCCGGGATCGGCTCCGACCTCCTCGGCGAGGGGGCGCTCGAAGGGCGGTGCGACCTCCCAGGCGCCTGGATCGGGACCGGCCATCACATCGAGGATTGCAGCCTGGTCTGCGACCGTGCGGGTGAGGATCCCCTGGGTCGACCCGGCGGTCATCTTGGTGGCGCGCGCGGTGATGCGGTGCCTCGACGCTTTCAGGCCCACCAAACCGTTGCAGCTCGCCGGGATGCGGATCGACCCACCTCCGTCGGAGGAGTGTGCGGCCGGCAGGATCCCCGCGGCCACCGACGCTCCCGCCCCACCCGATGAACCGCCCGGGGTGTACTCGGTGTTCCAGGGGTTGCGGGTGGCACCGAAGCGCTCGGTCTCGGTCACCGAGATGGCTCCGAACTCGGGCGTTGTGGTCTTGCCGCTCAGGACGAATCCCGCGGAGCGCAATCGCGCGACGGCCAGTTCGTCGTCGTCGGCGGGGGTGTCGGGCACCGCTTTCGATCCGTAGGTGGTGGGCCAGCCCCTCGCGTCGTTGAGGTCCTTGATGAGCATGGGAACCCCTGCGAACGGTCCGGGGTCCTCGCCCGCGCCGAGAGCCCGGTCGATCTCGGTGGCGTCGGCGAGCGCCTGCTCGTCGTCGCGGAAGCACACCGAATTGAGCACCGGGTTGAGGCGGTCTATGTCTTCGAGATGGGCTCGGAGCACCTCGACGGCACTGCGCTGGCCTGAACGGATCGACGCGGCGATCTCATGGGCGGTCTCTGGTGATGTCATGGTGGAAACCGTACCGTCGTCGGAGCGCCGAGCGGGTCGACAGGCCGTCTCGTCAGATCAGGGTGTCCGGGCCCGCTGCCGACGCGTCGGGTGCGTTGCTTTGTGGTGCCCCGTGGGCCTACCATCGAAGCGATGACCGCTCGAGCCCGCGCCCTCCTGCTGCTGACCTAGGCGAGCCCGCCCACGCGTGCTCGCCGAACCTCCTGCTCACGCAGGAGGTTCTTCAGTTTTCGGCGCAGATCGCCAGGGACCGACCCATCAACACCGACCCATCGACAGAGACAGAACGAGACAAGAGGACAGACCATGCCACCCACCACCGCAGTGAAGCAGATGCCGTTCGACAAGTACCGGCCGTTCCTGCCCCTGGCGGGTGACGCAGAGGGGGCACCCAACGGCGGACTCAGGACCCGCAGTTGGCCCAACAGGACGCTCACGTCGGCTCCCACGTGGTGCTCTGTGGACCTCCGCGACGGCAACCAGGCGCTCATCGATCCCATGGATCCGGTTCGCAAGCGGGCCATGTTCGAGACCCTCGTGAAGATGGGCTTCAAGGAGATCGAGGTCGGGTTCCCCTCCGCTTCACAGACAGACTTCGACTTCCTCCGTGAGCTCATCGAGGAGGACCTTGTACCCGCCGATGTCACCATACAGGTGCTCGTGCAGTGCCGAAAGGAGCTGATCGAGCGCACCTACGAGGCGTTGCGGGGGGCACCCGCCGCGATAGTGCACTTCTACAACTCCACCTCCGAGCTCCAGCGGCGCGTGGTCTTCGGCGAGGAACGCGAGGGGATAATCCGCCTCGCGACCGACGCTGCGAAGATGTGCAGGGAGCACCAGGACCACGCCGGCGACACGCGCATCCGCTACGAGTACTCACCGGAGTCCTTCACCGGCACCGAGCCCGACTTCGCGATAGAGATCTCTGCCGCGGTGATGGACGCTCTCGAGCTCGGCGATGGCCC
Source organism: Microthrixaceae bacterium (assembly GCA_047972145.1). GTDB lineage: Bacteria > Actinomycetota > Acidimicrobiia > Acidimicrobiales > Microtrichaceae > JAMLGJ01. Next base: position 2,908 of record JBKEAI010000162.1, read on the forward strand.
CGACGGCGAACCCGAGCAGGTCGTGATCAACGTGCCTGCAACCGTGGAGATGTACATGCCGAACATCTACGCGGACGTCGTCGAGTACGTGCACCGCAACATGCCCAACCGCGATCGCGCGATCCTGTCGGTGCATCCCCACAACGACCGCGGAACCGCTGTGGCCGCGGCGGAGATGGCGTTGCTCGCGGGCGCGGAGCGCGTCGAGGGGACGCTGTTCGGCAACGGTGAGCGCACCGGCAACGTCGACGTGGTCACCATGGCGCTCAACATGTTCACCCAGGGTGTGGATCCCACCCTCGACATGTCCGACATCGACGCGATCCGTCGCACCGTGGAGTACTGCAACCGCCTCGGGGTGCACGAAAGGCATCCCTATGTGGGCGACCTCGTGTACACGGCGTTCTCGGGGTCGCACCAGGATGCGATCAAGAAGGGTCTGTCGGCGCTCGGGGTGCAGGACACCGAGGCCCGCTCGGGGTCGGACCGCTACGAATCCTGGGAGGTTCCGTACCTGCCGATCGACCCCGCCCACCTCGGCCGCACCTACGAGGCCGTGATCCGTGTCAACAGCCAGTCCGGCAAGGGTGGCGTCGCGTACGTGATGCGCTCCGAGCACGGTCTCGACCTGCCCCGTCGCCTACAGATCGAGTTCTCCAAGACGATCCAAGGGATCACAGAGGACACCGGTACCGAGATCACCCCCGCTGCGATGTGGGATGCGTTCTCAGTGGAGTACCTCGCACATGTCGACGAGAGTGCAGGTGACGGTGGCCGAGGGATCGTGTTCCGCTCAGCAGAGGCCACCTCCACTGCCGAGGGTGCCGAGGTGACCGTACAGCTCGTGATCGACGGTGAACCGACCACGGTGCAGGGTGTCGGCGGCGGTCCGATCTCCGCGTTCATGGCCGGCCTCACCGAGACCCTTGGGCTCGACTTCGAGGTGGTCGACTACTCCGAGCACGCGGTGAGCGCCGGTTCGGATGCCACGGCAGCGGCGTTCGTGGAGGTGCAGTCCGGCGACGGCACGATCCGCTGGGGGGTCGGGATGCACGAGTCGATCCTGCTCGCCTCGCTGCGAGCTGTCGTATCAGCGGTCAACCGCCACCGCGGTTGACCGCACACCACCGGCGCCGGGCCGACAACGCAGGCCGATCGCCCAGGGTTGGGCCGATCCGCGATCAGCGTCCGGTCGCGATCAGCGTCCGGTCGCGATGTACTCGTGGAGGGCTTCGGCCTCGGCTTCGAGTTCACCGACCCGGTGCTTGACGACATCGCCGATCGACACGATCCCCGACAACGAGCCGTCGACCACGACTGGAAGGTGTCGCATCCGGTACTCGGTCATCACACGCATCAGGTCGTCACAAGTGTCGGCTGGGTCGCAGGTGCGGACCTCGCTGGTCATCACCTGGGAGACGGGCTCGTCGAGGGCCTGGGCCCCACGTTCGGCGAGGCGTCGCACGATGTCGCGCTCGGAGACGATCCCCTCGATCGATATGCCGTCGATGGACACGACGAGCGCCCCCACCCCGCGCAGTCGGAGCTCACCCGCTGCCTCGGCGAGAGTGGCACCACCCGCGATGGTCGCGACGTTGGAACCCTTGTTCTCCAGAATCATGGCTACCCGCATGGCACACCCCCGTGGGCCGACAGTTCCCCTTGGACCTCCCACGATACGCCGATCGGCTGTGGCGCGCGGGAGAAATCGAACCCGCGCATGAACAAGCTCAGGGGTCGTTGATGCCGCGGTCCACCACCTCGCCGGTGGTGCTGGAGCGCCCACCGGTCCCACCGTTGCCGTTGCCGTTGGTGTTGCCGGAGCCGCCAGTGTCGCCGCCGGTGGAATCGTCGTCGTCGCCGGTGTCACCGGTCGAACGACCGTCGCCCTCGCCGGTTCCCTCCTGATCCGTTCCCGGCATCTGGGCGGCTCCGTCCAGGCCTTCCTCGTCGAGCGCGTCGGACTCGATCCTCCCGAGCGCACCGAAGGCGCTGACCGCGTCGAGGCACTCGCCTTCGATCCCCTTGAGGGCAAGCACGCGTCGTACCGACTCGGTGACCTGATCCGCCGGAATCCGTCCCTCGTCGATCGCGGACACCAACTGGGCGTGCGCGTCCTCGATCGCATCGGTGCCCGACAACAACGCGATGTCGGCCCCCGCGAGGATCGCGGCCTCAGAGGCATCGTTTTGGGTCGTGTTGTTGACGATCGCACCCATGCCGAGCGAGTCGGTGATCACGACCCCGTCGAAACCCTCGCGGCCTCGCAACTCATCGGTGATCGCCGCGCGCGACAGCGAGGCCGGCTCACCGGTGGCGGTCAGTCCCGGTACCTCGGCATGGGCGACCATCACAGCGGGAACTCCACCGGCGATCACCGTGTCGAAGGCCCGTAAATCGTTGGCGCGCAGCTCGTCGATCGGCGAGAGCGTCGGAAGGGAGTTGTGCGGGTCGACGCTGGAGCCCCCGATCCCGGGCCAGTGCTTGACCACCGGAACCACTCCGGCATCGAGGTTCGCCTGTGCCACCGCGGAGGCGAACCCCGCGACCGTGTCGGGGTCGTCGCCGTAGGTTCGGGTTCCCAGGACTTTGCTCTCACCCACATCGGCCACCGGAGCGAAGTTCATCGTGATGCCCAGATCCGCCATCAAAGTGGCGTGCTCTGCGAACTGCTCCGCAGCCTCCTGGGGGGTGCCTTCGGCCATCTCCCGCGCCGAGGGGAGCCGTCCGACCGGGTAGCGGAGCCGCTGGACCGTGCCGCCCTCCTCGTCCACCGCCACCGTCGCCGGCAGCGGGGTGTCCGCGGTGACCTCGGTGAGCGTCTCACCGACGTCGCTGCGCTGGTTCCCCTTGAGGCCGAAGCCCCCGATCAGGCCAGCCTTCAGCGGTTCGGAAACACTGGCGGGATCCTCGACCATCGTCATCAGCAACTGCGACGCCTTAGCCCGGGTCGGCAGAGTGTCGGCGCAGTCCGGTGGTGTGGTCGTCGTGGTGGTCGTCGAGCCTGTCGTGGTGGTGGCATCGGTCGCCACCTGTGCGACCGATGTGCCCGCACACGCGGCGGTCGTGAGGACCACCAGGATCCCGAGCGGCACTGCGAGCAGCGCCGAACGCTGTCTACTGGCCGGGTCCCTCACGGCCCCGACGCTAATGGGCCGGCCGACGCTCGGAGCAACGGGTGCGCGATATGTGTCATGTCCGCTATTACTTGGACATGACCTCAACCCGGCCGAAACCGACAGACCGCTTCCGCGACCCGCTGGCCGATCCGGTGTACGACGCCAAGCGCATCCGCCTGGCCGCTCTGATGGGCTTCATGGGGGTGGCGCACTTCGTGGTGCCCGGCCCGTTCCGCAAGGTGGTGCCGAAGTGGTTCCCCTGGCCACGGGAGGCGGTCGCCGTGTCGGGGGTGGCCGAGGTCGCTTCGGCCGTGCTGTTGGCCAACCCGCGCTCCAAGCGGGTGGGGGGCTGGCTCGCCGCCGGCACCCTCGTAGCGGTATACCCGGCGAACGTGCAGATGGCCATCGATGCGATCCGTGTGCCATCGGGGCCCAAGCGGTACACCGCGGTCGCGCTGGCATGGCTGCGCCTGCCGCTGCAACTGCCCATGATCTCCACGGCCCTGCGCGCAGCGAGAGGGTGAACGGTGGCCGGGTAGACCGAGACCTCGGCCGGCTATCGCGGAGGTAGCGGGTCAGGGGGTCTGGATGAGGGTCTCCACCTCGCCGACGCCCACGTCGAACACAGCTGTGCTGAACAGCCCGTCGAGGGTTCTCCAGGGCCCCCCGTCGACCCGGTAGCGGCCGTTCCAGTTCAACGCGGCGTATCCGGTCCACGTCGATCGGGAGCCCCCGCCGGTGGCACGCTCGAAGAACAACACGCAACGTCGAGGGTCACTCGCCTGTGTACGCACCGTGCGGTCGTCGTTCGGATCGAAGGGGACCCCCAGGCCCTCGCATCGCTGCACCCGGTCAGCTGAACCGGGCTGGCCCGAGAAGAGCTCCAGGTGGTCCGGGTCGGCTTCGACGTCGACGGTGCGTCCCGCGAAGTTCGTGCTGTGGCGCACCGGGGGGATCGAGCGCGCCGAGAAGAAGACGGGTTCACCGACGATCGTGGCGATCACCACCCCGGTGGGTCCCGTGCGCGGCGGTGGTGACACCACGAGGGTCGGTGGCGGGAGCCGGGTCGTGTTGCGCAGCAGGCTGCCTGCCAACACCGCTGCGCCGACATCGGCGCCGCCGGTCGTGCGTGGCCTCACGCTCATCGTGTCCGCCACACCGTCGCAGATGCGTACGGTCAACTCCCAGTAGGTCACCGTCGCCTCTGCGACCACTGGTGCGGTGGTAGTGGTGACCGAGGGTTCGGTCGTTGGGCCTGGGGGCTGTGTTCCCGGGCCTGGGGGCTGTGTCGGCGGATCGGGTGGTTCGGTCGTCGGAGGGGTTGTCCCACCGGATGCCACGACGGTCGTGTTGGAGTACTCCCTGATGGCATCGAGGAACGACGATTCGAGGAGCTCCGGCATGTTCGACGCGACGTGCAACAGGAACACGATCTGGCGGTCGGTGAGCACATGGGTCCTGCAACTCGGTGCGGGTTGTGCGGTGCCACCGGAACCACCGGAGCCTCCCGGGGAGTGCCCCTTGGCGGCGAGGATCGAGGTGATGATCTCGTCTCCGCTGCCGGATGCACCGGCGCCACCGCCGATCGCGGAGGCGGGTGAGGCCACAGCGACCGAGACCGCCATCGCACAACCGAACGCGATGATCAGCACGGACAGTCGGGTCCAGCGCAGGTCGCTCACGGACGGTCACCACAAGGGTTGGTGGCATCGGGGCCAAGCACCTCGGTCGAGTCGTCCCACAACTCGACCAGCTTTAGCGTCCCGTCGGATTCGCGGACCGCCCGGCCGGTGCCCGAGGTGTGTGCACGCGAGTCGTCGAGCACCTCGCCCCCGTCGAGGCCGACGCCGATGCCGGGTGAGAAGCCACAGTTCGTCCACGTGATCGACCCATCGGAAGACTCCTCGACCGCCGTAGCGGTGTTCACGAAGCTGGTCGCTGCCCCGGTCGGGGGGATCACGGCCATCGCGTCGTCACGACCCGAGGCGAGGATCCGGCCCCTCACCTCGCGGTCGAGTTGGGTTCCGGCTTCGACCACCTCCAGCCACGCTCGGCTGGCGGGATGCGAGTCGTCGCCCGCGGCCAGCGGATCGGAGTAGAGGGCGGTGATCGCCAAGTCGTATCGACCGAGCAGATCAACGACCTCGTCGTGGAGTGCGGAGGTCTGCCCCGGTGTTGCGCTGTCGTCACCGGCACCGGTCGGGTCCGCGAGCGGTGCGGGATCCGGATCGGCCCCGTCCTCGACGGTGGTGGAGGCTCCTGCGGCGGCGGCGCTGCGCAGCGGACTCACGGTGAGGGTCCCCTCGTCGCTGCCGTCACTGCATGCCGCGAGCAGGGACATCGCCGCGACGATCATGCCCAGCGCTCTCGGCATCCCGGTTCCACTCCCCATCCCCATCCCTGTATTTCTGAACGAGTATTCCTGAACGATTTCTGAATCATCTCTGAATGAAATGATGCGAAACGCAGTCTCGTTGGTCAGGGGATGTGATGCAACCGGTTCTTGAACTGTGCCGCGGGGCTCAGGTCACCAGCCTTTGAACTCCGGCGAGCGGCGCTCCCGGAACGCAGCGATCCCCTCGTCGAAGTCCCCGCTCGCGGTCAGCCAGTCCTGGGCGGCCGCCTCGTCCTCGAAAGCCGCGTGACGTCCCGACTCGAGACTCCGGTTGATCAGCCCCTTCGTAAGGGCGATGGCCCGGGTGGGCGCAACGGCCAGCCTGGCAGCCAGCTCATCGACCTCACGACCGAGCTCCGAGGGAGCCACGACGCGGTTGGCGATGCCCAACTCGGTACACCGCTGGGCGGAAACGTCGTCCGCGAGGAACATCAGCTCCTTCGCAACATGGGTGCCCACGATCCGCGGCAGCAGATACGCCCCACCCGCGTCGGGGATGATCCCGCGACGCACGAACACCTCCACGAGCTTGGCATCGGCGGCCATGACCACCAGGTCACAGGCCAACACGAGCTGGGCACCGCCGCCCGCCGCGGTGCCGTTCACCTTTGCGATCACCGGCTTCTCGCAGTCGAGGATCGACGCGATCAACCGTTGCCAGCCCCGCCTTATGAGGCGGGCAGCGTCGCCCATCGCCCGCGCAGGTGCGCCCTCGGGGCGTTCGGGGCCCGGATGCTGTGGGCCACCCAGGTTGGCCCCCGTGCAGAAATGTCGTTGCCCAGAGGCGGTGAGGACCACACATCGCACCGCCAGGTCGGCCGATGCCCACTCCATGAGCTCTGTGATGCGATCGCGCATCGGCCCGGTCAACGAGTTGCCACTGTCGGGCGCGTTGATCGTGATCGTCGCCACCCCTTCGGTGGACTCCCAGGTGACCAGGTCCTCGGGATTCGGGCCGTCTTGGTTCGCAGGTTCGCTCATTGCGGGTCCCCATCGGGATCGGCGCGCAACTCGTCGGGTCCGCCCGGACGATCCGGGATGATCCGACTGGCGCGGTCATAGGTGAAGTAGTTCCAGGCCCAGTTGAGCAGCACGCTCGCCCGGTTGCGGAATCCGATCAGCATCATCAGGTGCAGCAACAGCCAGGCCGCCCAGCCTGGAACACCCGCCAGGCGGATACCACCGGGCAGTTGGGCGACGGCGTCGTGACGGCCGATGGTGGCCATCGACCCCCTGTCGACATAGGTGAACGGCTGGACCACCTCGTTGTGGAGCCTGTGGCGGATCTTGTCCGCCACGTACTGCGCACCCTGCATCGCCACGGGAGCGACCTGGGGAAGCAACGCACCCGAAGGGTCGAGCGAGGCGGCCATGTCTCCCACGACGTGCACGTCCGGATGCCCGGGTACTTCGAGTCGTTCGTCGACCACCACCCGGGAACCCTCCTGCCAGCTCCACGCCCGTAGGTCCGCCGCCAGCCACCACCATCGTGAGGGTTCCATCGGTGAGGTGCCCGGCATCGGAATCGGCCTTCTCGAAGGCCATCAGAACATGTGAACGGAGGGCCAGGGCATCGCCGAGCGACTTGAGCCCGAACGCGTGTTCCTCGACCCCGGGGATGCCGAGCGTGTTGGTGACGGCTCCGGCAGCGAGCACGAGATCGTCCCATTCGATCGACATCCCGTCGTCGAGGGTCACCTTCTGCGCGTCGAGGTCGATGTCAGACACGGCACCCATGTGCACCCGGGTGTTGGACTGGCGTGCGACCAACCCCCGAACAGGAAAGCAGATGTCGCTGCTGTCCAGACCCGCGGTCGCCACCTGGTAGAGCAGCGGTTGGAAGGTGTGGTGGTTCCGCGCATCGATGAGCGTCACATCCACCGGCAGGTCCGCCAGTCCCTTCGCCGCAGCGAGACCACCGAACCCAGCACCGACGACCACGACACGGTGCCGTGCGCGTTGCGGTCCACCGGAGCCGCTCAACTGCACCACGTTCCAGACCGTACCCGAGGCGCCGCGGGGTCACATCGGGATTCGTGATGTGGCTGTGTCCCAGATCTGCTTGCCTGACTGTCTATCGCAGACGACTGTCTATCGCAGACGGGCGCTGATTGCCCGCACTGCGTTGTGCGCAGCGGCAGGGTCGGCGCCGAGGAACCAGGATGGCTCCGTCATCTCCAGTTCGAGCAACTCGACCCGAGCATCGTCGGTCGCCAACAGATCGATCCGCGCGTACAGCGGAGCCGACCCGAACCGCTCGACTACGCGGTCGATGACCATGTCCCCCACCGAGCGTTCCGCAGGGGTCGCGCGTCCCGGCGAGATCGACTCGAGTGCGAACAGCCCACGGTCCACCGGCCCACCTGGTCCGAGCAGTGCACCTTTGACGAACGCGTGGCTGAAGTCCCCGTCGAAGTAGACCAGGCCCTTCTCGCCGCGCTCATCGACCGAAGACAGGTACGGCTGGACCATGACGCTGCGGCCGCCACCCAGGATCACCTCGGCAAGCTCGCGGGCGTGTCCCGACTCTGCCCGGGTGAACCTTGCGGTGTCGCGCGATCCGATCGATACCACAGGCTTGACCACCACCTCCGATGATCCAGCCAGGTGAACACCAAGCGTTTCGTCGATCTGCTCGGCGGTGGCCCCCACCTCCAGGAAGCCGGTCGGCACCGTGGGCACACCGACCGAAGCCAGGTCGCGCAGGTAGTGCTTGTCGGTGTTCCAGCGCAGGATCTCCGACGGGTTCGCGAGTCGGGTCACCCGCTCGACACGGTCGGCCCACTCGAGGAACTCCTTGAGGCGCAACGGATAGTCCCAGGTCGAACGGACCACCACCAGATCCGCGTCGGACCACGCCACGTCGGGGTCATCCCAGATAGCGGGTGCGTTGCGGATGCCGGCTGCGGTGAGCGCGCTCGTCAGCTCCGGCACGTCCTCGTCGAGCTCCCAGCAGTCCGTCGAGGTGACGAGCAGCACCAGGGGGGTACCGTCCACGGGGTCGTTCAATCCCGAGCCTCCGGTGGTGACCCCTGGGAACCCTCGATCCCCTCGAATATGTCAAGACCACCGAAGTTGCCGGCAGGATCCGCCACCTCCTTCACCGGGTCGTCGACGTCGTCGTACTCGGTGCGCAGCGCCTTGGACATCGTGGCGTGCATCTCATAGGTCATCACTATGTAGGTGAGCTCGAGGATCTGCTCGTCATCCAGGTGGGCGCGAAGCGCCTCGAAGATCCCGTCCGCGACCCGCCCACCCATGACGACCAGCGCATCGGTGTATGCCAGCACGGCGCGCTGCTCGTCATCGAAGCAATCTGCAACCTGCCAGTGCGGTATCGCCGCCA
>JBKEAI010000163.1:0-2143 GCA_047972145.1 Microthrixaceae bacterium
CCCGCCCCGTTGGCTCCGAGCAGGGCCACCACCTCACCGGGGTCGACCCGCAGGTCGAGGTCGCGCACCACCGCCATCTTGCCGTAGCCCGCCGAGAGCCCCGCCGCCTCGATGAGTGCTGTGCTCATGGTCGGATCACCTCGCCTGTTGTGGCCGCATCCGCAGGGCCGACCGAGGGATCGACGTCGCGCAGCGACACCCCGGGCTCCGCCGTCTCGGCGTACCCGAGGTAGGCGTCGCGCACGGCGGTGTTCTGCCGGATCTCCTCAGGTGTGCCGCTGGCGATCACGCTGCCGAAGTCGATCACCACGATGCGGTCACAGGTCGACATCACGAGGCCGACGTCGTGCTCGACAAGCAGTACACCCATGTTGCGCTCCTCGGCCAACCGGCGGATGAGCACCGCCAGCTCTGCACTCTCGGATTCGTCGAGTCCGGCGGCGGGCTCGTCGAACATCACCAACGAAGGACCCGATGCCACCGTACGTGCGATACCCACCAGCCGCCTGCGACCGTAGGGAAGCGCCTCTGGCGACGTTGCGAGGTCGTCAGCCAGATCGAACGTGTGCACGGCAGCCAACGCGGTCGCGGACATCGCGTGCTTGCCGGGCCACACCAGGTCCGACACCCAGGACCAGCGCGAGACCTGCATCTCGCTGCCGGCACGGATGTTCTCCTCGACGCTCACGTCTTCGAAGAGCTCGAGTGACTGGAACGACCGTCGTAGGCCTGCCCGGGCCCGCCTGGTGGGTGAGAGGCCCTCGAGGCTCTCGCCGCCGAGGGTGATCGACCCTTCGGCCGACACGAAGCCGGTGACAGCGTCGATGAAGGTGGTCTTACCGGCCCCGTTGGGCCCGATGAGCCCCACCACCTCGCCCGGGTTGACCTCGAGGGAGACGTCGCGTACCGCGGTGACCGACCCGAACCGCACGGTCAGCCCCGATACGGCCAACTTCGCTCCGGGGACCGGCTCGACCTCCGGTTCCGGCGGCAACTCCGGTTCGCGTCGTCGAGCCACCAACCTCAGGCGCTCCCAGAGGTGGCGCGGCGCTGCGAACACGCTGGCGATGCCGTCCTGGTGCACGATCAGGATCACGAACACGAGGATCGACCCGAGGATCAGGTCCCAGAAGTCACCCAGGCCCAACCAGTCCTCGATCACCTTCGTGCCCAGCCCCCCGAGTGCGTTGGGCGCTGCGAACACCGCACCGACCGCATAGCCGAGACCACCGATCACCGCGTAGCCGAGGCTGTTGATAGACGCGAACACGTTGAACTCGGTGTAGCTGATGACCCGACCACGGAACCCGACGAGCACGCCCGCGACAGCAGCCAGGCCGGCCGAGACGGCGAAGGCGTAGAGCTTCACACCGAACACCGATATGCCCAACGACGACGCGGCGCGCTCGTTGGTGCGCACCGCGATGAGGCGTCGACCGGTCCGTGAGCGCCGCAGGTTCGCCACCAACAGTGACAGCGCCACGAAACAGATCAGGCTCACCACCGCCCACGCGTGGGGGTGGTTGAACGCGTCCACCTCGATTCCGAACAGCTTCACCGCTTCGATGCGCGTACCACCGTCGAGCGGATCGCCGAGGTAGTTGGGATTGGCGAAGACCACCTCGGAGGTGAGGTACCCCAAGGCGAGGGTGACCACGGCGAGGTTCACGCCGCGGGTTCGAAGCGCGGGTATCGCGAATATGAGCCCGACGGGGATCGTGAGCCCGACCCCGACGATGATCGCCAGTTCGATCGGCACACCCGCGCGCACCAAGCGGCCCGCTATGAGTGCACCGATCCCTGCCAGCGCCCACTGCGCGAGGGAGATCTGACCCGCGTATCCGGTGAGCACGATGATCGAGAGCACCATCACCCCGGTGGCGAGGGAGAGGTAGGTGGCCTGTGCCCATGAGGCATCCATGACTCCGAACAACAACGCGAGTGTCACCACCCCCGCGATGAGCACTCCCCGGGCGCTGATCTGGCCCGTCCCCAACTTCGGCAGGCGGGCCGCGACATGCGAGCGCAGCGGTAGGCCTCTCCCGCGGACCACCACCACGATCAGGATCACGATGAACGCCGGCATGCGGTTCAACCCGGTGATGAGCTCCTGGCCGAGCAGGTCCTGGATGTCACCTCCGTA
>JBKEAI010000045.1:0-5322 GCA_047972145.1 Microthrixaceae bacterium
CGATCGTGCCGTCCCCCGCAGAGGCGACCGCTATCGACAACCTGCCCGGCAGCTCACCGGCCGCTACGACGGCCGCTGCAACCTGATCCTCGTCGGTGACATCGGTGGACAGTGCCGCGACCGCAGCTTGCGGGTGGACCAACGGCTCCAACTCGGCGAGGCCCGCGTCCAACTTGTCCTGGGTGCGCCCCACGATGAGCACCGAAGCGCCGTCGGCGGCGAGGGCCTTGGCCGCCGCCAGACCGATGCCGCTACCACCCCCGGTGACCAACGCGACCGAACCCGAAAGCGCTGTACCCGACGGCGATGTACCCATCTGCTTCTCCATCGGTGAGACTCTGGCACAGGTGGCACTCGCGCGTCCGGGGAGGACCATAGGACCACTTCACTTCGATCCGGACAACTCGCGCAACTATCCTTGTGGCACCGCCCGCCGGGCAACGACGGGCTACCACGGGAAAACCTGGGTTCCAATCGAACGAAGGGGTCGGAAATGGCTGGTTCAGTGATCATCGGGGGAGCTCGTACCCCAGTCGGCAGGATGTCGGGATCCCTCTCGGGGTTCTCCGCGGCGGACCTCGGTGGGTTCGCCATCAAGGGCGCCCTCGAGCGCGCAGGGATCGCAGCCGATGCGGTCGATTACGTGCTCATGGGCCACGTGCTACAGGCCGGCGCGGGTCAGATCACCGCCCGCCAGGCAGCGGTCGCGGGCGGCATCAGCATGGACGTGCCCGCGATGACTGTGAACAAGGTGTGCCTCTCGGGCATGAACGCCATCGCGCTGGCCGACCAGATGATCGCGACCGGGGCCGCCGATGTGGTGGTCGCCGGAGGCATGGAGTCGATGACCAACGCCCCGTACCTGCTTCCCGACGCCCGCGCCGGCATGCGCATGGGCGACAAGACCGTCGTCGACTCGATGATGTACGACGGACTGTTCTGCGCGTTCGACCAGGTGGCGATGGGTGCGGGGACCGAGAAGTACGCAGCATCGCTGGGGCTTCCCCGCGACGCGCAGGACGACCTCGCCGCGAAGTCCCACGAGCGCGCCGCACGCGCCCAGAAGGACGGCCTGTTCGACGACGAGGTGATCTCGGTGGAGATCCCCCAGCGCAAGGGTGACCCGATCACCTTCTCCGAAGACGAGGGTGTGCGCGCAGGGACCACCGCCGAATCACTCGGCGGACTACGACCCGCGTTCGACAAGGCCGGCAACATCACCGCAGGCAACGCCTCGCAGATCTCCGACGGCGGTGCAGCGGTGATCGTGTGCTCCAAGGACGCGGCCGACCGCCTCGGCGCCACACCGATCGCCGAGGTGCTCGCCAGCGGTCAGATCGCCGGACCTGATGCGTCTCTTCTCACCCAGCCCTCGCGCGCGATCAAGGCAGCACTGGAGTCCTCGGGCATCCCGCAGTCGGACCTCGAGCTCTACGAGCTCAACGAGGCGTTCGCCGCCGTGGGGATCGCGTCGATGCAGGACCTGGGGATCACCGACGAGATCACCAACGTCAACGGTGGTGCCATCGCGATCGGTCACCCTCTCGGGGCATCGGGCACCCGCGTGGCGTTCACGCTCATCAACGAGCTGCGCCGCCGCGGTGGCGGCACCGGCGCCGCTGCGCTGTGTGGCGGTGGCGGCCAGGGCGAGGCCCTGATCCTCAAGGCGATCGCCTGAGGATCTACCACCCGACGCCTTCAGGGCGCGATTTCAGGGTGCGCCTTCAGGGTGCGGGTGTCGGTCAGCTACGACGCCCAGTTGCCGGGTCCGCGGTTCCCGAGCTCACCGGCTCCTCAGTCGGTCGGCGCAGGGTGATCCACCGTGCGCCGACCCTCGAGGGCCCGCCCGAGGGTGAGTTCGTCCGCGTACTCCAGGTCACCACCCACGGGTAGCCCGCTCGCGATCCGGCTCACGGTGAGTCCCGGCACCCCGAGAACGCGGCCGAGGTAGAGCGCTGTGGCATCGCCTTCGAGGTTCGGGTTGGTGCAGATGATCACCTCGGTGATCCCTTCTGCGTCCACCCTCGACAACAGCTCACGGATCTTGAGCTGGTCCGGCCCGACACCTTCCAGGTGGTTTATCGCGCCTCCCAGGACGTGGTAGCGGCCGTTGAACTCCTGGGTGCGTTCCACCGCGATCACGTCTCTGGGCTCCTCGACCACACAGAGCAGGTGTGTGTCGCGGCGTTCATCCGAGCAGATCGGGCACACCTCGGTCTCGCTGAGGTTGAAGCAGCGTGCACAGAAGCCGACCCTCTCCTTGGCTGCCACCACCGCAGCCGCGAGACGTCGGCTGTCCTCCGGGTCGGACTTGAGCAGGTGGTACGCGATGCGCTGGGCCGACTTCGGTCCGATACCGGGGAGCTTCGCGAAGGCATCGATCAGATCCTGGACCGCGGATGCTTGTGCCACAGCCACGTCAGGCTCCTCCGAACAATCCGCCGAGGCCACCACCGAGCGCCCCGCCGAGACCTCCAAGGGGGTCTGCGGCGGCCTGGAGCTTCGCCACGTCATCATGCGCGTCGCGCCATGCGGCGACGATCAGGTCGCCGAGCATCGATGGGTCATCCGGATCGATCGCCCCGGGATCGATGTCGACTTCCAGCAGATGTAGGTGGCCGTTGAGCACGATGCGCACCAGCCCACCCCCGGCGGACCCCTCGACGCGTGCCTCGGCGAGCTCGCTCTGGGCGTCACCCATCCGCTCGGACATGTCCTGTGCCATCTGCATCATGACGCCCAGGTCGAGGCCACCTTCACCGCCGAGTGCTGCCAACGGGTCACCGCCAGCATCGGGTACCTCGGTGCTGTCCGGGCCCATGACCTCCGCGGGTAGGCCACCCTCGGGAGTGGTTCCACCCGGCTCATCGGGTTCGGGGCGGTCGGTCACTTTGACTCCTCGGTGTCCACGATCTCTGCACCCGGGAACGCCGCGGCGACTCGGTCGAGTCCCGTCTTGGCGACGTCCGCGTCCTCGAGCTCTTCGAGCGGGGCCGTCAGGTCCTCGTCTTCATCGGGTGTGGCTCCGTTGGTCCCACCTCCCGAATCGCTGTCCTGTCCCGAGTTGCCCGGCCCCACTTCGGCGTCCTGAGCGGACGGAGGGAGAGACGCGGTGTCTGCGCCTTCAGCGGACCGGCGCGATGGCGTTCCCGGCGGCCCACCCGTCGTAGCCGATGACGCCCGGGCCCGCGGGTCGGACTCCGTCACCAGGTCGAGGGTCACCGCGGAGCCGAAGTGGGCAGACAGCCGTGATTCCACCTCGGCGCGGTACTTCTCGGCGCGATCACGGGTGGGGTCGTTGTCGAGGGCGAACACGGCTGTCTCACCCTCGACGCTCACGAAGCGTCCCGCGCTGAACAACGCCTTGGCCATCCCCTTGAGCTGGGGCACGACGACATCGCCGAAGGCCATCACTAGCGCCTCCCGGTCGGGTGAGCCGCTACCTGGCGAAGCCGTGGGTGCCCCACTGACCGTCTGCACACCACTGGCCCCCTCGCCAGGTGCTGCGGGTGTGGCTGGGCTGAGCTCGGCGGACGGTTCGGAAGGTACCGTCGGAGCACCCGGTGTTGATGGTGCCGTCAGCGCGGACCCCCCTTGAGCCGGCCGAGGATCTTGACCCTGCGCTGCTCCAGTCGGGGGCGGTGACGACGGTCGCCCACCGCCGCGCCGTCGCGGGGGCGGTGGTGGCGGCTTGCGACGTCCCGAGCGGGGCGGTGCGCCAGCACCCCGGTTTGGCGCAGTGTCTGATCTCGCTGTATCCCGATCCTGCGTCTGTGGTTGGTCTGTCGGGCGTCTGTCAGCGGATGCGCCGGGATCGTCGGCTGAACCACCGGTCCCGGCCAGTGCGGCCCGCGCTGCCGCGGCGCCACTCGCCGTCGTCGTGCCGGCGGCTGTACTGCTTGAGGCCTCGGCACTCGATGCCGGAGCCTCTGACACGACCCGACCGGCGGGCGCATCACCGGTACCTGACCCGGCCGCACTGTGTTCGGAGCCGGTGCGCGTGGTGCCCGCACCCGCTTCGAGTGCCTCGACCCGTTTGGTCAACGCGGCCAACGCGTCACCAACGACCGGAGCGGCCCTGCCCTGCGCGGAGGGCGAGTCGGCTGCTGTGGTGAGTCCGATGAGCGCGACCTCGAGAGGTACCCGCGGGTCGGCCGCGACCCGCATGTCCACCAGGGCGGTACCCACCCGTTCCATCGCGGCGGTCAACCCCGCCGAACCCAATTGGTCGGCCCAGTGCTTCAGGCGTTGTGCGTCGGTGTCGACCAGGTGCGGGGTGTCGACACCGAGGGAGGCGAGGAAGGCATCGCGCACCTCACCCACGAACGCCTCGGCCAGCACCCGCGGGTCGTGGCCGGCACTCACGGCATCGGCGATCGCCAACAGCGCCTTGCCGCTGTCACGCGCAGAGAGCGCCTCGAAGAGCGCCTCGACCGGTTCTGCTCGCTGGGTGACCCCACCCGCGGCGACGACCTGATCAAGCGCCGAGAGAGTGTCGCGCACCGATCCCCTGCCGCGACGCACCGCGTAGGCGATCGCCTCGTCGTCGACGTCGAGCCCCGCATCGGCGACCACCCAACGCACGTGTTCGGTCAGTTCGTCCGCGGAGAGCAGACGGAAGTCGAAGTGCTGGGTGCGGCTACGGATCGTCGGCAGCACCTTCTGCGGGTCGGTCGTCGCCAGCACGAAGCGGACATGCTCGGGTGGCTCCTCCAGCGTCTTCAACAACGCGTTGGAAGCCTCCTTGGTGAGCATGTGGACCTCGTCGAGGATGTACACCTTGGTGCGTCCGGGCGAACCCACAGCGGTGCGCTCCACGAGTTCGCGCACCGAGTCGACCCCACGGTTGGACGCTGCATCGAGCTCGAAGAGATCGAAGCTCGAGCCCGCTTCCATCGCCACGCACGACTCGCACTCACAGCACGGCTCACCGCCGCTCAGGTTTGTGCAGTTGAGCGCCTTCGCGAGGATCCGTGCGGTGGAGGTCTTGCCCGTGCCGCGGGGCCCCGAGAACAGATACGCGTGGCCGGCGGTGTCGTCGGACACCGCGTTGCGCAAGGCGGTCACCACGTGTTCCTGGCCCTTGATCTCAGAGAATCGGCGCGGTCGGTACCGGCGGTAGAGGGACTGGTGGGCCACCCCCCGATCCTACGCGTGCGACGGGACCCGTCCGGGCCGGGTGGCCCGCCCGAACGCGCTCACGCCCTCGGGAGGCGGCCAGGCGATCTGCGGCACCCCACAGGATCCGTTGAGAGCTGCTGCCTTCCGGCCCTGACCCGGTTCACGGTCTGTGGTTGCACAGGACCCGGCCGCCACCCGAGG
>JBKEAI010000047.1:0-59262 GCA_047972145.1 Microthrixaceae bacterium
CAGCTACCCGGATTACCTGGACTAGCCGGGCTGCCCGGGCCACTTGGGCTACCCGAGTTACTTGGGGCACTCGGGTTACCCGATCGGTCCAAGCTGGCCGAGTGGCCGGGGTCGAGCCCAGCGTTGATGGCCCGTTGCTGGTGTTGTTCGGCGAGTTCGGCTGGTAGATCTGCAACGGTCACGGTGTGGAGTTTCCAGTCTGTGTTGGAGTGCTCCAAGCGGTGATGGCGGCGACACAACAGTGCCCCGTTGACCAGGTCAGTCACACCGCCTGTCTCCCATGGCTGTTGATGATGCGCATCACAGCGTGACACGGGCTGGTCACAACCAGGGAACACACACCCACCATCACGCACCCCCAAAGCTGTGCGCTGAGCGGGAGTGAACAAACGACGGCGACGCCCCCAATTCAACGGTGAACCTGACGGGTCCACCCCGACGGGTTGCAAGAGTGCGTCACACAGCAACACCGCTGCAGTCGCGGTGTCGACAGGCTCACCATCAGCAGTGCGCACAGAACCTGGTTTGCCATCCCGGTCCACTGGCAACGTCACCACAGCTTCGGTCACCGCTGCGGGACTCGACGGATCCGGGTCGGCTCCGCGGCGTAACAGTTCGATCACCGCGCGTGCCCGCAACTGCCGAACAGTCGGCATCTCGATACCAGCGGTCTCGCATTCGGTCTTGGCTGTGCGGTATTGGCGGTCACATTCGGTGTCGATGATCCGCCGTGCCACCACCGCATCAGCACCAGTGAGGTCCATCACCAAATGCAGGCTCTGAGCGTCTGTTGCCATAGACGCCGTGTTGCGGTCCCCCAGGTCAGGCTCAGGGCCATCGGCATCCAACAACTCCACCAGTGCTGTAAGCCAGGCTTTGAAATGGCTGAACCGGTGCCGGCAGGCATAAGCGATGATCTGGTCCTGCACCTCCAACAACGCTGTCTCAACACGGGGGTTGGTCACAGCTGCGACCGTGTCGACATGCTCAACAGAGATCCGCGCTTCACTCAACGCCACGGCGAGTTGTTCGAAACGCACCAGCAACGCACCGACCCGTAGATCACGGGCCACAACCCGATGCGGTAGATGACACCGGTTCGCTTTCCACCCCTTCGTACGCAACCCGCGCACCGACTCGGTCACCCCGGTCACATCCAAACGATTCAACGCAACCGCGGAGAGTGCGTCAACCCGGCGACGCACACCCTCGAGCGCTTCGACGACATCCATCAACTCGCGGCCATCGACGTCGGCAAGATCCACCCCAGCGACCACATCGAGAGCCTCCAACACGCCCGCCACACACCCGACAGCACCCGAGCCGGCATCGCTGTCGGTGTCACAGCCACCGTCACCCCCAACAGAGCCAGCATCACCGCCATCGCCTGAACCAGCATCACCGCCACCGGGGCCGGGACCGTCGCTACCGACACGACCCCAAGCCACCGGCGCGTCGCCAACCTGGCTGCCCCGCTCACCCGAAGCACTCGGCCCGCCCGAACCATCCCACTCGCCCGAACCATCCGTCCGGCTTCCCTTATCGAACATATATTCGAGTATCACATGGGGGTGAGACAGAGGTGAAGATCCCCCTCCGTCACAGGAACAGTCAGCTCAAGAACCGTCATCGTCGCTACAGCAAAGACACCTCCGCGGATACGTGCCGACCATCACCTCACCACGTCGGTGGATCCAGGCTCAGGCGTCGACGGCGAGCTCCGGGCGGCGCTCGTCGAGTGCGACAGCGTGCTTCGCTGCCAGGTAGCCGTAGGTGACTGCGAGCCCGATCGTGCAGCCGGGACCCCAGTAGGCCTGCCCGGCCGGAGAGGCGATGCAGTTGCCCGCTCCGTACAGCCCGACGATCGGCTCGCCATCCACTGCGACCACACGGGCGTTCTCGTCGGTCACCGGGCCACCCTTGGTGTCCAGGGCGCCAGGACCGAGGATCACGCAGTGGTACGGGCCTGTCTCCGCGAGGGGGTAGAGCGATGGTGAAGCACCCTCGGTTCGAGGTTCGCCGGCCCAGACCTGCTCGATCGGGGTCTCGCCGCGGTGGAAGTCCTCGTCCACTCCGTTGCGCGCCATCTCGTTGAAGCGCTCGACGGTTGCGTTCAGCGTCGCCGTGAAGTCCTCGTGTAGCTCTGCTCGGCCCGTGAGCTCCGCCAGGTTCTCGAGGCGCGCTGCGATGGCCGGCTCGAGCTCGTCGAGGTGATCCACCGTGATGATGAAGGGCCGTTCCCTGGACCAGTCGCGGGGTACGGGCCAGCGGAAGATGGACTGTTCCGGGCTGTCGACCACCGCTTCGTCGAAGATCATGAACATCAGCAGGTTCGGGTACTCCCCGAGGTGCTGATCCCATTCGAAGTGTGCCTGGCCACGCTCGTTGTAGGGGGCCTTCTCGTTCAGCGCACGACGGCCGAACCGGTTGACCATGAGCATGCTGTCACCGAAGGGGGAATAGACATCGCTCGGCGTCTCATGACGTCGGGCCGCGAGCTCCACGACCACCTGGTCCCACCACGCGTTGCCCATGTTGCCCAATAGCGCGCCGCACTCGATCCCTATCCGCACGAAATCGCCGGTGGCCGAGCTTGCGGCGGCACCGCCGAGGATGGGGCCGCGGAGGTAATCGAGCGACATGCGTTCGTCGTGGAGGAATCCGCCCGAAGCGAACACGATACCCTTGGTGGCTCCGATGAGCACGGTGCGGTGCCCGACGCGGACCTCCACACCGATCACCGAGCCGTCGGGGTTGCGTACGACGTGCTTCGCCTCGTGGTTGGTCAGGACCTTCGTGCCGTTGTCCGTCGCATACTCGAGAAGGTCATCCACGAGGATCTGGCCGCCGGTCACCTTGGATCCGACCTGCCAGTCATCGGGGAGGATCGGCGAGATCGTGCGGCCCTGGGGGCACTTGTCCTCATCGAGGTGCGCGTAGTAGTCGACATAGGGAATCGACTCGAGGTTCATCGCTCCAAGTGACCGAAGCAGCTCGATCGCGCCCGATCCGGCGTCGTAGAAGGAGCCCAGCGCACGGTAGCGGTCCTCTGGGAGCCCGAGCATGTCCGCGGACGGGTCGTACTGCACCGGGTAGGCGGTGCGCGCCATGTACCGCAATGCGCTGTCCCGCTCGTCGACGATGCCGCGTTCGCGCAGCAGCGGGTTGTCCGGCACCCACATCTGGCCACCGGACTTGGCGGTGGTGCCACCGGTGAACTCGGCCTTTTCCAGCACGATGACCGAGGCCCCGTCGTGCGCGGCGGTCGCGGCTGCGGCCGCACCTGCCGCACCTGCACCGACGACCACGAGATCAGCGACCTCGTCCCACTCCGGACCCCACGTTTCGGTGCCCATCAGAGTGCACCGCCTGCCCACCAGGCTTCGAGTTGGGAGCGACGACTCTCGTCCACCGGCTCTACCAGGAACCCGGTGGGGGAGCGGACGTAGCTGAACACCCCGTAGCCATCCTCGGGGGATTTCGCAGCACCGAGCAGCGTCCAGCCGTCTGCGACCAGCGCTTCGGTGGTCTCGGCAACACTGTCGACGAAGATGCCGCTGTGGTGCAGCCCGGGGCCGAAGCTGTCGCCCGCATCCCAGAGCGATCCCTGGTCACCCTGGAGCAGTTCCACATGCTGGGGCCCTTCGGTGGAGTAGGTGAAGCGCAGGGTGCTGGTGCTGGCGCCTCCTTCGGGAGTCCACGAGTCCTGTTGTCGCTCGATCACCTGAGCCCATCTGAGGCCGAGGCTGTCGCCGATGCTGTCCATCCCCTCTTTGAGGTCATGTACCCGGACTCCGACATGGAAGATGCGCTGGTAGTCGAACATAGAGCAATGTTACGGAATCGCACGTTAAACGTAAAGGACTTTCGGGTGTGCTTCAGCGGTAACGAACTCGTAGCGGCATGCGAGGGGGCGGTCCTCGCCGACGCGTGCCAGTTGTCGGACCTCGAAGTTGCCGGCGGCGGTGGCCCAGCTCGAGTAGAGGGCCCTGATTCCACCACACCCCGGCAGTTGGCCGGGGACCGGACCAGCATCGGAGTAGCCGGCAGCAGCACCCATCTCGAAGATCGTGCACCGCAGATGCTCCATCACCCAGCGGTTCGGTGTGGACTCGACGACCTCGACAGGGAGTTCACCCGATCCGTACAGGAGCCCGAGCACGTCGAGCACGAACTCACCCAATTCCACGCAGTCGGAGATCGAGGACCTGTCGGTGAGTTCGAGCCAGGTGCGCAGGTGGAGCCGCCCGAGGCTGTCACAGACGGCCTCGTCGACCTCTTGGGCAACCTCGGGCCCCAGCCGTTCGCGCAGCTTCAGGTACCAGCGGCCGTCCAAGCCGTAGTAGGCCTGGCGCAGCCACTCGAGCCTGGCGGGATCGCCCTGGAGGCGACCGTGCCCGTGTTCGCCCCCGGAGGTCATACCGCCAGCGCGCCTCCGTCGACCGGGACCACGGCGCCGGTCACGTACGCAGCGCGCTCTGAGAGGAGGAACTCGACGACCTCGGCGATGTCACGACCCTCGCCGAGCCGGCCGAGGGGGATGTGGCGCACGAGTCGGTCCTCGCCGTTGGAGTCGAGCAGGGTGGAGAGCATCGGTGCCCTGATGTAGCCCGGCTCCACCGCATTGACGCGGATTCCCCGGCGACCGAGCTCGTTGGCCATCGCCCGCGTGTAGGCCTCCACACCTCCCTTGGAGGCGGCGTAGGTGGACACACCCCACGCAGATGAACGCTGCACCGAGATGCTCGAGATGTTCACCACGGCTGACCCCACCCCCATGTGCGGTACCGCAGCCCTGGTCATCCTGATCGTGCCCTTGAGGTTCACGTCGAGGGTGGTGTCGATGTCGGCCTCGTCGCCGTCGTCGACGGGGGTCTCGCGCAGAACCCCTGCGCAGTTGGCCAACCCGACGAGGTTGCCCATCGCCGTCGCTTCTTCGATCGCCGCCTGAACGGACCGGGGATCGGAGATGTCCAGCTCGAAGGGGTGGAAGCCCTCGGGGCCACCCTCGGCAGGCGAGATGTCCGCGGCGAGGACCCGGTGCCCGGACTCCGCGACGCGCTTGGCGATGGCCTCACCGATACCCCTTCCCGCACCCGTGACGATCACCGATGTTCGCTCTGTCATCCATCTACTCCTATCTGCTTGGTGGTCCCGTTGGCCTGGTGGTCCCGGCGTACCGGTGTGCTGGTTGTCGTCGTCGTGCCGCCTGGGCCGGTAGGGCGGCGGGGCAGGGGTCGTCGCATCATCAGTTGACGGTGAGGACTCCGCCGTCGACGGGTATGACTGCGCCGTTGACGTATGCCGCTCGCGGCGACAGCAGGAACTCCACCACCTCGGCGATCTCACGGGGTTCGGCGAGGCGCTGAAGCGGGATACGCCTGGTGACGGCTGCTTCGAAGCGGGGCTCCAGCATCTGCGACAGCATCGCGGTGCGGGTGTAGCCGGGTTGGATGGCGTTGACCCGTATCCCGCGTCCGCCGAGTTCGTTGGCCATCGCCCGCGTGTATGCCTCGACGCCACCCTTGGTGGCCGAGTACACCGTCATCGCCGTGTCGGCAGGGGCCGGCGACGCTGTGCTGCTGATGTTGAGCACCGCGGCACCCGAATCCATGTGTTGGGTCGCCGATCGAGTCGTGCGGATGGTTCCCGCAAGGTTCACCTCGAGCTGAAGTGTGACGTCGAGCGGGTCGGTGTCCTCGACGCGGGTCTCGCGCAGCACCGCCGCGCAGTTGGCGAGCGCGGCCAGGTCGCCGAGCTTCGTCGCCACGTCGATCGCGTTGTTCACCGACGCATCGTCGGTCACGTCGAGTTCGACCGTATGCACAGCCTCGTCGCCGCCCGCTGGTGGGGTGATGTCCCCGGCGACGACCGCGTACCCGCCTTCGCGCAGGCGTTGCACCACCCGTGCGCCGATTCCTCCTCCCGCCCCTGTCACGAGCGCAACCCTTTGGGACTTCACCGGGTGAGCATCCCGCCGTCGACCGGTACCACGGCGCCGGTGACGTAGCTGGCCCTCGGTGAGAGCAGGAACTCTGCGACCTCGGCGATGTCGTGTGGCTCGCCTATGCGGCGAAGCGGCGATCGCTTCGCCAACACCTTCTCATCGATGTTGTCGAGCAACAGGGCTGCCATCGGCGCCCTGATGACACCGGGCTCGATCGCGTTCACCCTGATTCCACGCCTGCCGAGTTCGTTGGCCATCGCCCGGGTGTAGGCCTCGATGCCACCCTTGGATGCGGCATAGGCCGATACACCCGCTCTCGCGGATGCCTCCGACATCCTCATCGCCGAGGTGCTCGATATGTTGACGATCGCGGATCCGGCAGCCATCCGGGTCACAGCGGTGCGGGTCACCCGCATCGTGCCACCGAGGTTCACCGACAGGGTGGTCTCGACGTCTGCGGGGTCGGTAGCGTCCACGGGAGTCTCACGGATGACTGCCGCGCAGTTGGTAAGTGCAACCAGTTCGCCGAGGCCGTCCGCGAAGGCGAACAGTGCCTCGACCGAGTCGGCATCGGCGATGTCGACATGGTGGGGATGAACCCCGCGCGGCGCGCTCTGCGCCGGGGCGATGTCTGCGGCCACCACCGTGTTCCCCGCCTCTGCCAGACGGTGCGCGATCGCCTCGCCGATCCCCCGTCCCGAGCCGGTTACCACCGCAACGGGTGCAACGGTCACTGGCGCAGACCCTTGAGTCCCTTCGAGCGGTAGAAGTCGTCGATGCGCTCCCACACCTCGTCGGTGCGAAGCATCACCTGGTCGACGATGCCCTCCAGGTCGGCCGCACGGCGCGGATCGAGTTGCAGTCCACTGTCGATCGCCACCATGGCGAAATACGGTGCCGGCCATGGGAGCTCCTCGATGAGGGCTGTGATCTTCTCCGTCTCGGCCTCGAGGTCTTCGTGTGGAACGATCCGGCTCACGATCCCCGCGGCCAGCGCCTCCTCGGCGCTCAGCACACGTCCAGTGAGCACGAGGTCCTTGGCGAGGGTTGTACCGGCGACCTTAGCCAGGCGGCTGGTGCCGCCGACATCGGGGATGATCCCCATCCGCAGCTGGGGCATGGCGAACAGTGCGCGGTCGCTCGCGATGCGGATGTCGAACGCCAGCGCAACCTCGAAGCCCGCCCCGACCGCCGGACCGTTGATCGCTGCCACCGTCGGCTGGGCGAGGCGTTCGAAGCGGTCCGCAGTGTCGGCCCACTTGCGGATGAAGCTCGGGAACTGGGTCTTTTCGATCTCCAAGGAGGTGGGTATGTCGTGGAACGCCACCCCAGCACAGAACGCCGGGTCGGTTCCGGTGACCGACACCACCTTGCACGTGTCATCGCCGGCCGCGAGGTCGAGCGCCTGGTTCAGCTCGTCCCAACCCTGGTAGTCGAGGGCGTTGCGGCGCTCGGGCCAGTCGAGCGTGATCTCCAAGCGGGACTCCTGCTTGGAGACCCTGATCCGTTCGAAATCCTGTTGGGCCATGGCATCTCCTTGTCGCGTAATGTTAGACTTTACGTTCAAGGGCAGATTCTGGCAATGAGTTCTTTCCAGATGGACAGTCCGGCACGTGGGCGTGATCGGGATCCCCGACGGTCGGGCTCCCACCAGAAGGAGGCGTCATGAGGGTAGGAACCGCCATGGGACCCGCTCCGCCGTTTGGCCAGATGGCCAAGCGCGTTGCACGTCTGAGCGAGGACGGACTGTCGTCGTTCTGGTGGCCGGACCACCTGGTGGCGTTCCACTCCCAGGAGTTGTGGGCGACCGGTGGGCTGGCAGCGGTGCAGCCGGATCCCCACGTCTACGCGGACCCCTTCCTTTGCATGGGCGCATGCGCGCAGGCAACTGACTCCGCCATGTTGGGGGTGTGCGTCACCGATGCGATCAGGCGCAACGCCTCGACACTCACACAGACCGTGATGACGCTCGATCACCTCGCACCGGGACGGATCGTGCTCGGCCTCGGGGCCGGTGAGTTGGCCAACTACGGACCCTATGGTGTGAAGGTGAAGTCTCCGGCGACCGTGTTCGAGGACGCGGCAGCCCAGATCAGGGCCCTTCTGGATGACCCCGGCCCCGACGACAACGGTGCGGTCATGGGACTGCGCCCCGCGCCCGGTTCGCCCGGCCCTCAACTGTGGTTGGCAGCACACGGTCCTCGGGGCCTGAGGGCGACCGGCACCTATGCGGATGGCTGGATCCCGAACTGGTTGCCGGTGCAGGGTTGGCACGCAGGGCGTGACAAGGTTCGTGCGGCCGCACGTGACGCCGGCCGCGATCCTGAGTCGCTCACCTACGCGCTGTCGGTGCAGGTGGTGGTGCAACCGACCCGGGAGGCGGCCGAGGAGCTGTTGGAGCACCCGATCCTCAAGGCGTTCGCGCTGTTGTTGCCGCCCGAACGCTTCGAGGCGGTCGGTGCGGAGCATCCGCTCAGCGGTGGGGGGCTGTCGCACATGGTGGCCAGCGCGATGGGCTCCGAACAGCTCGAAGCCGCGCGCAAGGTCCCCACCGACGTCGTGCGGTCACTGTTCCTCTACGGCACACCGGACGACGTCGTCGAACAGATCAGGGCGTACGGCGACCCTGACCACGTGGTGCTCTGGGACCCCGTGTCACTGGTGGACCTGAACGCCGGGCGGGCCAGCGCAGCCGCCTACAAGACGATCACAGAAGCACTTCTCTAGGAGCACCTGATGTCACAACTCGCTGGTATCGACGGCAAGCGGATCATCGTCACCGGAGGTGGGGGAGGTTTGGGATCGGTCATGGCTGCCGAGTTCGCTCGCTTGGGCGCCAAGGTGTTGGTGTGTGGACGCACCGAGGAGACCCTCCGGGCCGTGGTCGACGTCGTGACCGGTGAGTCGGGCCCCGATGCGATCACTTCAGCGATCTGTGACATCCGCGACCCCGATGCGGTCGGCGCGATGGTCGATATCGCAGTGGAGCGCTTCGGCGGCATCGACGGCCTCGTCAACAACGCGTCGGGCCTCTTCCCGGTTCACGCGCAGGACCTCAGCCCGAACGGCTTCAAGGCGGTCACCGACATCGTGCTCCAGGGCACCTTCAACTGCTCCCACGAGGTCGGGGCGCGCTGGATCGCCGCAGGCTCATCCGGTGCGATCGTGAGCGTGCTCACGCCCTACGCGTGGATGGGTGGCCCGGGTATAGCGCACACCGCCGCGGCCAAAGGGGGTGTGCTCAACCTGAGCAGGACCCTCGGTGTGGAGTGGGCGCCCCACGGGATCCGTGTCAACTGCATCGCACCGGGTTGGATGGAGGTAGGTGGAACCCAGATCATGGTCTCCACGCCGGAGTCCCAGCGCCAGTTGCTCGATGCGATACCCGCCGGAAGGTTCCTCGCTGCCGAGGAAGCCGCCCGCGCGACAGCGTTCCTGCTCTCCGAGGACGCCTCGTACATCACGGGCCACTGCCTCACGATCGACGGCGGCCATCACCTCTCCAAGGGGCTTTTCGAGTTCGTCGACGAGCTCCCGTCCCGCGGGTGACGCACTCGCGTCAAGGCGGCCAAGGGATCCCATCACCCACCTCGGGGTTCACCAGGGGGTACGTCCTGCCGGCGAGTTCGGTGCGTCCGCGGTAGAGGAAGTCGAACCGGCGCGAGGCGAACAGCCACCCGTCGTCGCTGCGAACGACCTGGTCGTGGTACGTGCCGACGAAGTACCAACCGGCACCGTCGACCGATTGCGCCCACTCCGATATGTACCAACGGGCGGAGGCTCTCTCACCGGCAAGCTCGACCCTGCCGCTGTGGACCAGCTGGACCAGGAACGAAAAGCCGTCCAGGAGGCTGCCAAGTTGGCCCGCGGCAGCGGCACCCCCCTCGATTTCGGGCATGCCCGGAACGATCCACTCCCCGGTATCGGTGAACAGGCCCGAGAGGTCCTCGGGCATCCGTCTGTTGACCGCGTCGGTGAAGCGCGCAACCAGGGCGCGCACCGCCAGTTCGTCCTCTGCGTGTGTCATCAGTACCTCCAGGTTCCTGAGAGTCCGTCCACGCGCCTACCCAACACGAGCTCCGCGCAGGTGAGCCCCGATCGCGCAGCGCGGTCGATACCGACCGAGCGGCTCTGGAAGGTGTCCCCTCCGCAGTAGAGACCTTCGACCCCAGGCACCGTGTTGCTGGGGCGAAGCGCTCCGACGAGGCCGGGGCGCGCCTTGAGGCCGAAGTTCTCGATCACATGGCGCACCTTCCACTTGGCGCCCTTGAGGGCCGGGTACATGTCGTCCATGTCGGCTTCGAAATCGGCCATGAGCTTTGCCAACGTCGTGCGGTCTTTCACGGCCTCGAGGTCACACGCGATCCCGCACACGAACAGGTGCTCCCCCTCGGGCGCTGTGCCGGGGTCGAGTGCTGAGTGCAGGTAGCCGAAGCCCGGATAGCCGGTACGAGGCGTCGTGAACCAGGCGGCCAGCTCGCGTTCGGTGAACTGATGCGCCGGCTCCTCCAGCGCAGCGTAGAACCCGATCCAACTCCCTCGGGCGTCCTCTGTGGTGAGCCTGGTGATCAGCTCGAGGTACCAGTCTGGGATCTCGTCGAGGGGCAGGATGTCGAGCACCTGGAACACCGGCAGGGTGAGGATCACCTCGTCTGCCTCGAGCAACTCCACGGGCAGGAACTCGTTGGGCATCCGTCGGGTGCCCTGTTCCACGTACACGCCACGGACCTTGCCGTCCTCGATCGCGACCGATGCGACCTCGACGTTGCGCCGTACCTGCGCTCCATGGTCCTCCGCTATGGCACCGACCGTCTCGAAGAGCTCGTCGAAACCACCCCGGGGTACATAGGAGTAGCCGGGCTTGCGACGCTCGCGCAGGTGCAAAGACCGCATGAAGAGGTTGTCGCTGGCGGAATGGTCCTGCGGCCCGCCGGTCTGGCCTTCGAGGACCGCCATGAACTCGAACAGCCCCATCACTCCTTCGTGTGAGGTCCGCTCAGCGAGCCAGTGCCGCAGCGACACCTGATCCAGCGCATCGAGCGAGTCGAGGTCGAGTGAGGCGATCTCGGCACTCAGCCGCTTCAGGTCCTCCCTGCCCGAGCCGTACACCTCCGAGGCGGACTTCCATGCATCACCGGTCCAGATGGCCATGCCGTCGTTGGTCTCACCGTGTTCGAGCTCGTAGCCGAGCCAGTCCATGATCGCGGTCAATCCGCTCCCTGGATCCTCGAGCAGGTGCGGCCCCCACTGGAGTTTGTATCCCTCCACGTCGAAGTACCGGGCACGGCCGGCGAGCCCAGCGTCGCGCTCCAACAGGAGCACCCGTTTGCCCTCCTTCGCCAACACGGCCGCGGCGACCGAACCGGCCGCACCACCTCCGACGACTATCACGTCATGGCTCATATTGGTCTCCTTGCCTCAGCTGTCGGTCACGTCTGCTTCGTCTCTACCTTCCACGGAACTCCGGATCGCGCCGTTCCCTGAAAGCGGCGAAGCCCTCTTGGAAGTCCTCGCTCGAGAACAGGCCCGGCTGTACCAGCCGCTCGAAGGCCTGGACGGTCCACATGTCGGTCTCCAGCCCCTTGTTCATCACCAACTTCGCAGCAGCCATCGCCCGGGTGGGGCCCGCTGCCAGGTCCCGTGCCTCCTCCAGGGCTGCCTCGGCGAATCCCTCGGCGGGTAGGACCCTCGTGCACAGCCGCAGCGACTCCGCCTCTGTGGCATCGAGCACCCGCCCGCTGAACATGAGGTCCTTCGCAGCGAGAAGTCCGACGATCCGGGGCAGGAAGAAGAGCGCCGCGTGGTCCGGCAGGATCCCACGGCGTACGAACACCGGTCCGAACCGGGCTGTCTCAGAGGCGAGCACGACGTCACAGGCGATCGCGAGAGCGAACCCCGCTCCAATCGCAACCCCTTCGACCGCGGCGACGACTGGCTTTTCGGCGTGGAATATCCGTGACGCCACATCCGCGGAGATCTGGGTCCACAGGTCTGCTGTGCCGAGGGGATCCTCACCAGCCATCTCCGAGGGGTCACCACCGGCACTGAAGGTCCCCTCGGCACCGGTGATCAGCACGGCGCGGACGTCGCGGTCCCAGGCGGCTCGGCGCATCTCGTCGGCAAGGCCGACGAGCATCTGGGTGTCCATGCCGTTGTGGCGGCCCGGACGCGTGAGGGTGAGGACCCGCAGTCCCTCGATCTGCTCGACGCCGACGTACCCCTCGGTGTTGCCGGTGCCTTCTGTCCCCGGCCGGGGGCTCCGGGGGTCGCCATCGCTCGATGCACTATCGGTCGGCACGCTGGTCCCCACTTTCATTGTCATCGCGCTCCCCGTCGACGCTTCCGTTGTCACCGATTGCCTTGTCACTGTTTCGCATGTCGTTGGTTCCCTCGAGATCGGGCGCCCCCGTCGCGTGTGCTGGTAGGGAGTGCGTGTCGTCGGTCAGGCCCCTCAGGACGATCTCCACGAGACCTTTGGCAAATTCGTCGATGTCCCAGCCGTCGCGTGGGTCGTAGGTGATGGCGAACCAATTGCAGGTGCCGAGCACCGAGACCATCGCGATCGACGGATCCAACACCCTGAAGGTGCCCTCGCGCATCCCGTCGATGATGATTCGACGAACCGCCGAGGTGTATCGGCGGTCGAGCTCACGCATCTCCTCGGGTATGGGGGTGTCGTTGGAGGCCGCTACGTAGATGGAGATGGCGGGGTAGTGCTCGACGGTATTGCGCAGGTGACGCTCTACGACCTCGGCGATGCGTTCCGGTGCCGGCGCTGCGCGTTCGGCGGCCGCGGAAGCGGTCCGAACCGCGTCCTCGTACGGCGGGAGCAGCACCCGATAGAGCAGCTCCTCTTTGGTCGACACGTAGTGGTAGAGGCTGCCCTTGGTCATGTCGAGCTCGGCGGCGACGTCTTCCATCGTGGCTCGGTGGTACCCGAGTTTTCTGAAGACCTGGGCACCCGCGGCGTTCACCTCGGAATCCGTCCTCGCACGTTGCCCGGCGGGGCGGCCGGGACCACGACGTGTTGCCATCGCCAGTCCTGTCGTGTCGTAGACCGCACACGGAGATCGATCCGTCGCGGTGTGCTGTCTGCACAATTGCTCTAAATCTACTCACTGGTTGCGGAAAATCGACTGATCAGATGATAATAACACTATGACCACCCAGGCCGTCTACCGTGCCGATGTGAAATTCGGTGTTCCCGGTTCCCAACTACCTTCCAGAGATGTTGGGAGAGCTGCTCGCTCGGCCGAGGAGGCCGGGTTTGATTCGATCTGGTGGGCTGATCGACTCATGGGTTGGATGCCCGATGGCCCGCATGCGTTGTTGGATCCCTTTCCGGTCATGGCCGTGAGCGCCGCGTCCACGGAGAGGATCCAACTCGGCACCGCGGTCACCGACCCGATGCGGCGACATCCGGCCCAACTCGCGCAGAGTGCCCTCACGCTCCAGCAGCTCTCCGGGGGCCGGCTGGTCCTCGGAGTGGGCTGTGGGGAGATCGCAGGCACACGTCCCTATGGCATTCCCTACGACAAGCCCGTGAGCAAGCTGACCGAGGCCTTGGAGGTCATGCGGAAGCTGTGGAACGACGGCGAGTCGGTCACGTGGAGCGGGAAGTTCTACGAGCTCGACCGGGCGCTGTGTGGACTAGCGGCGTCGGTGGACGCCCCTCCCGTGTGGATCGCCGCCCACGGACCGCGCACCCTGCGGCTCACAGGGGCCGTTGCCGACGGATGGCTTCCCACGGCCGCGGGCGTCGTGTCCTACGGTGAGCAACTGGGCCGGATTCGCGAGGCTGAGCGCGAGGCCGGCCGCGAAGGTGCTGTGGAGCCAGCAGCGTTCATCTGGCTGGTCGCCGCGGAGTCGAAGGAGCGGGCGAGGGAGATGCTCGACGTGATAGATCTGCGCGCCCTCGGGCTGCTGTTGCCACAGGGCGCCCTGGCGACGACGCCTCTGCCCGACGGCCCCTGGGCGGACCTTCTGCCGACCGACCCCCAGATGCTCGACCTCGCGGCGAAGATCGACCCCGACGAATTGGCAGAAGCGGTACCTACCGGTTCACCAGAGGAGATCGCGGATGCCGTGGTGGGGTACGTAGAAGCGGGGTGCCGTCACTTGGTCCTCTGCGACATGAGCCCGGTGGCGGGGGTCGACAACGGTCTCGGCATGCGACCGACCGAGGCGCATTCCGCTATCCGTGATCGGGTGATCCGACGAATCCAACACACGTAGTTGACCACCGTGCTATGTTCAGCAGAATCTCACGTGAACGTTAGACGCGGGGTGCGGGTCTGACGGATTGGTCCAGGAGGCAAACCATGTTGGTGAGCGACATCGTCCGACGCAATGCAAACTACTTCGGGGATTCCGAAGCGCTCGTGGTGCCGGGGAGCCGCGTCAGTACCTGGTCGGAGGTCGACGAACGGACCAACCGGCTCGCCAGAGCGTTGCTCGAACTGGGGCTCTCCAAGGGAGACCGCCTCGCTGCCTATATGCCGAACGTACCCGAGTACGTGGAGTTCTTCTTCGCGTGTGCCAAGTCGGGCATCATCGGCTCCGCGACCAACATCCGGCTCACGGGCGGTGACCTCACCAGCTACCTGAACCTCGTGGAGCCGAGCGCGATCCTCGTGCACTCGAGCCTGACCGAAGGTGCCGGATGGGTGCAGGACGTCCCGTCGATCTCCCACGTGATCGGGGTGGGCGCCGGCCATGGCCTCGACCTGGACTACGACACCCTCCTCGCCGCGCAGCCGGGCACCGACCCGGGTTGTGACATCGACGAGCAGGACATCTACCAGTTCGGTGCAACCAGCGGAACCACGGGCATCCCCAAGGCCGCGATGATGACCCATCGCAACGCCATTGCGGCAATCACCTGCTGGATGGCGGAGATGCCATATCCAGAACGCTCGACCAATCTCCAGAACGTGCCGCTGTTCTTCAATCCCGGTGGGCCCTCGGGATTGAATCCGGTGATGATGAAGGGTGGGAGGATCGTGATCTTCCCGGCTTTCGAGCCCGGCAGCTTCCTTCACGCGATCGAGGACCACGGGGTCACCCATGCGGTGCTCGTGCCCACGATGCTCGGCATGGTGCTCAACCACCCCGACGTAGACAAGGTGGACACGAGTTCGCTGTTGGCGGTCAACACCGGTGGATCGCCGGTGCCGGGGGAGTTGCTCGCATCGGCCCGCGAGCGTTTCGGAGACATCTTCTATCCGCTCTACGGCATGGCCGAGACCTACTCCTGCGGGGCGATCCTGCGTCGCGAGGATCAGTACACCGAAGGCACCCAGGAACAGGTGGATCGTCTCTTGTCGGTCGGCCTTCCCATGGTGCTGAGCCAGATGCGCGTCGTCGATGCAGACGGCAAGGACGTTCCCAAGGACAGCGAGACCGCGGGTGAGATCTGGGTCGGTGGCGACACCGTGTGCAAGGGCTACTGGCGCATGCCCGAGGAGACCGCCGAGGTGCGCGAGGGCGAGTGGATGAAGACCGGTGATGTGGCCGTGGTCGACCGCGAGGGGTTCGCCACGATCGTGGACCGGACCAAGGACATCATCATCTCCGGTGGGATCAACGTGTACAGCCGAGAGGTCGAGGAGGCCTTCTACGACCATCCGGCGGTCCTCCAGGCCGCGGTGATCGGCATTCCCCACGAGAAGTGGGGTGAGGCGATCCACGCCGTGGTGGTTCTCAAGGAGGGCGGTGAGGCCACCGTCGAGGAGCTCCAGGCGTTCGCCACCGAGCGCCTGGCCGACTTCAAGAAGCCCCGAAGCGTCGAGGTAGTCGAGGCTCTGCCGATCGGCGGCACCGGCAAGATCCTCAAGAAAGACCTGCGCGCCCCGTACTGGGAGGGACAGGAACGGGCGCTCTGAGCTCTGGGCCATGCCCGAAGGGCGACCGTCGGAACGGGAGAGGACCAACCCGGCAAACGAGAGGGGACCATTCCCGTGATGAAGAGATACCTCGACATGGTCTCGGGTGCGGCCGTCGCCGTGCCCGAGCGCGCGGCGATCGTCTACGAAGGCCAGGAGATCACCTACGCGCAGCTCGACGACCGTGTTGGCCGGCTGGGGGCAGCATTGCGCGACCGCGGTTTGACCCCCGGTGACCGTGTGGCCCTTCTCGCAGCGAACGAGCTCGAGTACATGGAGATCCAGGGCGCATGCCTGCGTTCCGGGTTCACACTCGTGCCGCTCAACACCCGTCTCGCCGATCCCGAGCTCGAGTACATAGTGGGAGACTCGTCGCCCGGCCTGATCATCGCCGGTCGGGACTTCGACGAACGCGTGAAGGCGGTGGCCGATGCGACATCGGTGGGGGAGCGGATCGGGCTCGGGGACACCGCGATCCTGGACTCCTACGACGAGTGGATCGCAGGTGCGACAGCGGACCCTGACGCGGATCCCCTGGACCCCGAGCTCAACGCCACCTTCCTCTACACCAGCGGCACAACCGGACGCCCCAAGGGGGCGATGATCGACCGTCGCGGATTCACCGCCCGCGTGTTCGTGAACGCCATGGAGCTCGAGATCTCGGCGAACGACGTGTGGCTCCAAAGCCTGCCGATGTTCCACATCTCGGCCTACCTGGGCTTCGCGTTCGCCTTCAGAGGTGCGACCTCGGTGATGCTCCCGTCCTTCACGCCCGCGGACGCCGTCAAGCTCATGACCGAGCACCAGGTCACCTCATTGGTGTTGGTGCCCACGATGATCTCGATGCTGCTCGACGATCCCGCCCTCGATGGGTTCGACGCAGAGCACCTGCGGCTCCTCATATACGGCGGTGCACCGATCGACGGACCGCTCCTTCGCCGGGCGCTGGACCGACTCGGTTGCGGGTTCCACCAGCAGTACGGGATGACCGAGACGGGCGCGCAGTGTGTGCTCCAACCATGGCAGCACGACCCTGAAGACCCCGAAGCACTCTCCTCCGGCGGGCATCCAGCAGCCAGCTTCGAGATGCGGGTCGTCGATGACGATGACCTTGCCCTGGCGACTGGGGAGACCGGAGAGATCGTGTGCCGTGGCCCGGCTGTCATGAGCGGATACTGGAACCTCCCTGAGGCAACCGCCGACACTCTGCGCAACGGGTGGATGCACACCGGCGACGTCGGTTGGCTGGATGATCGTGGGCTCATCCACGTCGTGGACCGCCGCAACGACATGATCATCTCAGGCGGCGAGAACGTATATCCGCGCGAGGTAGAGGCCGTGCTCGCAGAGCACCCCGCCGTACCCGATGCAGCCGTGATCGGGCTACCCGACGACAAGTGGGGCCAGGTGGTCAGCTGTGTGGTCGCCGAAGGTGCACCAGCCGACGATGAGCTCGAGGAGTTCCTGCGTGCCCGGGTGGCGGGCTACAAGGTGCCGCGTCGGTGGATCCGGGTAGCGGAGCTGCCGCGCAACGCAACCGGCAAGGTTCTCAAGGCCCAACTCCGCTCGGAGCACTCAAGCTAATCCGGCTCGAGCGCCTGGCCGCTCCCCGGCTCTGCATCGCCTGGCCCCAACCACGGGAGGGACTACCTGAACGTGGTTGTTCGCTAGGGGCTACTTGGATGTGCTGGGTGGCTCGAAGATGCTCACGAGGTCAGCCGCACGCTTCTCGGGGTCGACGGCGCCGTTGGAGCCGTAGTCGTTCATCACCTCGCGGAGCCTGCTGAGGATCTTGATCTTGTGCTCGAGGGACTCCATGCGGTCGAGGATGATCTCCTGGGCCTTGGTCTGTTGGCGCTGCGACATCGGCTGGCTCAAGGCCATGCGGCCGAGCAGCTTGATCTCCTCGAGGGTGAATCCGAGTTCCTTGAGAGCCAGCGCCCCTTCGATGTAGAAGCGGTACTCCACCGGATAGCGTCGAGTACCCCCCGGAGAGCGTGGAGGCTCTGGGAGTATTCCCAGCTCTTCGTAGTAGCGGATCGTCCTGCTGCTGACGCCGGTGTCGGACGCGAGTTGTCCGATGCTGATCAGGTCGTCGGATGTTGCTTCGGTTGTGGTCGACATGCCCATCTCCTGGTTTCAGGCCCCTTGGATTCCCATCGCACACCTGAAGCTCACTCAGTGGAGCCATGCCATCCTATCCGCCCTGGTTCACCATTCCTCACATCCACATGCTAGGTGTGAATACGATCAACCCAGGGGGGGTTCTGGGGGACTAGCGGAACCGGGGGATCAGCAACTCGCCCAAGCGTTGCAGAGCCGTCTCCTGGTCCGATTCTCTCAGGATGAACTCGAAATAGCTGCATCCTGCGTCGATGAAGTCCTGCAACTGTCCCGCGGCACGTTCCGGTCCGCCGAAGATCGTTCCCTGATCTGCGAGCATGCGGTGGTACTCGTCCACATCGATTCCACGGCGGGCCGAGCGGTCCGAGGCATAGCGGTCGAACTCCTCGTCGGTGTCGCGCAGCAACAGCGACGGGTTGAGCGAGCGACCCAGCGTTGCCGGGTCGCGTCCGATGTCGGCGCAGTGGGAATCGAGGATCTCCATCTTGCGCTTGAACGCGGACAGTGGAGTGACCACGAGGTTGTGCCAGTCCGCCTTCTCGGCGACGATCCGAAGTGTGCGCTTCTCGCCGCCTCCGCCCACCCAGATGGGCGGCCGTGGGGACTGGACCGGGCGGGGGTTGTTCCACGCACCTTCTACCTTGTAGTGCTCACCGTGGTACGTGAGTTGAGGCTCGTCGAAGAGGCCGCTGATTATGTCGAGGCCCTCTGAGAGCCGGTCGAGGCGGACCCCTCCGGAGGGATAGTCGATGCCGTACATCTCGAACTCGTCCTCGTGCCACCCGGCGCCGATTCCCATGTCGATCCGTCCGCCGGAGAGGACGTCGAGCGAGGTGACCATCTTCGCGGTGATGGGGGGGAGGCGGTACTCGTTGCAGAGGGTCATGAAGCCGATCCGCACGGTCTCGGTCACCTGTGAGAGTGCACCCGCAGTGGTCCAGCACTCGAGTGTGTCGGCCTCGTAGCGGCCCGAGATCGGGTCCGGCACCCAGTGGTCGTTCAGCCAGATCCCGTCCATTCCGATCGACTCCGCCAGCTGGGCGGTGTGCTTGAGCTGTTCCCACGTGGAGTTGTACTGCTCGACGCGGTACCCGAAACCGATTCGTTGTGCCATCTCTACTCTCCTGTGAATTCCGGGGTACGGCGTTCGAGGAAGGCCGTGACACCCTCTGTGAAGTCCCGGGCGGTCCACAGTGCTGCGACACCGGCGCGTTCGTCGTCGAGGTGGGTGTCCATCACCTGTGAGGTCGCCCGGTCTATGAGGCCCCGCGTGTACACCAGTGCTGCCGGTGGGGCACCGGCGAGTCGCGCCGCCAGATCGGTGGCTGCCTGTAGAGCTGCTCCGTCTTCGACGATCTCCTCGACCAGGCCGAGCTCCTCTAGTTGCACGGCGCGCAACGGTGAGTTCTGGAGGATCAGCGACATGGCGCGGGCTCCGCCGAGTGCACGGGTGAGGAAGTAGGAGACCCCGCCATCGGGGGAGGTCCCGATCCCGAAGTAGCCCGGGATGAGCACGGTGGAGCGCCCGGCCACACGTACGTCGGCCGACAGTGCGAGACCCATGCCGGCGCCCACAGCGGGACCCTCGAGAGCCGCCACGACGGGGATGGGTAGCTCTCGCAGCTCGCGGATGAAGCCGTGGAGCTCGTCGACCATGGGGCCGAGCACGCTGGCAGCATCTCCCTGGAGGGCCTGCTTGACGAGGGCCAGGTCGGCTCCGGCGCAAAAGCCTCCCTTGCCTCCCAGCACCAACGCCCGAGCGCCCTGGCCGACCACGGTTCGCAGGTCTGAGCGCATCGATTCCAGCGTCTCGGGGTTGATCGCGTTCTTCACATCGGGACGGTCGATCAGAATCGACCCGACCCCCGATTCCACGGAGCAGTGTGTCGTCATGGGGGGATCTTAGCAGTATTTAACGTTTGCCGTAAGATGTTTTCTTGTTATGATCGACCGATGGAGTCGTCGGTGATCGATCCCACAGCGGAGCACCTCCGACGAGCCGCCGCGGTCACCGACGGGGACCTGCTCGAGGCATCGCGACTCATCTCCGAGGTGGAACGTCGATCCAGCGACGCGAGCGTGGTGATGCGGGCCCTGCACCCACGCTGTGGATCAGCGCACCTGGTCGGGGTCACCGGACCTCCGGGTGCGGGCAAGAGCACCCTCGTCGCAGCGATGGTCAAAGAGCTCCGCAAGCGATCGATGTCGGTGGGGGTGGTGGCCGTAGATCCATCAAGTCCCTTCAGCGGCGGTGCCCTTCTGGGTGACCGCGACCGGATGACCGACCTCACCGGCGACCGGGAGGTCTTCGTGCGTTCCCTCGCGGCACGCGGTGCGGGCGGAGGGCTGGCCACAGCGGTTAACGACACCGTCGACGTGATGGACGCCATGGGCAAGGACGTCGTGGTCATCGAGACCGTCGGAGTAGGCCAGGGCGAGCTCGACATCGCCCGGCTCGCCCACACCGTGGTGCTGGTCCTCACCCCCGGCTACGGGGATTCCCTTCAGGCCATGAAGGCGGGTGTGCTCGAGATCGCCGACATCATCGCGGTCAACAAGGGCGACACCGACGGAGCGGAGCAGTCCGCTCGCGACCTCATGGCCCAGGGCTTCCAGCGCTCCGAGGACGGGTCGGAGGTGCCCTGGGAGGTTCCGGTCCTGTTGACCTCCGCGAGGCGCGAGACGGGCGTCGAGGAGTTACTGGACACGATCTTGGAACACCGCGACCACGCAGCGAGCACCGGTCGACAGGTCAGCTCGAACAGGGCCAGGCGCCGCACGCAGTTCCTCGAGTTGCTGACCGACGAGATGCGTCGGGTCGCAACTCGCGAACTCAGCGAGTCGGGCTTGCTCGACGAGGTCGTCGCCAGGATCGAATCCGGCGACCTGTCACCCGTCGAGGCGGTGACCCTGGCCACCGACGAGCTATCGAAACTCGACCCGTTCGGGCCCACCGCCGCGGGCGCCGGCGTCACCCAGTCCATCAGGAGGTAGCAAATGGAAGTCCCTACAGAGGCGTTCGCAGCCAACAAGAAGGCCTGGTCGGAGCGCCGCGCCCGTTACGCCGACAAGCTCCCCGAAGGCACGACGCTCTCCGGAGTGCCGGTCAAGACCCTCTACACCGCAGAGGATCTCGCAGAGGAGCACCTCGACGAGATGCCCGCCTCGTTCCCCTTCACCCGTGGGCTGTACCCCGACGGCTACGCGCTCACGCCCTGGATGCAACAGATGGTCTTCGGCTACGGAACCATCGACGACACCCGCGAGAAGATGGAATCGATGGTCGCAGAGGGGATGGAGGGCTACTTCGGCCACAAGGTCTTCAACGTCGTCTACGACATCCCATGTATGTACGGCATCGATGCCGACCATCCCGAGGCCAAGGACAACCTTGGCCAGTGCGGGGTGCACATGAGCACCGGTGACGACTACGACGAGCTGGTGCGCGACTGGGACATGACCCACACCAACTTCTCGATGATCACCGGCGACAACTGCCTGCCAGCGTTGGCGCTCATCACCGCGGCTGCGGAACGACGCGGCTCGGGGGCCCACGAACTGCACGGCAACTCGATGAACTGGTACCCGCGCATCGCCGTGCAGGACGTGCCGTCGTGGGAGCCCAAGTGGGGCTACGCGCTGATGGTGGACCTGATCCGTTGGAGCATCGACAACGCCCCGAACTGGAACCCCGCGAACATCTTCATGTACGGCCTGTCCGAAGCCGGAGCGACCCCGGTCCAAGAGCTCGCGTATGGCCTCGCGTGGGGCAAGTCGATCATCGACGCCGGCCTCGAGGCAGGACTGGATCCCGACGAGCTCATCTCGCGCCTGTCCTTCCAGATCGGCTGCACGGTGAGCCTGTTCGAAGAGGTGGCCAAGTTCCGTGCCCACCGACGGATGTGGGCAAAGCTGTGCAGGGACGCCGGGGCGACCAAGGCATCCAGCATGCATGCCCGGGTTCACGTACACACCAGTGGCTATGTGCTCACCGCGCAGCAACTGCTCAACAACAACGCCCGGATCACCCTCCAGGCCCTCGCAGCGGTACTCGGAGGGGTGCAGTCGATCCACACCTGCTCCTACGACGAGGCGGTGGGTGTGCCGACCGAGCTCTCGCACCGCACGGCACTGCGGACCCAGCAGATCCTGATGACCGAAGGCGGCTTGCGGGAGGTGGCGGACCCCCTCGGCGGTTCCTACTTCGTGGAGAAGCTCACCGACGATATGGAGGAGGAGGCCTGGGCGATCTTCGAGGAGATCGAGGCCAACGGTGGGTACCAAGCCGGCATTGAATCCGGTGAGATCAAGCGCTCGATCGACAACGCGTCATATGAGATGAAGCAGAAGATCAACTCGGGTGACATCCCCATCGTGGGAGTCAACCGGTACGTCACCGAGGAGGCGGAGAACTACCAACCCTTCCGTGTGGACCCGGTGATCGAGCAGAAGGCGCGCGACCGTCTCGACCGTTACCGAGGAGGCCGCGACGAAGCTGCGGTCGAGGCGGCCCTGGTGCAACTGGAGGCCGCGTGCGAGGTCTTCAAGGCCGACCGCACCCCACTCATGCCGGCGCTTGTCGACGCGGCACGTGCGGGCGTGACCAACGGCGAGATGATGGTGCCGATGCGCGAGGCGTTCGGCTGGTACGTGAGCGAATGAGGGTCTCGCACAAAGGCGGACAACCACAGGAGGTAGGGCTATGGCAGACGTGATCAAGGTGCTTCTCGCGAAGAAGAAGATCGACGTGCATGGACGGGGATCCAAGTTGATCGCCAGAGAGCTGCGCGACGCGGGGATGGAGGTCGTCTACTTCCGTTTCGGAGTGGTCGACGACATCGTCGCTGCGGCGGTGCAGGAGGACGTCGACGTGGTCGCCCTCAGCATCATGACCAGCGGCCAGATCAGCATCGCCGAGGAGTTGATCCCGGCTTTGCGGACCGCTGGGAAGTCCGACGTGCTCGTGATCATGGGCGGGATCATCCCAGAGGTCGACTTCGAACCCCTGCGCAAGATCGGGGTGCACGAGGTGTTCCTACCGGGCCAACCCGGCAGCGTGGTAGCGGAGTACATCAAGGAGCACGTCGGCACGGCAAGCCTGGATGCACCATGACCAACATGGTCGCCCAGGCGCTTGATCACCCCGGGGACAACATCGCACTGCATGAGTACGCGACCGACCGGTCATGGACCTATGGGGAGCTCTCCCGAGCCTGTCGTGGCGTGTCCGACGCCCTGACCGCAGCCGGGGTGGGACCCGATGATCGGGTGGCACTCTTCGGAGGCAACCACCTCGAGTTCTTCGCCGGCTGGCTAGGGATCGCCGGGCACGGGGCGATCCTGTCGTCGATAAACCTGCTGCTCGGCCCCGCGGAGAAGGCAGCCATCCTGGAGAACCTCGAACCCAAGGTGATCCTCGCCGAAAGAGCTGTGGCCGATGCCGCCGGTGCAGCCCGACCCCAGTGCCCGCTCATCGTGCTCGAGGACGTCGCGTTGGCGACGGGAGACCCCTTCGAGGTCGTGCCCCGCGACGACGACGACCTGGTCAGCATCGCCTACACCTCGGGTACGACAGGCCCGTTGCCAAAGGGAGCGGTTCACCGACACGCTGTGCCTTCGGTGGTGGCCAACGGAACAGCCGAAGCGCTGGGGCTCGAGATGGGCGACACGGTGCTCTCCTTCCTCCCGAACTTCCAGATACCTGCTTTCGCGAACATTCCGCTCGTCGCGTTCTACCTGGGCAGCACCTGCCTGCTCATGGACCGCCTCGATGTCGACGCTGTGCTCGACGCCGTGCAGAACCGGGACGTGAAGATCTTCACGTCGGTGCCCACGGCGCTCTACGACCTGCTCGAAGGGGCAGAGGCGAAGGGTGTGCGCTTCGATTCGCTGCGCTGCGGACCTGTGGGGGGAGCTCCATTGCCGCCGGTACTCCAGGAGCGGGCGATGGCGCTCGGGTGGATTCCGGTGAACATCTACGGCTCCACCGAGACCTGTGGCAACGTCGCCGTGCAACGCCCCGACCGTGAACTTCGGGTGGGAGCGACCGGTCCCGCCGACGCCGGTGCACGCCTGTCGGTGCGTGACCCGGTCACCTTCGAGGAGCTGCCCGCAGGAGAGGAGGGCGAGGTGTGTGTTGGAGAGGAGCGGGCCTGCCTGCGGTACTGGCGCAACGAGGATGCCACCGCCGATGCGTTCCGCGACGGATGGTTCCGTACCGGTGACATGGGCCGCTTCGACGGCGACGGTGAGCTGTACATAGTGGATCGGCTGAAGGACCTCATCATCCGCGGCGGGTTCAACATCGCTCCCGCGGAGGTCGAACGGGTCCTGATCCGCCACCGCATTGTCGGTGAGGTCATCGTGGTCGGTGAACCCGACGAGCGCCTGGGAGAGGTGCCGATCGCTTACGTCGTAGCGGCCGAAGGGGCCGAGATCGACAAGACCGAACTGCTCGCGTTTGCCCACGAGCACCTGGGAGCGGTCAAGTGCCCGGTGCGAATCGACGAGGTGGACCAGGACGCCCTTCCCCGTGGACCGCTCGGCAAGGTGCGCAAGCCCGATCTCAAGAAAATGGTTGCCGCCGGCGAGATCGCGCTGCGCTGAGGCCCGGGGCACATCGAGGGCCACAGCGGCGCACCCGAAGCTCTCCACAATCACCCGAAAAGACCGAGACGGAGGTACCGATATGGACTTCACACTGAGCGACGAACACGAGGAGCTCCGCTCCACGTTGCGGACGTTCTTCGAAAAGGAAGCACCCACGCACGTGGTCGCCGAGATCGACCAGAACGCGATCTATCCGGCCGAGTTGTACGCGAAGGTCGCAGAGCTCGGCCTGTGCGGCATCACCATCTCCGAGGAGTACGGGGGCAGTGCCGCCGATGAGTTCTCGATCTGCATCGTCGCAGAGGAGATGGCCCGCGCATCGGGATCCCTCGCCTACGCGTTCATCCCCACCGTGACCTTTTGTGCCAAGGGGATCCAGAAGTTCGGTTCACCGGATCAGAAGAAGTCCTTGCTCCCCGAGATCGCCGCTGGGCGGCTCCGGATCGCCATGGGGTTGTCGGAGCCCGATGCCGGCTCGGACCTCGCGGGTCTGGCGACCAAGGCGGTGCGCGACGGCGAGGAGTTCGTCATATCCGGCCAGAAGATCTTCACCACCGGTGCCGACACCGCGGACTACATCTTCTGCTTCGCCAGAACCGATCCCGAGGCCCACGCGTCCAAAGCGCTGTCGGTGCTCCTGGTGCCCACCGATGCCCAGGGTGTCACGATCAACACCCTCCAGAAGCTCTCGGGCCAGGGCACCCATACCTGTGAGGTGTTCCTCGACGATGTGAGGGTTCCGGAGTCCTCGGTGGTCGGTGAGCTGGGTGACGGGCTGCCGATCATCTTCGAGCTCCTCGACGGTGAGCGGATCATCGTCGGAGCCCAGGGCTGTGGCATCGGCCAGGGTGCACTCGACAAGGCGCTGCGCCACGCCGCCGAACGCGAGCAGTTCGGCAAACCGATCGCGGACTTCCAGGCGATCGGCCACATGCTGGCGGACATGGCCATCGACATCGAGATGGCGCGCCTCATCACCTACAAGGCCGCATGGAAGAAGCAGAACGGCCTGCCTTGTTCGATGGAGGCGTCCATGGCCAAGGTCGCAGGCTCCGAGGCGGGTAGCCGCTGCGCCACCCGGGGCATGCAGATCCTGGGCGGGTACTCCTACATGGTGGAGTACGGCATGGAACGCCTCTACCGGGAGACCAAGCTCAACGAGATCGCCGGCGGATCCAACCAGATCCAGCGCAACATCATCCTCAAGAACCTCCGCAGGTCGCTCTGATGGTCCTGCGCTGGGCCGTGCTGGTCGCGCCACGGGAGCACCGGCGATGAGGTCCGGTGTCTGGGCGGCGGTGCAACGACACACCGAGGCGACGGCGTCGGGGGATGTGACCGAGATCGCCAACGGCTACGCGGAGGATGCCCTGCTCGTGGCCCCCGACGGCGAGGTCCGAGGGCGCGCCGACATCGCACGCTGGTTCGGGGAACGGATCGACTTCTTCGGCGGCATGGAGTTGCGCCCCGAACGCACGGAGGTCCGCGGCGGCACCGCCGGCCTCGATTGGTGGGGTCGTGTCAAGGATCGGCCCCTCGAGGGCCGTGACGAGTTCGACGTCGACGATGGGGGACTGATCGTCGAGCAGCGAGTGGTCAGGGTTGCCGGGAGCGATCGCGATCCCACCCACATCCGTGTGGAGTCAGAGGCGCCGGTCGGCCGGATAGTGCTCGACCGCGACGACAAGCGCAACGCTGTCAGCCAGCCGATGCTCGCCACGATGACCGCCGCGGTGGCGGAGTTCGCGACCGACGATACGATCCGGGCGGTCATCATCAAGGGGGAAGGCAGGGACTTCTGCGCCGGGGAGGACGTGAGGGGCTTCGAGTTCCCCGACGATGCAACCGCAGAGGCATTCCTCGAGGGCCCGCTCGGGTTCTTCACAGCACTGGAGCAGGTCCCCAAGCCGGTGCTGATCGCTGTGCACGGCAACGCGCTCGGCTTCGGCAGCGAGGTGCTGATCGCAGCGGACACCGTCGTCGCATCGCCCGACGCCCGCTTCGGCTTCGCGGAGATCGACCATGGGGCGGTCCCATCGGTGCTGGTGACCCGGGGGCTCGATGTGGCGTTTCGCCGGCGCGCTCTGCGCTTCGCCCTGAGCGGTGAGCGCTTCGACACACCCGAAGCCGTCCAGGCCAGGCTGGTACACGAGGTGGATGGGGATCCCGACGAAAGGGTGGAGATCCTCGCTGCCCAACAGGCGCTCCACTCCCCGGAGGCGCTCAGGGTGATCAAGGCCCTCCTGGGAGCAGAGGTGGTCGATGGCCACAGCCGGGCCAAGGAGTTTATGCCACGTGTACTTACCGAGGTGAGCCCAGCGATATGAACACCGACACGACAGCCACTGTCCACACCGAGAGCCGCGGGGATGTGCTCGTCGCGACGATCGACGTGCCCGGGCGCTACAACGCGGCCGACATGACCGTCTACACCTTGTTGGAGGAGGCGCTGCGGATCGATGCGAGCGGGTACGTGATCACCGGGGCCAACGGATCCTTCTCCTCCGGTGACGACATCGCCATGTTCGACTTCGAGGACATGGAGGCCAGCGATGCCTTCCTGGTGCAGGTCTCCAGGCTCTTCCAGAGGATCGAGGCGCTACAGCGCCCGGTCGTCGCCGCGGTCGATGGCTACGCGCTCGGGTTCGGATTCGAGCTCGCGCTGGCCTGCGACGTGGTGATCGCAACCGAGGGTGCGCTCTTCGGACTGCCGGAGATCCGCCACGGTGCGGCACCCCCCAACGCCATGGGCCGGGGACCGTCGATCCTCGGTCGGGGACTGGTGCGGCACCTCGCAACCTCAGGAAGCCACTGGCTGAGTGGCGGGGAGGCCCATCGCCTCGGCATGGTTGGCGAAGTGCATCCGCCCGAGCGGATCGTCGATGTGGCGGTCGCTCTCGCGAACGACATGGCCGACCAGGAGTGGTTCGTGGCCGCCAAGCGCTACCAGGGCTCTTCGGCCGAGGCCACCTACCGCATGGTTCCCGAGGTGATGGCATCGTTGATGGCGTCGGACCACGTCGCCCAGAGCGCCAAGGCATATGCAGATGACTGAACACCTCTCGAGAGTGATCGATGCCCCGGACCCGCTTCTGTTGACCCTCGAGGGTGTGAGTTGCACAGGAGAGGACCTCGTGGCCCTGGAAGGTCGCACGGCACCGAGCATCGCGGTGGTGCGGGGTGCTTGTTCGGGCGCTGCCCTCGCTGCCGCTGTGAGCGTGGACCTACTCGTGTGCGCACCTGGGGCCACCTTCGGATCCCCCGGTGCATGGTCCCCATGGGTCATGCGTAGGGGGGAGGGCATCATGGGCCGGCGCGCCGTGGGCTACCTCGTGATGACCGGCCGTCGGATCAGCGCGGATACAGCACACGAATGGGGGCTCGTGTCGTACATCTCACCGGAGCCGGAGGCCTTCGCCTCGGTGCTCGTGGAGAGGTTGGCGTCGCAGAGCAAGGTGGCTGTGAAGACGATCATGGCCCAGGCACACCGCGGCGCCGTCCTGCACTACATGGAGGTCCTGGCCACCAAC
This sequence comes from Microthrixaceae bacterium, assembly GCA_047972145.1. Taxonomy (GTDB): domain Bacteria; phylum Actinomycetota; class Acidimicrobiia; order Acidimicrobiales; family Microtrichaceae; genus JAMLGJ01. The sequence goes on from JBKEAI010000047.1 coordinate 28,095, forward strand.
GGCTTCCCAGAAGAGCTGTAGCCGGAAGATCTGTAGCCAGGAGGGCTGTGGACTCCAGGACTCTAGGCAGTAGGGGTCTAGGCAGCAGGGCTCTAGAAGGAGTCGGGACGCGGGCGGCGCCGGATCACCCGACGCACCTCGATGCGCCATCCGCCATCGGTGCGGAGCGCATCATCGTGGTATTCCCCCGTGACGGTCTTGCCGGCGGTGGTCGGCACGATGTACTTGCTCTTCATCTTCGCCCGTCGGCCGTCGGGGTCGAGCGAGATGACGATGTTGGTGCAGTGGTGCGCGATCGGGTGCTTCATCTGGGCCAATCCAGCGCCGATCCCATCGAGGCCGCTGTGGACGCCCAGTTCCAGGTCCGACACGTCGAACACCCCATCGGGGGTGAAGACCCGGGATAGGCCGTTCCAGTCGCGGTCGTCGATGATGAACCCATAGGCGGCCTGGAGCTCGAGCAGCTCCAGTCGGTCCGCAACCTCATCGGGTGCCGAAGGGGCCCCTGCGTTCACAGGAAGGCCTCGAGGAAGCCCCGAACCCGGGAGGGTCTGACCCTCATGATGGGCTGACCCTCATGACAGGGAGGCCTCGGCCCGGGCCCATTCGGCGTCGAGGATCTCCTTGAGATATCCGAGGCGGTCCTTGCCGCTCACGAAGTCGAACTTGACCGTCCCGTAGGGGTCGATCTCCTCGCGCAGCAGGCGGACCTGCTCATCTGTGGGTTCCGCGGTGGTCGGGATGTTCTCGGGCACTGCGAGGTCGAAGCCGGTCGCTTCCACCACCTGGTCTGCTTGCACCCCGGGGTGCAGGCTCTCGATCCGGAAGGGCTCCTCGTCGTCGTCCTTGACGAGAACCGCGAGGTTGGTCACCACGACGATCGGGCCGGGTTGCAGGTGGGCCGCCTTGCGGGATTCCTCACCGATCTTCCAGCGGGTACCCGTGACGAAGCCCACCTTGTCCACGAGGGTGCGCGGGTTGTGGTCACCGAAGTAGGCCACCATCGTGCGGTACATCTTGATGACCTCGGCGGCACCGGCGCCACCGGGGAGGCGTACTGCCGGCGACTCGAAATCGCCGATCACCGAGATGTTGATCGCCCCGTCGCCGTCGAACTGGGCGGAGGAGACCGCCTCGACACCGCCGTTGTTGGACAGGTGGATCGAATTGATCTCGGTCAGCATTCCCCAACGACACACCGCTCCCTTGTAGGCGGCCGCTTCCGCACCGGTGAAGCTGAGCTGGACGGGCTTCATACCCACCGCGTCGAATCCGACCAGGTAGGAGTCGGGCGCGTGGGTGAGCTTCGCGAGCATGTAGGAGGCATACGCGAGAGGGGTGAAGGACCCCATCACGACCACACCTTCCTCGGTCACCTCGGCCGCGACGCGTGCGACCATCAGTTCGTGGATGTCGTAGTTGCTCACTGGACCGGAACCTCCAACGTCTTGGCCTGCTCGACCAGTGCGCCCAGCACACGGCCTCTGTCCGCACCGAGCACGCGGGCCCGGTACTCCTCTTCGGATTCCTCTCGGATCCGCTTCACGTAGTCCTGGAAGCCGTCGCCCGAGGCTGCGCCCGCGTAGTCCATCAACTCCCACGCATCGATCGCATAGGACGGGATGTGGGAGGTGGGATGCGCCCCGAAGGGTGCTTCGATGACAGCGTCCACGTAGTAGCCGGGCACCTTGGTCATGTGGGGGTTCTCGGCGATCACCTCTCGTGGCACGACCTCCTCACAGGTGACGATCACCTTCTTGGCGGCCTTGGCCATCTCGACATCGGGTCCTGATGTTCCATCAGACTGGGCGTTGCCATCGGCGTCGGAGCGCAACATGTGGATGATCGCCACGTCCGGCTCTATCGCCCGCACAGCGGTGAGCTCCTCACCGGTGAACGGGCAGGTCGTGGTCGCGTAGATCTCCGGATACCTGCCGGGGATGTCGGAGCCGAAAGGACCCCGGTAGGGGAGGAAGGGCATTCCCCGCCCCTGCGCCTCGAGGCCGATCAGCAATCCCAGGCCGGTGTACTCGGTGAAACCCAGGCCTTCCTTTTCGATCCCCCGGCGCATGTTCGGAGCGAGCCCGAACGCCTCGAGTGTGACCATCGAGAACGAGAGATGTCCGACCGCACCTGCACCGATCAGCAGGTCGATATCGACCGAGCCCACGACGGTGATCGCGTTCAGGCCGCTTCGGCCCGCCCGCACCAACTGGCGCACCGCGGCCATGGGGTGATTGGAGAACCATCCACCCCCGAAGGCCACCGACGCACCGTCGGGCACCAACTCCGCCACCGCTTCGAGTGGCACCACCTTGTTCGCCATCGATTCCCCTTCTTCGGGTCGCCGTCCCCAACCCGAAGTTGATCGGAGCAGCGGTCAAGACCTTCCGTAACACGTTAAAGGTACATCGAAGTGTCGGTGCCGGTCAACGTTGGAGAGCCCTTGAAGACTGGACATAGAATCTATATGCTCACGTTGAACGTCAGATCGAGCCGGCATATGGGTCGGCCGGGGGATCGGCGGCGAGCGCCGCTGTGAATGCGATCTCCACCGAGCAAGGGAGACACCTGCCATGTCCGACACAGAGCGTATCGAGCACGAGACACTCTTCGTCGAAAAGCACCTCGACGAGCGCTATGCCGTGGTGACACTTCACCGTCCCGACAAGCTCAACGCCGGGAGCCCCACCCTGTTCCACGAGCTCGGACAGGTGATCGGCGGCTTCGACGGCGATGATGACGTGCAGGCCATCGTGATCACCGGTGGCGACTCCAAAGCGTTCTCGGCCGGTGCCGACCTCGGCGGGATGACCTTCGACGACATGGGAAGCTGCGCCTGGTTCATCCGCCGTTGCCACGAGGCGTTCGAGCCGATCGAGCTGCTCCCCAAGCTTGTCATCGCAGCGGTCAACGGCTACGCGTTCGGCTTCGGCCTGGAGCTCACCCTCGCCTGTGACCTGGTGCTCGCCTCCGACAAGGCCCGATTCTCACTCCGGGAGATGAACCACGGGCTCCTGCCGGCAGTGACCGCGACGCGCGGGGTCGACATGATCGGGCGTCGGCGGGTCGCCTGGATGGCGTACACCTCGGACGACTTCACCGCCGAGGAAGCCCGCGAGTTCGGTTTCGTGAACAAGGTGGTCGCCCACGACGAGCTGGTCGGCACCTACGAGGAGCTGGCGGCCCGCATGGCCAAGCGTGCCCCCCTGGCGGTAGCGCAGACCAAGCGGATCCTCAACAAGATGGCGAGCAGCCAATACCGCGAGGGCGAGGCCGTGATGCCGATGGTCTTCGCCAGTGCGGACGTCGAGGAAGGACGCCTCGCGTTCGAAGAACGTCGCGAGCCGAACTTCACCGGGCACTGAGGCTGTCCCGCCCGACCACCCAGGTATTGCCAGACCACCCCCGTATTGGAGGTATCGGTATGTTCGACCGCTACTACGACGAGCTCGAAGTCGGTGACACGCGCGAGTTCAACGGGGTGACGATCACCGAATCGCACATCCAGGGGTTCGCCGGAGTGACCGGAGACCACTACGTGCTGCACACCGACGCCGAGTATGCGAAGAGCACTCCTTTCGGCCAACGGGTGGCACATGGCCTGCTCGTGCTTTCGTGCGGAGCAGGGCTCATCCCGCTCGAGCCTGGGCGCGTTCAGGCCCTCATGGGGATGCGCGACGTCAAGTTCTCCGCCCCGGTATTCATCGGCGACACGATCCATCCGGAGATGGAGGTCCTCGAAAAGCGCGATGGCAGAGACGGTGGTGTCGTGGTCATCGCGGAGAAGATCTCCAACCAACGGGGCGAGGTCGTGTGCAGCACGACCATCGAGGTGCTCGCCGCCAACGCACCGGCGGCGTGAAGCCCTCGGATCTACGACATCAGGGAATCCGCTTCAGCGCGCCGCTTCCTCGCTGATCCGACGCTTGGTCGCGGCCCACGAGCAGATCGGACACGTCGTCAGGTCGTGGTTGCGTGCCGGGCAGTACTCACGACCGAAGTAGATGATCTGGAGGTGACGCCGGTTCCAGGTGTCTTTCGGGAACACAGCCTTGAGGTCGTGTTCCACGCCTTCGACGTTCGCAGACCTCGACAGGCCCCAGCGGCCCGCAAGGCGGTGGATGTGGGTGTCCACCGGGAAGGCGGGATGGCCGAAGCCCTGCGACATGACCACCGAGGCGGTCTTGTGGCCCACGCCGGGCAGCGATTCGAGGAACTCCCAGTCGTCGAGCACCTCGCCACCGGACTCGACTATGCGGTCAGCGGCCAGCCAGAGGTTCTTCGACTTCGTAGGGGCGAGGCCGATCTCCCGGATGAGCTCGAGTATCCGGTCGGGGTCGAGGGCAACCATCTCCTCGGGGGTCGAGGCCACCGCGAACAGCGCCGGGGTGACCTCGTTGACCTTCTTGTCGGTGGTCTGCGCCGACAACGCCACGGCCACCAAGAGGGTGTACGGGTCGGTGTGGTCGAGAGGGATCGGGGGATCGGGATAGAGATCATCGAGCGTGTCGCCGATCAGGTCGGCCTTTTCCTGGCGCTTCACCCCGGAGAATCTACCCATCTGCTCCTCCCACCCCCGACGAAGCCCGAGGCCAGCACGGGCACCGGCCCCTCAGGCTCACCCCCGGGGCGCTTGTGGCGGTCAGGCGTGCTCAGTCGAGTACCTCCACGATCCCCGCCGTCGCGTCCAGGCGCACGAGTGCACCGTCGGGAAGCAGGCGGGTCGCGTCCAGAACGCCGACCACGGCGGGGAGGCCGTACTCGCGTGCGACCACCGCACCGTGGGTCATCGTGCCTCCGACCTCGGTCACGAGACCCGAAACCGACGCGAACAACGGCGACCAGCTCGGATCGGTGTGCGTTGTCACCAGGATGTCCCCGGGGTCCGGCTCGGCATCCTCGAGCCTGTGGATGACCCGCACACGACCGGTGACCGTTCCCGCCGACACACCGAGGCCGACCAGGGCGCCCTGCGGGACGTCGTCACGGTGGTAGGCACCGTCGAGGCACTCCCCGGCCGAGGTGAGAACTCTGGGGGGACGCAGCGCCTCGTGTGCCGCGAAGCTCCGCCTGCGCTCCTCGATGAGGTGGCGGTCCGATACACCTGAGGCCACCACCTCGGAGAGCTCATCGAAAGTCAGCCAGTAGATGTAGGACGCCTCGTCGATCACACCGCTGTGCACCAGCCGGTCGGCCTCGCCCAACAGCGCGCAGCGGTACTCGTAGTAGCGATTCATCATGGCGAACTTCGGGTACTCCCGGAACCCGCTGAAGGTGCGCAGGCGGGCGATCACCTCGGCCGTCTCGCCCGCACGTTCGTCGCCGCCGGGGAGCTCCCGAAGGGCTGTGAGCACCTCTTGGCCCTTCCCAGCCGCGCCCGACTCGCCAGAGCTGCGGAGCCGGGCGGCGGCCCCTTCGTCGAGGTTCGCGACGTTGGCTGCCAGCAACGGTGCGAGCAATTCCGGCTCCTCGATCCAGCGTGGACGGGTGATGTCGATCTCACCCACGCAATGGCGGCCGTAGCGGTCGAGGAACGACCCGATCGCCTCGATCGACTCGGTGCCGCCCTCGATGCGACCCAAGCGGTCGAGAAAACCGGGTGACCGGTCCGATGTGAGGTGGCTGACAACGCCCGGAAAACGTCGGATCACGTCGGCCACATCCATCAGTGCCAGCCCCATCTCTGCACTGACGTCGCCCGGGACCGAGCGCACCAGGACGTCCGCTGCGTTGGTTTCACCCAGCCAGTCACCGAGGTTGTCGTTCAGCCACTCAGCTGCACCTTGCGCGGACATGATCACCGCCATTGAGGACGGCTCGAAGAGCAGTCTCCGCAACTCTCCGATGTCGCTGCGGATGAACTCGATGAGCTCGGTCCCCTCGTAGCCGACGATGCTGGACCGCAGAACCTCCAGCGAGGTCTCCCAGTCCGCGACGAGCTCGTCCACGATGCCCTGGTCGGCCGCGAGCAGCGAGGGTTCCGGAAGCGGTCGCGCCGGCTCGGAACCGTCGCTGACGGTGATGAACCCGGGAATCTCCAGGACCGTCTCGAGTGCGTCGCGCAGCAGTGGATCGGCACGGCCGAAGGTCTCCAACGCGCCGGCGCGCGCCGCCTCCGAGGCGAGGAGGTCTGTCGCGTCGACGAACAAGCGGCTCGCGGCCTCACGAGCTGGAGCCGGGGTGACCATCTGCCACATCGAGATCGCCAGTGGCCTCATCGCATCGGTCATCATCTGTTGGTGACCGACCGAGATGTACACGCGGTTGTCTCCGAGCGGATTCTCCGGAACCGGGAACAGGGTGGTGATCGGCCGGCTCTGGAGGATCTCGAAGTGACCCCCTACCAGCGACCACTCGATGTCCTGGGGTGACCCCATGTGATCTGCGATCACCTGTCCGAGGTCTGCGAGGGACAGCACCTGGCGGTCCGTGAGTACGAACTCCTTTGTCCCTGACGTCGGCCTGGAGTGTCCGCCTCCGTCCGTGCCGACGGCACCATCACCACCCAGGGGAGTGACATCTCGCTCCTTAGCTCCCGGTGTCCGCTCGGTGATCCGACCGTCGAGGACCCTGTGGTAATCGGGTGTGACCGTTCCAGACACCAGGGCATCACCCAGGCCACGTGTCGACTCCACGACCGATACGAGGCGGTTCGACGTGACCGGATCCGCAGTGAACAGGACCCCTGAGGCGTCTGCGGGGACGAGCCTCTGGAGCAGAACGCCCATGCTGGCTGCGTGGTGGTGGAGCCGATTGCGCAGGCGGTACTGCACGGCATGGTCGTTGAACAACGAACCCCAACAGCGGCGTAGTGCATCGAGCACGGCATCGAGGCCCACTACGTCGAGCACCGAGTCGTACTGTCCGGCGAACGAGTGACCTGGCAGGTCCTCGGTGGTAGCGCTCGAGCGGACCGCCAGGGGCGTGTCATCACCCAGGCTGGACACAGCTTCCGCCACTGCATCCTTGACGGCCCTGGGTATATCGGCGTGTTGGAATAGCCCGCGGAGCTCACCACTGGCCGCCCGGACCGCGTGGGCATCATCGGGGCTCGAACGTGTGAGGGATGCGATGGCCAACTCGATCGCGGGATCCGACCTGCATGCCAGGTCGAACGCCGCGGTGGTAACGCAGTACCCCTCGGGAACGCCGATTCCACCGAGCCCCCGGACCTCCCCGAGGTTCGCTGCCTTGGCCCCGACGAGGCCAACCTGGTCGCGATCGACCGAGGTGAGGGGCACCACGAGCCGCGCCGATTGGGATGGCCCCGGCGAAACAGGCCCCTCGCTGGTCATCCGCGGGACCGCTCGCCCGTGCGTGCATCCCCGACGATCGTCTCGATCCGTTCGGAGCGGGTGGCGTCCTTCGCCGCGCTGATCACCCACCACAGCATCTGCTTGCGGGCGGTGGGAGGGAAGGCGTCCCAGTTCTGACGAGCGGCGGGTACCGAATCGAGTGCACGGCGCAGCTCCGTGGGCTCGATGAGGTCCTCCACCTGGTCGTAGAGGTCCCAATAGCCGTTGGACTTCGCCACTTCGATCGAGGCTCGGCCCGCATCGGTCATCATGCCCCGTGCCTCCATGTCGGCGGCCCGTCGGCGGTTGAGCCGGGTCCACGTGCTCCTGGGACGCCTCGGGGTGAACATCTGCAACACGCGGTCGTCATCGAGGTTCGTCTTGGTCGAGTCGATCCAACCGAACGCGATCGCCTCCTCCACCGCGTCCGGATACCGACATACGGGCAGGTCCTTGTCACGCCACGAGCACAGCCAGACACCCCGGGTGCCCTCGTGGTTGTGCTCGAGCCAGCCACGCCACTGCCGCCTGCTCTCGGCGTGGAAGATCGGATAGTCGAACTTCCAGGTCGCAGGGTGCTCGGAAGCTGTCTCCGGGGGCTTGGACATCTGCTCCCAAACCTACACACGGCTGCAACGGACTCGCCGCGGAGCCCTCCAAACACACGTTCTGTGGTGCGAGACAAGCCCGGTGAGCGCGTCTCGCACCACAGAACGATGTGCTGTTGTGTGCTCAGTCCTGTGTGCTCAGTCCTGTGTGCCAGGTACCACGTCGAGCACCCAGGTGACGCCGTAGGGGTCGGTGAGCATCCCGTACAGCGGTGCCCATGGTGCGGGAGCGAGCTCCACTACGACCGTGGAGCCCTCGCTCAGGGCCTTCCAGTGCCGGGTGATCTCCTCCGGTTCGGTGCCGCGCACCGACACGAAGTACGAGTTGTCTCCCTGTTCGTAGGCCATCGCGGCGGGCACGTCGTACGCCATGATCCGCATGCCCTCGGGGCCTGTGACCTGACCCCACATGACCTCGCCCGCACCCGGGGCATCAGCGGGCGTCCCGGCATCTGCGTATGTGACGAGGGTCAGTTCGCCTCCGAAGGCCTCTCGGTAGAACTCGAGGGCGCTGTGCGCCTCGCCGCGGAAGTTGAGATGGGGGGTGACTTCGATCGACACGGTTTCTCCTTGGTCGTCCCGGCCGGATGGCTCCGACCGGTGTTGTCTGCCACGTTGGCGGATGATCAGGTCAGAACATGTCCGCAGAACCTGGAATCCTGTGTAGGTGTCCGACACGACGACTCGTACGCTGCGGCTGTTGTCACTCCTCCAGCGGCGGCGCTTCTGGGCGGGCGCGGAGCTCTCTGAGCGATTGGGGGTCTCGGAGAGGACCCTGCGCCGCGATGTTCACCGAATACGCTCGCTCGGCTACGACGTGGACTCAGAACCCGGGATCGGAGGCGGGTACCGGCTGGGGCATTCGGAGGGTGAGACGGTTCTTCTGATCGACGATGACGAGGCGGTCGCGCTCGCAACGGCACTGCACAAGGCGGCTGCCGGTTCCTCCGAGCTCGCAGAGGCATCGCTGGGAGCGCTCACCAAGGTGATGGCCATGCTCAACTCGGACCAGAGGCGGCGGGTGGAGCGGGTACGAAACGTGACAACCCCCGGCGCCACCGCTGCTGAGGAGCACCCGTCGCCCACCCTGCTCGACACCGTCGCAGCGGCCTGCCGGGACAAGGTGCGGCTCGGGTTCACCTACACCGCCGCCGACGGACAGCGCTCGGAGCGCTACGTGGAACCGCACAACCTGGTGGTGCTCGAAGCGCGCTGGTACCTCGTCGCCTGGGACGACCTCCGCTCGGATTGGCGCACCTTCCGCCTGGACCGCGTCGAGGATCCGACGGCGGCGCGGAACTCCTTCACACCACGCGCCCTGCCCACCGGGGACCTCGAAGCCATGGTTCGCTTCGACCTCCACGAGCGCCGGCAGCGCCACCAGGTGGTGATCGACATCGCCGCGCCCGCAGAACAACTACGGGCGGAGTACGGGGCCTGGGCCACGATCGACGCCCTCGGCCCGGACTCCAGCCGCCTCACGATGACCACCGACACGTTCCGCTGGCCTACCTACATCCTGGCCAACACCGACGTACCGGTGCGGGTGGTCGGCCCGCCGGAGTTCACCCGGCACCTCCGCACCGTTGGGGAGTCTTTGCGATCGGCTATCGAGCCCTGAGTCTGCCCGGGACCGGGACCCCTCCCTCACTGCTGCGGATCAACCGCCCGGTGGTGGATCGCAAATCCACCTGAAACCCTCATCCGAGGTGGGGAAGCGACCGAACTGGATGGTGGAGCAGTTCTGATGCCACCCGCATCATCGTCGCCGACGCACTGCTCACGATGGAACAGACACGGCGAAAGCCGGAACAGACACGGCAGAAGGCCGAACCACCAGGAGGTCATACCTATGGGTGCATGGGGCAACAGCAAGCAGTTGACACACACGAGCTACGAGCTCGTGAAGGAAACCCCGGGCATGTACCGCTGGACGATACGTGCCGGGATCCAGGGAGCGATCATCGGTGTCATCGGCGGTGGAATCGGTATGTTCCTGGTGTTCCTCGGCGAGGCGATGATCGACCCCGAGGCGCCGGCCAAGGCGAACCCACTCGGTTACGTACCACTGGTGTTGGGCGCACTCATCGCGCTTCTGGGTGCGGTGGGCGGGCTCACCGCAGCCAATCGCCAGCTCGCGGGGCTGGTCATGGTCACCGACGACGTGCTGCACGGTCGCCCTGTTGACGAATCCGCAGCCAAAGAGGCCGCACACAGCCGACTTGGGGCTCTGGCGGCATGGTCTGCGATCTCCGTGGCGGTCGGCGCGCTCGTCTCGGCGATCCAGGGTGATGGTGACAGCGGGATCGTCGTGTCGATCGTACGCAGCCTCCTGGCGGGTCTGGTCGCGGCGGTGTGGGCCGTGGTCACGACCCTTGTGATGCCCCTCATCGTGCTCGAGCACCTCGGTGCTGTGTCCGCCATCAAACGCTCTGCGAGCATCATCCGCTCGACCTGGGGAGAGGCGCTCGCAGGTGGCGTTCGGATCGGTGCGCGGTTCATGCTCCTGTACACGCTCCCCGGGGCCCTGCTGGTCGTCGGAGGAATCGTGCTCGTGGTCGCCCTCGACGGTCCTTCAAAGGGTGTCGGCGGCATCATCGCGCTGGTCGGTGTGGTCCTCATGGTGGTTGGGCTCGTGAAGGCCGCAACCTGCAAGTCGGTGTTCGGCGTGGCCCTCTACCGCTGGGCGGCCGGCGAGGGCGCTCTTGGGCCCTTCAGCGAGGACGACCTCCGCAATGCGGTGAGGGTGAGCGGCTCCAAGGTGCCCGTCGGCTGATCCCGGCGGCTCCAGTGCCAGGCGTTACGGCCTACCGGTCGAGAGCTGCGCCACATCGGGCGGGGTGACACAGCGGGCGGAACGCGTATGCAGTGCTTCGTTCACCCCAAGGCCTGAGTCATCTACCCTTGGTGCCATGTCCACGCCGGTGGTCGTCGCCCGGATTCCATCCCTCACCCAGGCGGACCTGCTCGCCGGTCACCTACGTCACCAGGGGATCGACGCTGTGGTGCGCACCAACCTCGATCGCACCACCTATGCGGGGCTCGGCGGAGCGGCACTGCTGGTGCCCGGAGACCAGCGCCTCGAAGCGGAGTTGGAACTGGTGCTCCTGGAGTCCGCCGTGCCGGAGGCCACAGGCACCGACGCCGATTCGGTCAGCCAGCACTCCGGGAGCCGCGCCAGATGGATCCGAACCGTCGGCCTGTTGTTGGTCGGAGCCATGGTGATCGCCACCGTTGTCCCCTCGCTGTCGATCGTCTGGGCCAGGCTCTTCTACTGACATCCCTAGGAGCGTCGACCCGTCCCCTGAGCCCAGGGCGCTCGGGTTTCACCAACCGGGGGCCATGGACGGACGATCACAGCCCGATGAGGAGCCGACACGCTGCACCTATACCCTTTCGGGGTGCGATGCAGGGTGTCTCGATCGGGGGTTGTCCTCGCGATGGTGGTGGCCGTCGCGCTGTGCGCCCCGGTGGCAGGTGCCCAGGAGCCTGATCCCGGAACATCCACGACCACCACCTCGACCACGACCACGACGACGGTTGTGGCGCCGCCGGGCCCGGAGGGTCCACCGCCATCGACCGAGCCGGAGGCCGTCGACGACTTCGTACCTCCAGGGGGCACGACCATCCCTCCGACCCAACGCGAAGCCCTCGTCCCGCCCCCCATCGACCTGACCTCGCTCAATGCGGTCCTCCTCGCGCGACGCGAAGAGGCTGTCGCGGCAGCGACGGCGGCTGCGGATGCAGCCAACGCCTCAGCCCTGATCGCTGCGGACACCGCCTCCGAAGCCCTCGGCCTGCTGCGTGCGGAGGTCCCGGGGGCAGACGAGGCCGTGGCGGATGCCCGCTCGGACGAGCGAGCTGCCACCACCGAGCTCGAGCGGTCCCGGCGGAGACGCTCAGACCTCGCGGTCGAGTCCTACACCCTCGCCCTCACGGGCAACAACGCACAGTTCGAGGCGACCACCGCCGTGCTCGAGAACATGGACGCGTACGAGAGCTACGTACGCACCTCGGAGTACTCCGGGGCCGCGTGGGATGCCCTCGAAGTCGGAGAGACCCGCGCCGAGCGCCGCCTCGATCAGGCCGCGGCGGCCACAGCGGCTGCGATCGAAACCCGCAACCGGCTCGAAGGACGTATCAGTGTGGCCCAGTCGGCACTCGACGCGGCGACCGAGACGGCCTCACAGGTCAAGACCGAAGGGGAGTTGAGGGTCGCGGAGGCAGCCGTCATCGGCGAAGACCTGTCGGTCGCAGGACTGGGCCCCACGATCACGGGGGAGACCCTGCTCAGCGCCGAGGACCTGGCGGAGTTCTCCGCGCGGCGCAGTGGTGCGGCACCTTCTGTGGACCTGCTGGAGTTGGCCCGGCTGTTCGTGGTCGAGGGAACTGCGGAAGGGGTGCGGGGTGACATCGCCTGGGCACAGTCGATCCTCGAGACCGGGAACTTCGGATACAAGGGCTCGATGGTGAGCACCAGCGACAACAACTACGCCGGCATCGGGGCATGCGACAGCTGTTCGAGCGGGTTCCGCTACGACACCCCCCAGATGGGTGTGCGGGCCCAGATGCAACTGCTGCACACCTATGCCGACGACAACCTCACCACCGCTGCATTGGCCTTCCCGCCCGTGCGGCGGACGCCCGAACAGAGCAGTGTGCGGGGTTGTTGTGACACGTGGATGGAGCTCTCGGGGGTGTGGGCGACCGGGCCGGGCTACGGGGTGAAGATCCTCACGATCTACAACGAGATGCTGGCCTTCGCAGCCCAACGCCAACGCGCTGCGCTCGACCTCCTCACAGGGGAGGGCCCGCTCTGAGGGCTGGCCCCGGCCGGGACGCTCAGTCAGCGACGTCGACCTTCGCGACGATCGACTCGGGCTTGAGCCTCACCACCATCTCCGGTGGCACCGCGTTGCGACGGCCGTACCTCGCCGCTGCGTCGCTGCCCATGTAGCGACCAGCGATGCGGGTCGCCCACCCCAACAGCTCATCGGGGTCGGTGCTGGTGGTGGTTGTCCCGGAGATCGTCACGAAGCTGAACGGAGGTCGCTCGTCATCGACGCACAACGACACCCGGCGATCGCGCAGGATCGCCTTGCCCTTGATCGTGTCAGCGCTCGTCATGAAGACGACCTCCAAACCGGCTCCGCTGCTGTCGAGGTCGATCCACACCGGCGCTACATGCGGCGAGCCGTCCGCGCGCACGGTGGCCAGCTTGGCGGTGCGCGCCGGGAGCTCCATCAGGAAGCTCTCCCACCAACCGTCGGGTGCATCTGTGTATCCCATCGTTGCTCCTCACCGGGCGGTCCTGTGACCCGAACCACTGTTACTCGGATCCCTGTCGTTCGAGGTAGTTGCTCGACGTCGGTGCCCCACGTTGCTGTTCGGATCTCCGTCCGCGATCCCTTCGTGTGCGAACAGCTGCACCACAGCGACGCGGCAGCTGTCTTCACTCCAGGTAGATCAGGCCGCCGCCGACGTCGCTGTGAGGTATCCCCGTGGCGGCAAGGGCTGCATCCCAGGTCGCATCGACCGTGGGATCGGCCTGTTCCATGCCGTGATCGGCGATCACGACGAAGGCTGTGTCCTCACGCACCCCGGCCCTCTCTACGGCCGCCATCAGTTCGCCTATCCGGGCATCGGAATCACGGACCGCCGCACGGGCAGGGTTCCCATGTGGACCGCTGGCGTGTCCCGCGGTGTCGGTGAGCGCCAGGCTGCACCAGCTCAGGGTCGGCAGCTCGTTGCCGTGCGCTCCGTTCCAGCAGTCGAGCGTGTGGATCAGGCTCAGGTGATCGACCCTCGACATGAAGCCGTACTGTTCGTCGGCCGCGGCATCCGCGTCGATGTGGCGTACGTCGTCGGGTTCGGGAAGCGAGGAGGCATCGCCGTCACGGACCAGGGCGAAGGTCGAAAATGATGCCCCGCGGTCGCAGAACTCGAAACCGGCGCTGGTGAACGCGCCCGGGCGTGTCCGGCTCACAGCTTCGAAGAGCGTCTCGACATCGGTGCCCACCCGGGCTGATGCCCACCACATCTGTTGAAGGTCGAGCAGGTCTACCTCGCTGTGCCCTTTCCCGTTCGTGGAGCGCTCCACCCAGGCGTTGTGCAAAACCCCGGAATGGCCCGGATGGGCCCCGGTGAGCGCTGTCGTGTGGTTCGCGAGCGTGGCCGTGGGCAACGATGCCATCGAACCGCGACCGAACATCATCCCGTCGGCCACCATCGTGGCCATGTGGGGTGCTTCGCCGGCCTCGATGACTGCCGCGAGCAGGTTGGCGTTGCAACCGTCCAACAACACGACCACCACGTGGCGTGCGACCCGCCCATCGAGGATGTCGACCTCGACCACGCCGTCCTGGCGCAGCAACAGGGCGCCTTCGTCGGGCAGGCCGTTGGAACCGACCCCGTCGGGGTGGGCTTCCACCCCCATCAGGGCTGCGAGCGTGGGGGCGATGTTGACCACCCTGGTCGAGCGGTCGACCGTGCCCAGCGCCCTGATCCCTGCACCCGAGGCGATGAACGGCGCGCGCGCCTGGACCGCTCCGAGCGAGCCGTGCTGGCCCAGGTAGCCCTCCACGAAGTGCCGCGAGGTGTGCGTGGCGAGCAGGTCCGGGGCGTGGGGGGAGTCGAAGAACTGTGCGATCGAGTCGTACGCGTGGGGATAGGAGTTCGCGGTGCGATCCGGGAACACATCCGCAATCTCATTGGCGAGGCCGACGAACGCTCCGGTGTCGCGCTCGGCCAGTGGGTCACGACCCTGTACAGCGGTCACCCGGTAGTCCCAGCCACGCCCCGACGACACCCGTTCGAAGCTCACCGAGCCGTCGGGCGCCGTCGCGTGGTAGTTGTGCTCGGCGGGGGAGTGCAGCACCATCTCGACCATGTCCGCGCATGCTGGAGAGGTGAGCGCGTCGAGGAGTCGGGTGATCCGGGGGTCACCGTCGCGACTGTTGCCCATGGTCGGACCCTACAGGTTGGCGTCGAAGGCTCTCCGTAGATCGTCGTAGTCGGTGAACGCCTCGAACTGGGGGAACTCCTCGATCACGTTGTGCGGTGCCCTGAAGAGGAACCCGGCATCGGCCTCGGTGAGCATCGTGGTGTCGTTGTAGGAATCTCCCGCGGCCAGGACGCGGTAGTTGAGTGCGTGGAAGGCCTGCACCGCCCGACGCTTCTGGTCGGGTTGGCGGAGCCTGTACCGGGCGATCCGTCCGTCGGGTTCGCACGCCAGGCTGTGGCAGAACACCGTCGGCCAACCGAGTTGCGCCATGAAGGGTCTCGCGAACTCCTCGAAGGTGTCCGACAGCAGGATCACCTGGGTGCGCTCGCGGAGCCCGTCGAGGAAATCCCTCGCCCCCGGAAGCGGTTCGAGACCCGAGATCACCCCGGTCAGTTCGTCCATGCCGAGGCCGTGTTCCGCGAGCGTTGCGAGACGTTGGGACATGAGCACGTCGTAGTCGGGTTCGTCCCGGGTGGTCCGGCGCAGGGAGTCGATTCCCGTCGACTCCGCGGTAGCCACCCAGATCTCGGGGATGAGCACCCCCTCCAGGTCGAGGGTGACGATCGTCTGTGTGGCGGAGCCGGCCTCTGCGCTGGTCATCGCACCAGTGTCGCCACATCTGCGCTCCGAGTCGATTCGCCGAGGTATCCGAGCCGGAATCGCTCTGGCCCACGGTCGCTCTCGCCGGCCGGTGTCGGTGACCCCGCTCGCATGTGCGACGGGCCCTGTAGCGTCGCGTCGGTGGATGCATCGGTGAGGGTGTTGTGGGTTGTGATCGATGCACTTGGTTCCGACAAGGTCGTGCCGGAGCTGATGCCGGAGTTGTGCCGCCTGGGAGCTTCGGGAGCCCTCGGGCAGGGACGTGGCGTACTGCCGGCGCTCACCTACCCGAACCACGCGACGTTCGTTACCGGCGTCGAGCCACCGGACCATGGGATCTACGCAAACGACCTGTTCTCCGATGGCGAGTGGACGTGTGCAGGCGACGTCGGCCCCAGCCGGCCGACCATCTTCGACGCGACCACCGCGCTCGGCGTCGAATCCGTCGGCGTCTTCGGAGATCACAACCTGGTCGGTGTGTGTGGAGCACACACCGCAACCGTGCACTGGCCCCCGGGGGGTTCACCGGTGAGCGGTATCGAGTCGGGTCCCACCGGGTACGCGTCCGACCGAGCGACGGTGCAGGCCGCGCGCGACTCCTCGTTGGCGGACTTCGCCTTCGCGATGGTGCAGCTGGACGAGCACGATGCGGTATCCCACGTGCACGGGCCGGACTCCCCTCAGGCCTCGTTGCAGGCGACGGCGAGTGATTCGGCGCTCGGGGAGATCCTCGACTCGTACGGCCGCTGTTGGGACGACACCATCGTGGTCGTGCTGAGCGACCACGCCCAGGAGACCGTCCATCGCGCATCTACGGGTGACATAGACAACGTGATCGCAACTGCGGCGGAGAGGCTCGGCCACGGCGGCGATCGGAGCCCGCACTGGCGCGCCGACGGTACGGCTGTGGTGCTGGGGCCGGGTAGCCCGGCCTGGGCCCATGAGGCGGTGTCGTCGATGCCCGAGATCGAAACGCTGGAGGTCTTCGGAGACGGATCAGCTGTGGGGTGGGGGAGCGACGGTGTCGTGCTGGGCCTCGACTGGGGCCAGAGAGGCGACCACGGGAGCATGCGCTGCATCGACCAGGTGGCTGTGGTCGGTGGCGGACACCCACTGGTCGCAGACCTCGCGGCGATCGTGCAACGAGGTACGAACCCCGCGGCCTCGTGGCTGGCGAGAACCCTCGCTCTGTTCGAGTAGGTATCGTGCTCTGTTCGAGTAGGTGCCGTTCGTCAGATCGGCGCCGGTCTTCGGCGCGCGGTATTGGGCACGGCGACTCAGCCGGAAGGTTGTTCGTCCACGACCACCTCCAGGCTCACAGCGTCGTCCTCGAGGGACAACACGCTGACCGTGACCCCGTAGATCCCGGTCCCGTCGGTGAGCTCGCAGCGGCTCGCCGCGGCAGGATCGGTGTCGATCCCCTCCGGGCAGAGGACCGAATCAGGTTCCACGCCGGTGGCGTCGAACAGAGAGCGTGCGACCTCCGTGGCGCTGCGCTGGGGGTCCAGCACGACCGCCTCGGCGCCCGTGTCGCCCCCGGAACTCTCCGAAGCGCCCGAATCACCCGAACCGCCGGAGTCGGTCGAACACGCGACCGGGATCACGGCCAGCGCGGCTGTCACCCAGAGGACCAGTGTGCGCACGGCGGCTCGACTCAACCCGCACCCGGAAGCGACCCGGGGGCGGGGTCGCCTCCACCCCCATCTCCGGCTGTGCCCGAGGACAGCCGATCGCGCACCCAGGCGAGGCTCTCTGGCGTTGCCTGTGCCTCGGACCACCCCGCGAGCAGTGACTCCACGGCGTCTAGTCCATCGATGGTCCCGAGGATGTCGACCGTCACGATCTCCGCGGGCATCGCCGGCACGCGGGAATCACCGAAAGGGTCCTCCTCCAGAGGCTCCCGCGGCTCGATCATCGCGTAGAGCTCACCGGTGTCGGCCACCCAGTTCAGCTCCCAGCGGGCACCCTCACCATCTGTCCAGTCCGACCCGAACGTGTACTCCTTGGATGCGCGGCGCTTGGGATCGCCGTCGTAGAACTGCTCGATGTCCATCCGCCCAGCTTAGGAGGCGAGCGGATAGGCGAGGTCAGCCACCCGTGCCGAACAAGGGATCCACGAAGGAGCTGAAGCGCTCCTTGGTGAGACACCCCACCGAGTGACCGCACGTCGGGTCGATGATGACGTTGTGACGAGCGGGGTCACCCCTGCCATCTGCGATCGCGTCGCGCAGCAGTTCGGCCTGTGACGCCGCCACGATCCCGTCGTTGCGTCCGTGGACGTGCAACAAGGGTGGGTCGTTCGGATCGAGGTGGGTCAACGAGGAGCTGTCCACGAGCAACCAGTGCGCCTGGGTGAACACCGGCCCGAAGAGGGTCACCGCAGCTTCGGTCGTGTTGCGATCAGGCCAGTAGGTGGAACCGCTGACCGAGATCGCAGCGTCGAAGGTGGGACCGTTCCCCTTCAGGTTCACGAACTCGACGAGCTGGCCACCTGCGGACCAGCCGGCACCCACGAGCGGGTATGCGGGAAGCGAGTACCTGGCCGCCCCGGTGTTGCGCCACCACGTGATGGCTTGTTGCACCCCGTTGCGATGCTCAGGCCACTGCGCGAAAGGTGAGAGCGGATAGTCGATCGACACGACCGCCCAGCCAAGTTGGCGTAGGGCCTGGACGGGACCCCAGCCTCCCTCGTAGCGACTGCCGCCGGTGTAGCCGCCACCGTGGACGTACATGACCGTGCCCCGTGCCTTGGATCCGCAAGCGGGATAGATGTTCACGCCCGAAAAGGGCCCCGAGCCGTAGTTGGTCTCCACGATGCGACCGTGAGCGGGATCCTGTGGCCCACCACCGCACACCGGCGGTGAGGACGTGCCCCCGTTGCCCCCCTGCCCCGGGGGAGGTGCGCATGCCCCTACCAGCGCCGCGACCGCGACCGCGACCACCGTCCACCTCAAGGCACTGCGCGCTCCAGTGGAGACCAACATGTGAGCCGGTTGCATCGCACCCCCCGTGCATCGGTTCGCCCTGAGCCAAGTGGGAGCTATGGTACACGAAGTGAGGCCACTTCATGCAGCCTCCGCCAACCTCACCTGATCTTGCGGGCGCCTGAGGGGAGTTTCAGACAGGTTCCGGTTCGCGCTCTGCACCGAAGCCTGCGTCATCGGGAGACCCACCGTCGCCGGCGGGCGAACCGTCCTCGTCGTGGGTGTCACCCTCGTCGTGGGTTGCGCCCTCGACGCTGACGTGCGGGATGATGCGGTCGAGCCACCGGGGCAACCACCAGTTGCGTTCACCGAGCAGCTCCATCGTGGCGGGCACAAGGAGCATGCGGACGACCGTGGCGTCGAGCAGCACAGCAACAGCCAAGCCGAATCCCATCACCTTCACGGGCCGGGCGTCCTCGAGCACGAAGCTGCCGAAGATGAACACCATGATCGCCGCCGCAGCCGTGATCACCTTGGCCGTCGCCGCAAGGCCGTCGGCCACCGACTCGCGGGCATCACCGGTGCGCTGCCACTCCTCGTGGATGCGCGACAGCAGGAACACCTCGTAGTCCATCGACAGACCGAACACGATCGCGAAGAGCATCATCGGCAGGAACGGCTCGATGGGAGCGGGCTCTATACCCAACACCGAGCCACCCCAACCCCACTGGAAGAACGCGACGAGTAGGCCGTAGGCGGCCCCGATCGACAGCAGGTTCATGATCACCGCCTTGAGCGGCACGAGGATCGACCGGAACACCACCATCAACAACAGGAACGACAGCGACAGGACGGCCACGAAGAACCAGGCCAGCCTCTCGCTCAGGTAGTCCGAGAAGTCGACGGTGACCGCGACGAAGCCGGTCACATGCACGTCGGTCCCCGCCGGCTCGGCGCTTGGGAGGACCTCGGAGCGGAGGGTCTTGACGAGATCGGTCGTCGCGCTGTCCTGGGGTGACGTGGTCGGCTGGACCTGCCACAGCGCTGCGGTTGCCTCGTCGGCTTCGGGATTGACGACCGTATTGGGAATCGGACCCGTGACCGACGCGACCCCGGGCGTGTCGGCAATCTGCTCGGTGAGGGCGACCAGAGCAGCGGGGTCTACGCCCTCCAGCTCGGTGACCAGGGTCAGGGGGCCGTTGGAACCCGGACCGAAGCCCTCCGCCAGCAGGTCGTAGGCCTGCCGGGTCGTGCTGGCCTCGGGGTCGTTGCCGTTGTCGGAGAAACCGAGGTTCATCGAGGCGAGCGGGATCGCCGCCACCAGCAGTACTACAGCGCTGGCGATCGCGATGGTCCACGGACGAGCCTGGACCATGCGGCTCCAACGATACGCACCGGTCTCGCGCAGCGGCTTCACCTTGCGAGCCGGGATCCGCTCCTTGAACCCGGGGATGAACGCACCACCCAGCAGCACCAGGAGGGCCAGTGCGAGGGGGATCCCGATCACGAGCGGGTTGAGTGCGAGGCCGAGCGCTACCAGTCCGACTCCGACCAGCGCGGCGGAGACGACACCACGCCAGCGGCTGACCTCGATGCGCGGGCCGACGAATCCCAGCAGTGCAGGGAGCAGGGTGAGCGATGCGAGCAGGGTCATCGAGACCACGATCGCCGAACCCAGCGCGAGGCCGTTCACGAACCCAACACCCATGATGATCATGCCCAGAAGGGAGATCACCACGGTCATGCCGGCGAAGGTGACAGCCCGCCCGGACGTGTCGATGGCGATGACCACCGACTCTTCCACGGTGTGGCCGTTGTGCAGCTGTTCGCGATATCGCGTGACGATGAACAGCGCGTAGTCGATCCCGACTCCGAGGCCGATCATCACCCCCAGGGTCGGCGCGAAGTCCGGCGTGGACATCACGTTGGACAGGAGCATCAGCAGGCTCGACCCGACACCGATTCCCGCGAGCGCAACGCCGATCGGCATGCCCATCGCCAGCACCGAACCACCGGCGAGGATGAGGATGACTATCGCGAACGCGAGGCCGAGCAGTTCCGAGGACGGTGCTTCGAACTCGGAGAAGATCATGCCCCCGTATTCGATGCGCACCCCGTCCAGGTCGGGTTCGAGGCTCTGTACCGCCTCTGCGAACTCAGCCGAGCGCTCCTGGTCGGCCTCGCCGGGTAGTTCGACCTCGGCGTACGCGACGGTGCCGTCCTCGGAGATGTTCTGCGGCCCAGCCAGCAACGTCGGGTCGAGGGAGTCGCCGAAGAACTCCGACATCGCACGCAGCGCAGCCTCGGGATCCTGGGTCGGAGCCGCAAAGGGGCTCGACACGGTCGTGTCGGGGAGTGCATCGACCTCGTCGAGGAACTCACCGATCGCTTCGGTGGCGGCGGGGTCCTCGAAGCCGGACCCGCTCTGGAACACGATCGTGCCTGTCGATCCCGCCCCCATGCCGCCGAAGTTGTCCTCCAGGATGTCGAAGCCCGCACGGCTCTCCACGTCGGGAAGGTCGAACTCGCTACGCACGTCGGTGCCCACCGCACCGATCACACCGCCGAGCACCAACAGGGCGAGGACCCAACTACCGACGACGACCCAGCGTCTGCGGACACAGAACTGCCCAATTGCGGTGAACATCGGATCTCCGTCGTTTCTGGCCGGCGCGGAGCCGGGCCGAGCGGCTGTCACCCAAGTGTTGTGGTGCGGTGCCTACTGGATCAATGCGAATCCTGTGACATCGGTCCGATGTCTGTGACATCGGTCCCGCACCGCCCTCTGGGCGGAGGTCGGTCGCTCAGGAACGTACTGTGCCGGCAGGTCTACCGAGCAGGTATCCCTGACCCAGGTCGATGCCTGAATGGACGACCGCCTGGAGCTCATCGGTGGTCTCGATCCCCTCGGCGAGCACCTTCGCGCCAGTCGCCTCGCCGATCGCCCGGGCGGCCGCCAGGAAGGTCAAACCGGCCTTGTCCCCCGCACCGGCGCGCCTGGTGAAGCTGGCATCGACCTTGATCACCTCCGGAGCGAGGTCCGAGAGCACCGCGAGGTTGGCGAATCCCGATCCGAAGTCGTCGAGGGCCACCGCCATGCCCGCATCGCGAAGCCTCCTCAGGTTCCCCATCGCTGCATGGTTGTCGGTGAGCAGGAGGCTCTCGGTCACCTCGACCGTTATGCGCGACAGGAGTACGCCGAGCGGGCCTCCGAGCAGCGCATCGATCGTGGGGGGGTCTGCCAACTCCTGAACCGACAGGTTCATCGAGATCCTCGGGAAGGTGCGAAACGCCCCATCGAGTTCCTCGCCCAGAAGGTCGATCACGATCCCGCCGACCTGTCGGATCTGCCCGGAGACCTCAGCCATCGAGATGAACTCGCCTGCGCTGATCGGTCCTTCGGGGGATTCCCAACGCAGCAGTGCCTCCGCTCCCACGACCTCGTCGGATCGCAGGTCGATCAACGGCTGGAAGCGCAGAGAGAAGGCACGGTCGCGCAGGGCCCGGGCGAGATCCTGGCGCGAACGCGCTCGTCGTTCCGCCCGCCATTCGATCTCCGGTGAGTACTCCTCCATCCGGTCGCCGAGCTCTTCCTTGGCCGCCTGGCGTGCCATGTCGGCGCGCCGCAGCAGATCGTCGGCACCCACCGACGGTTCAAAGCGCGCCACACCCAGCGATGCTGTCAGCAGCACAGTCGAACCGCCCACGAGCACCGGCTCGCGCATCGCGCCCAGCGCCCGGTCCGCCACGGCGCGGACCTCCTCGTCGGAGCGTAGGTCGAGGATCACGAGTACGAACTCGTCGCTACCGACGCGCGCGACGTGATCGGCTGGCCGTGCAGCGCCCCGGAGTCGTTCGCCCACCTGTCGGAGTGCGTCGTCGCCGCCTTCATGGCCGAACTGGTCGTTGACGGCCCGGAAGTTGTCGAGGTCCAGCCAGATGACCGCGCCTCCCAGGCCGACCTCCTCTGCCCGGGCGAGCTCGACCTTGAGGAGGTCGAGCAGCCCGTTGCGGCTCAGGAGCCCTGTCAGGCCATCCTGTGCACCCAGTCGGCCCGCATGCCCGGCACGGCCCACCTCCCGCAACATGAACAACGGCAGCAACAGCACCGATGTAACCCAGAGAATCAAACCCACCAGCCACGCGGGGCTGTAGTCCACCGGCTGGGTCACCTCGATCAGAGCGTTGCAGGTCGACAACACGACCGCGCCGGCTGCCCACGCTGCGATAGCGCTGTCGCGGATGAGCCGCGTGGCTGCCAGACCCCCGAAGGCCAGCACGTCGATGGCGAGGACACACACCCAGAGCCACACCGGGTTCGCAGGGAACGGCACCCACAACGCGACCATGGCGAGCATCGCCCCCACCAGGCAGGACACCGCTGTGGTCCACCAGATCCCTCTCCAGCGGGTGCTGCGGCGCGCACCGATCGGGTAGCGACGGCTCAGCCAGGTGGCGGTACCGATGCCGAGGGGCAGCAGGGCGTGGCTCTGGAGGTCGATCCACTCGATGGAGGAGTCGGCAGTGCCTGATGCCGGGGATGCACCTAGGAAGTCGGCCGACTCCACCGCTCCCAGCACTGCGAGTATCACCAACGCCTGGTACGAACCGGCGATCGCGAGCAATGCCCGGTTGTGCCAGTAGCCCGCGTGTGAATACAGCACGAACGCCACGGCGGCCCCCGCGACGAGGATTCCGACCATCTCCGCGGTCATTATCCCCGGCGCAGCCCACAATGGCGTGTTTCCGAAAGGCAGAGCCGACACCGCCACGAGCAGGGCCAGCGACGCACAGAGAGCGATGAAGCGCTCGCGGCCGCGGTACCGCGCATCGAGACCGGGGTTGCCGGTCAGCACCGCCGTTGCGGAGCGGAGCCCGTCGGACGGCTCCCGCCGGTTGTCGCTCACCTTCTGACCGTAGCGTCAGGACCCACCGGGCGTCCCACGGGGATGCCTGGGTTGATACCCCAGTACATCGTCAACAGTAAGCGGTGGCTCAGACGTCTCCGAGGTAGATGCCCACCGACCGGGCGGTGTGCACCAGCTCACCCCCCGGGTCCACCAGGGCGGAGCCGCGCGCGACAACGTCATCGAGAGGCACAGCCTCGATGTTGGTCCCCCGCAGGGCGATCATCGTGTCGAATCGCCCCTCGGCGACCAGGTCGACAGAGTGGGTGCCGAACTGCGTCGCCAGGATCGCGTCCATCGGGCTGGGCTCGCCGCCCCGCTGGAGGTGGCCGAGCACGGTGGCCCGAGCTTCGATGCGGCCCTCCGTCGCTGCCTCCAGCGCTCTGGCCGTCGCCGCTCCGACCCCACCGAGGTGGTGAACACCCCTCGAGTCGGTGGAGCCGATCGTCGTTCCGTCGGGGGCGTTCGCTCCCTCGGCGACGACGACGAGGGCGAACGCATGGTTGCGGCGGCTGCGCGTCGCCTCCACCGTGCTCACCAGGTCCTCCATCACCCACCCGATCTCAGGGATCAGGATCGCGTCGGCACCCCCCGCTATGCCCGCGGCCAGTGCGAGGTGGCCCGCGCCCCTGCCCATCGTCTCGATGATCATCACCCTGTCGTGGCTCACCCCCGTGGTACGTAGTTGGGCACACGCACGTGTCACGGTGCGAACCGCTGTGTCGAAACCGATCGAGCGGTCGGTGAGCGCGACGTCGTTGTCGATCGTCTTGGGCACGCCCACGAGGTTCCAACCCGAACGTGCATGGTCCTGGAGGATCGCGAGGCTCCCGTCACCACCGATCGCTATGAGCGCATCGAGGCCGAGCTCGGTGTATCCCTCCTCGATCTGGGTTCCGACGTCGATCGGCTTGTTGATCGAACCCAGGATCGTCCCACCGGTGCTCAACATCGGGTCGAATCCGTCCTGGTCTATGAGTGTCGGCGAGAGGGGCCGAACCCTGCGCGATGCGAGACCTGCCACCGCATCTTCAATACCGAGCACCTCGAACCCGTGACCGTTGACAGCGCGCATTGTGATCGCCCGGATGGCTGCGTTCAACCCCGGGCAGTCGCCGCCACTGGTCATGACACCGATGCGCTTCACGGCGTCAGTCTTGCGCGTAAGGGGTCTCCACGACGTCCACCGGTGCGGCGATCCCTGAGCGGGCGAAGATCACGAGCACAGCCGCGGCGATCAGCGATCCAGCGGCGAGGGTCGCGCCGGTGCCTATCGACGCGAACACCGCCGCGAACAGAAGTGGACCGATGGCCTGCCCCAAGCGCACCGCAGACACCCACACCGCCAGCACCACGCCGCGCATCTCTGCTGGTGCGCTGGAGACCGTCACCTCCTGAAGCGAAGGGACCAGTGCGCCGTCGCCCGCTCCATAGAGCAGGAGCCCCAACACGACTGCGATCAACGTCGGAGCGAGACCCACCACCAGCAGCGACACGCAGAACAGGCCCGCCGCCGCGACCAGCAACCTCCGGAGGCCCATCGCCGTGCGCAGCGTGGTGAGGTTGAGGGCGATGAGTGTCGATGTGATCGAAGGAATGCCCAGCAGCAGTCCCCGCGGTGCCGCCGAGAGGGAGAACTGCTCCTCGAGGTGCACCGGAAGGGTGGTCAGGAACAGCCCGAAGACCATCACGAAGATCAGGAAGCCCGACAACACGGTCGCACGGATCGCGGGTGTGCGCAGGATCGTCATCGCCTCGCCGAGCTGCGATCGGACGGTCTGGGCCGTTCCTGGTGGCTTCACGTCGTCGAGTGACATCCGTGCGGCCATCGCGGTGAGCAGTGCAAGTGAACTCGGCAGCAGTGAGATCCGCCACCCTCCGAGGCTCTCCAACGCGCCTGAGAGCATCGGCATCAGGGCCAGGCCTGCGGTGAGCACGGCCGCGTTGCGCCCGACCTGTCGGATGCGTTCGGCCCCGTCGTAGTGGTCCCCGATCAGCACCACGGCGAGGTTGATCAAACCCGCTGTACCCAGGCCCATCACCACCCTCGAGGCGACCAGCGTCCAGTAGCTGGGGGCCAGGGAGCCGACCACGCCCATCACCCCGAAGAGGACCAGGCAAGGCACCAACACCCGGCGCCGGCCGACCCGGTCGGCCAGCAGTCCGATCGCCGGAGCGGCGAGGACCCCCGGAATCGACGCCGACGCGACCAGTAGCCCCGCGGCCGAATCGGGCCTGGAGAAGTCGTCGAGGATGTCGGGTAGCACCGGAGCGATCAGGGTGTTCGCTGTGATGCCGGTGAGGGTGACAGCCCAGATCAACAGCGGGGGAGGTCGGTGCCCGGGCCAGGCGACGCTGGTGGGCTTCACCGGGCTCGTGGGCATCACCGGGCACGGTACACCGTGACGCTAAGTTGTCCTACCGATGGGTTGCGGCTGCCTAGTGCTCCTCGCATCAGGGATCTCCCCGAGGCTCGGGCTCTTCCTGATGTGGATCTTCACCGACCGGCTCGAAGTTGCCTTCACGTCCTTCTGGCTCGGGTTGGCGGGCTTCCTGGTACTTCCCTGGACGACGCTCGCGTGGGCGATCGCGTATTCGCCGTTCACGCAGGTGAGCGGATTCGGGCTGCTATTGGTCGCGTTCGGGTTCATGGCGGACGTGATGTCGTGGTTCGGTGCAGGCCGTGAAGGCTCGGACCGGCAGAACACGAGGGCCTGAGCCACTCGCACGGCCCACGGCACAACTGACGCCCCGCAGGCGCTGTCACCGGGCCGCGGCGCGGGGAATGGCCTGCTTCAGCCCGCCTGGAGGCGCAGCGTCACCAACTCGAAGGGCCGCATCTCGAGGGCGAGCACCCCATCGATGACGCTCAGCGGAGAGTCCTGGCGGTCGCCGCTCGCTGCGGGATCTTCGAGCGCATCGCAACGCGTCGCCGCCACCAGGGCGCGGTCGGTGCGCAACTCCAGGGCAACCCGGTCACCGGTGGACTCCCACATCCGCACGATCAGGTCGCCACTGCCGTCGTCAGCCGGCTTCAGCGCCGATACCGACACCCGGGGGTCCGACACCTCGAGGATCGCAGGGGATTGCGGGACGTTGGTTGCCCTCACATCCTGCGGTCGGAGCACCGCCCTGATCGGGTAGTTGAGGGCCTCGGCTTCGCAGACCACATCCGCGAGCTGGGGACCGTGGGGCAACAGAGCGAGGGTGAGCGCGTGGCTGCCGCGGTCCGCGTCCGGGTCGGGGTAGCGCGGTGCGCGCAGCACCGAGACCCGGATGCCTCCGTCCTGCACCCCGTGGCCGTAGCGGCCATCGTTGAGCACCGCGACGCCGAACCCGGGCTCGGACAGATCGACCCACCGGTGGGCGCACACCTCGAACTTGGCGGCATCCCAACTCGTGTTGCGGTGCGTCGGGCGTTCGAGGAAACCGAACTGCGCATCGCAGCGCGCTGCGTCGGTGCGAACGTCGAGCGGGAAGTCGACCGAGAGCAGCTTCTCATCCTCGTGCCATTCGATCTGGAGCCCGATGTCGATCCGTGGACTTCCGGCGCGCAGCGTGATCGTCCGCTCCACGCTGGAGCGCCCGAAGGTGTGGCGTGTCCTGAGCCGTCCCAGCAGAGGTCCGCGTTCGAGCACCTCGACGCCGCCGTTCGCCGGAACCACCACCGATCGTGGGACGGTCCACTCCTCGAGGTCCCAGGCGTCGTACTCCACGGGTTGGTCGGGCGCCAGCAGCAGTGTTGCAGCACACCGGCCGTGCGGCAGCAGCTCGCGGCTGAAGCGGAGATCGCGGATCGAGGTGATCTCCCCAGAAGGGTCGAGGGTGACCGCTATCGAGGAGTTCGAGATCGAGCCTCCTTCGACGACCACGGCATCGCCGGGGTCTCCGGGGACCGGTGCACCGACCGCCATCCCCGGTGTGGTGACCATCGCTGCCACCGAACCGTCGGAGAGCTCCTGCACCGAACCCTCGGGCCACATCTCCCCTCCCCCTTCACCCACCACACCACAGAACGAGGCTGGGAGGGTCAGCACCTCGGTGCGTGGGTGGGTCGCCGGGTTGGCCAGCATGAGCGCAGGGCCGGGTTGGTCCGCCAGCATCGACTCGATCAGGCGCTGCGCGCTCGCCTGTACCGCCGAATGCTCGGCCTCCGCGTCGTCGTGGACCCAGGCGATCGACGAGCCGGGGATGATGTCGTGGAACTGCTGTACAAGGACGCGCTTCCAGAGGGCCTCGGTCTCCCCGGAGAGCCCTTCGGTGCCGGTGGTGGCGGCCCACAGCTCGACCTCGCGCAACAGCGCCTCGCAACGACGGTTGCCGACCTTGGTGCGCGCCTGTGTGGTGAAGGTGCCACGGTGCATCTCGAAGTAGAGCTCACCGCGCCAGTGCGGGGTTCCAGGTTGTGAGAGATCCGCCTCGAGCTGGTCGAAGAACACCTCGGGCGCATCCATGTGAATACGCGGTGCACCCGCTGTGTCCGCGAGCAGCCTGGCCCGTTCCAACATCTCACTGCTGGGCCCACCGCCACCGTCGCCGTAGCCGAAGGGGACCAGGGAATCGTCGGACCACGCCGAATCGGAGAAGTTCGCTGCCGCGTGGATGATCTCCCGCGCGGACATGTCGCAGTTGTAGGTGTCCACCGGTGGGAAGTGCGCTGCCACGGTGGAGCCGTCGGTGCCCTCCCAGGTGAAGCTGTGGTGCGGGAAGCGGTTCTGCCTGTTCCAGCTGAGCTTCTGGGTGAGGAACCTGTCGCAGCCCGCAGCGCGGAAGATCTGGGGCAGCGTCCCCGGGTAGCCGAACACATCGGGAATCCACACCTCCCGACAGCGGATCCCGAAGTGCTCCTCGAAGTAGCGCTGGCCGTACACGAGCTGGCGTACGAGCGACTCACCGCTCGGCAGGTTCATGTCTGCTTCGACCCACATGCCTCCCACCGGCGACCATCGCCCGGCAGCCACCATCTCGGTGATGTCCTCGAACAACTCGGGATGGTCCTGTTCCACGAACTCGTATTGAGCCGCCTGCGAACATGCGAAACGGTGCTCCGGGTACTCCTCCATGAGACGCACCTGGTTCGAGAACGTCCTTGCGCACTTGCGCCGCGTCTCGCGCATCGGCCAGAGCCACGCCGTGTCGATGTGCGCGTGCCCGATCGCGTGCAACCGGTGGGCATCCGCCGACGCGGGGACGTCGAAGCCCTCTGCCAGAACCTCCCGGGCCGCCTCCGCGGAGCCCACCACGTCGTGGAGATCGAGTGCGTCGAGGGCCCTGGAGATCGTCCGCAGGAGGCGGCGCCTGCGCGGGCTGCCGAAGGTCAGGGACCGCATCAGGTCGTCGAGGGTGCGCAGCTCGACACGCAAGCGCCTCACCGCGGGTTGGAACTCCACCAGGTCGATTCCCCGGTACACGTACAGCGGATCACCCCCTGCGGTGGCGCGGTCGCCGAGGGGATTGGCACGGAACGACTCCGAGAAGTTCGGGTTGGCCGAAGCCTCGACGAGGAACTCGATCAGTCCCTCCCCGGACACATCCGCGAGAGCCACCCCCCGGCGGCGCGGGTGGACCCCGCAGCGGATCAGCCCGTCTCGGTAGATGCTCGCCTCCGCCTGGAAGCCGGGCATCGCACCGGAGAAGCCGATGTCGACCGAGATCTCGAACTCGCCACCGTTGGGGGCCCTTGGGGGAACCTCACCCGTGGCGCGGAACCACGTCGTACCCCAGGGTGCGCCCCACGGTGTGCCGGGAGCGATCGCAGCGAGATCGAGCTCCGCCACGGCGGCAACCGGGATCGGTTCGGCCTCGAGGTGTGCCGCGGTCACCTCCAGTGGCTGTCTCGAGCTGATCTCCGCGGGCGCAACCCGCTCGTGCAGCTCGCGCCTTATGCGATTCTCGGTCACCTTGTCGTCGTGCACGACACAACGATGGCATGTCCACGGCGTGCAGAGGGGCTCTCAGGTTTGCCCGAAGCCGGCGCTGAGCCTCGGGCTCCAGGGCCACCTCTCATGGCTCATGGCCAGATCGCCGCTAGCACGAGCACCGCGACCATGCCCGACCCCAAGGTCCATCCGACAGAGCGCGTGCGCACCGACACCACCAACGCAACCCCCAGGGCGATGTACCAGGGGCCGAACGGCCGCACGGCTCCCCCGTCGAACACGAGCGAGTTCGCCACGAGCGCCGGAAGCACCGCGGCGGGTATCAGCTCGAGCGTCCGACGCAGGCGCAACGGGATGGTGCGGCCCGCTACGAGCACGACGACGGAGATCCGTAGCAGGTAGGTGCCGAGCGCAGCGAGCAGGAACTCCAAGGTGAGGCTCATCGCTGCGATTCCGGGCTCTGGTCGGAGCCGTCTCCGCCGGTCACCTCACGGCGGTAGGTGGCCTGATCGTCGGGGCCGACCAGCATCGACGCGACGAGGAGTCCGGTGAATGCGCCGAGGAGGATGTTGGTCCCGGCGGGTAGCGGGTGGGCGACGATCGCCACCAGCACCGAGACGACCGCTGCGACGATGGTTGGGCGGTTGCGTATCGAGGGCAGCGCGACAGCGGTGAACATCAGAGGGATGATGAAACCCAACTGGAGGCTCTCCGGTACCTGAGTGCCGCCGAGAATCCCGACCAGCGTGCCGAGTTGCCAGAACGCGTACAGCATCATTCCCGCACCCAGGAAGAACCAGCGCCGCGAGGTCGGATCGCGCAGCGACTCGAACTCGACGAGCGAGACAGCCGTCGCCTGGTCGGTCATCAGGTGCGGGAGACCGAATCGCCATCGTGGCGGAAAAGCCGAGAAGGCAGGTGCCAGGGCAGCGGAGTAGAGGATGAAACGTGCGTTGATCACCAGAGCCGTACCGACCGCCACCGCCCAACTCGCCCCCTCAACGTGCAGCTCGACAAGGGAGAGCTGCGATGCTCCAGCGAACACGCCCAGGCTTCCCAGCATCCCCGTGAACACACCGACACCGGCTTCGGAGACAGCGACTCCGTAGACGATTCCGAACGGTAGTACCCCTGCCGCAAGGGCGGCTGAGCTGCGCGCGCCCGCTAGGAGATGGGTGCGCGACATCGACCCATTCTGCCACCAGTGCCCTGAGAGCAGAGAGTGCTCGGGATCAATCCATGCGTCGCGACCGGTGGGCTTCGATCACGCTGTGAAGCCAACTCTCGAAGCCGACGCTCGACTGCGTGTACTCGACGCCGTAGAACGCGTAGCCCAGCTCGTCGGAGGGCTGCACCCTGCGTATGGTCGCCTGGAACTCCACTCCGGGGCCGAGCGTGACATCCACAGTCGCACCCACGACACACCGCGCGTTGGTGGGTGCCAGGATCCCCGCACCACTCACAGAGACGTTGCACACCAGAGCGTCGTCACCGCGCTGTGCCACCGGGCGCTGAGAGGGCTCCTCCCCGCGGGCTGTTCGAAGCCGCTGCACCCAGGCGGTCTGAGCGTATGGAGCCCAACGGGCGGGGACCGAGTCGAGCTCGAAGCGTTCACCGATGCGCGCGTCGTAGGCGACGTAGGAAGCGACCTCGGGGCGGGCGCGGCCCTCAGGGGTGTCCATGGTCAGCCTCGCTCGGTCATCGGTCCCACTCCATCGTCACATCGTGCCGATCGTCACCGTGTCTCCACACCCATACATCGGCGGGCGGAGCCGCCACCTGAACCTTCTTCGACCTTGTCGGCCTGCGACCTTGCCGGCATGGGAGGCACTACCCGTCGGCAGCTGTACCGGCATCGGCTTCGGCAAGCTCGCGACGGACCTGGTCCATGTCGAGTGCCTCCGCCTGGCCGATCAGGTCCTCCAGGGCCGACTCGGGTAGGGCCCCAG
>JBKEAI010000052.1:0-5940 GCA_047972145.1 Microthrixaceae bacterium
CGTCTATGGCAACAGACGGTCAGAGCCTGCATCTGGTGATGGACCTCACCGGGGCCGACGCGGTGGTCGCACGGCGGATCATCGACACCGAATGTGACCGCCAGTACCACACAGCCAAGACCGAATGCGAGACCGCTGGTATCGAAATGCCGACTGTCCAACAGTTGCGAGCACGCGCGGTGATCGAACTGTTACGCCGCGGAGCGGACCCGGATCCGACATCTCCCACAGCGGTCACCGAAGCGATAGTCACTTTGCCGGTGGATCGTGATGGCAAACCAGGTTCTGTGCGCACTGCGGATGGTGAGCCTATCGACACTGCTACTGCGGCGATGCTGCTATGTGACGCCTTGTTGCAACCCGTCGGGGTGGATCCGTCTGGTTCACCGTTGAATTGGGGGCGTCGCCGTCGTTTGTTCACTCCCGCGCAGCGCACAGCTTTGGGGGTGCGTGATGGTGGGTGTGTATTCCCCGGTTGTGACCAGCCAGTGTCACGCTGCGACGCGCACCATCAACAACCCTGGGATACAGGCGGTGTGACTGATCTTGTCAACGGGGCGCTGTTGTGTCGCCGGCATCACCGCTTGGAGCACTCCAACACCGACTGGAAACTCCACACCGTGACGGTTGCAGACCTACCCGCCGAACTCGCAGACACACACCGGCAACGGGCCGCCGCTGCTGGACTCGACCCCGGTGAGTCGGCCATCGATCCTGGCAACCCAAGTGACTCAGGTTGCCGGGTGCGGATCTGGACCGGCCCCGACGGCCAAACCCTGCTCGCACAGATCGCCGCAGACCACCACCCACCACCCGTAGGCAAGCCGGACGTGCCACCTGGCATGAGCGACCCACCACCAGCCCCTGATGGATGAGCCAGCCGATTCCCATTCGAGTTGCCCCCTACAGCGACCGGCATCGTGTCGTCGCGCGTCGCACGCGCATCAAAGGCACCCAACCAACGATCACAGACCACACAAGACCAACCCACCAGATCGATGGATCCAGGCTCAGGCCGAGCTGTGACGCAGTGGTGGGGCGAGACCGACATCCTGTAAGCGCCGGACCAGGCGCATCTCGTCCAGGCTCACCACGACCGCCCCGTTGTCGTCTGCACACAGGTAGCTGACGACACAGTCCGTGCAGTGCTCGCTGCCCCTGCGCGAACAGTCGTCGCATCCGAACGTCGTGGTAGTGCTCCCCTGGACGGACCCCGGTCCGCCGTTTCCGATCTCACTCGTAGTCATGGAGGTCACCATAGAAACGCGCTGTGACATCCAACGGCCCCCTCTGTGTCCACGAACGGTGAGACTCAGCGAAGCTGCCACCTCCAGCAGAGCTGCCACCTACAGCTAGAGCTGCCACCTACAGCAGAGCTGCGGTTCAGCGCCGCAGGGCCAACAATGTCTCGGAGCCGACCACTCCTGCCCCTCGACCGCGGGCACCATCTCGCACCCTCCGATCCGACGACACGACCACCACCTGCCGCCGCGAGCCCACAGAGTCCACGTACTCGAGAAGCCGGTCATCGGCTTCGACCTCGGCCTCTGTGAAATGAACCCGAACCGGCAGCGGCGCGGCGACCGCTGGACGTTGCCCACCGTACGCACCGTCGAACACCACTTGGATGTCCGCGCCAGATCGAGCCTTCAACTCGCCGAGGTAGGCCACCAACGAACGGCGCTGCTCCCCGATGGGCTGGTTCGGCCAGCCCTTCATCGACACGTTGTACCCATCGACCAGCACCAACAGCCCAGGTGTGCCGAGCATCTCGGTAAGCCCTGCGGCGCTGTCGAGGACCAGGCCCCTACCCGGCGATGGCGGTCGTCGACGGATCCGCGCAGACCCTGTGTAGTCACCTCGCACTGACTCGGCGAGCCCTCTACCCGTCGTACCGCCGTGGTCCGGGGGCTCCAGGCCCGCTCGCGACGTCTCCCCCGCTCGGGGGTCGGGCTCCGGCCCAGCGCTGCGCTCAGGCATCGCCGAGGGCGAGTGCACACCCAGTTCCGTGCGCAGGTCTGCAATGGTGCCCGCGAGATCCTCCAGCGCCCGCTGCGCCGCATCAAGGGAGCGCACCGTGTCCGGTGACGGTTCGCGCACATCGACCTCGTTGCGGCCCATCCCCTCTTGCTGCTCACCTTGCCGCTGCTCACCTTGCCGCTGCTCACCTTGCCGCTGTTCACCTTGTTGTTCGCCCTGGAGGCTCTCGAGCTCGCGGATCCGTGCCAGCCGGCGCTCGGCAAGGCCCTTTGCCTCGCCCAACTGGCGAACGCTCTGTTCGTAGGCGGACCGGCTCTCCCCCAGGACGGCCTCCAACTCCGAGATCTGCCCGCGGGCCTCGCCCAGATCACGTTGCCGGACAGATTCGGAGCGCCGCTGCTCTTCCAGCTGACCCTCCAAGGCCAGCCTCGCCTCCCGTTGCCGAGCGAGTTCGGCCTCGGCCTCGGCGAGACGGTCCCTCAGCTCGCCCAGCTCCTCGATCAGGTCGTCGCGGGCCGCGCGGTCCACCGAATCCGCGACGAGCGCCTCCAATGGCCCCTGCCAGCCCTCGGGCCGCTCGAGGAACAGCCTGGAGGCATCCGACATGGCCGACACATCCGCTCGTTCGAGCACCCTCGCCCTGAAGGTCTCATCGCCATCGAGTGCCTCACGAACCTGTGCGAGAGCCCTGTCGGGAAGGTGCGTGAAGCCCAGCATCGGGTGCAGGATCCGCGGTGGCTCGGGAGCGTTGGGGTCCTGCGCATCGGCGCGGGCCTGGGCGAACGCCAACTCGAGGGCGTCTCCAATCGGGGCGAGTTCCGCGTCGATCGGACCGGCCGCCTACCGCTAACCCCGACCGGCGGGGTCGTCGGCTTCCAATTCGACCACCGAGGCGCTGCTCTCGCACCACCGGCACGTCACCTCCTCGACCTGCTCTCCGAGCACTTCGGTGTCCTCGATGTGCAGCTCTCCACCGACCGAGTAGTGGTGGAACGACCGGGACCGCACCGTCGAGGTGACGTCGAACCGTGTCAGGTTGCCGCATGCCGAGCAGCGGTACCGTCTCGGCTCCGGGTCGCCTCCGGAGCCTGTCGTCGCCGACGTGTTGCGCTCTGCGTCGTCGTTCACCGCGGCACTCATGGCGACATTGTGGCCCAAGGCCACCTCCGGGGAAGACCGCCCGCAACCTGTGATCCCATCGCGTCGGTCAGGAGTCGCCCGACTCCGCGGCGACGACCGCTCTGCTCACAGCTACGAGCCGGCCCAACGTCCTTGCCGCCGCCCCATCGGCCAGCGCACCGCGGGCCATCGCGATCCCCTCGGGCAGATCCCCGGCCGAGCCGGCGACTACGAGCCCCGCAGCTGCGTTGAGCGCCACCATGTCCGCCACAGCACCATCGGTGTCTCCTTCGAAGAGTGCCCGTGCGGCGGCGGCGTTCTCCGAGGGGTCACCGACCGAGATCGCTTCCACCGGCGCGCGTTCGAGCCCCAACTCCTCCGGGGTCATCTCGAAGCGGCGCACCTCGGAGTGGTCGATCACCTCGACGATCGTCGAGGTGCCGGTGGTGGTGAGCTCGTCGAGACCACCGTGGCCGTGCACGACCCAGGAATGCACGGTTCCCCGCTCGGCGATGGCACCTGCCACCAGGTCGATCCGTGCGGCGTCCGCCACCCCGACAACCTGCATACCCACCCTCGCCGGGTTGGACAACGGCCCGAGCAGGTTGAACACCGTCGGTATGCCCAACTCGGCGCGAACAGGGGCCGCATGGCGCATGGCCGGGTGGAACATCCGGGCGAACGCGAACCCAACCCCCGCATCGCGCACGCATGCCGCCACGCCCGGCCCGTCGAGTTCCACCTCGACGTCGAGCGACTCGAGCAGGTCGGTGCTCCCAGAACTCGACGACGCCTTGCGGTTACCGTGCTTACAGACCTTCACACCGGTCGCCGCCACCACGATCGATGCCATGGTGGAGACGTTGAACGCACCGCCGCGCATCATCGGCGAACCGCCGGTGCCGACCAGGTCGAGCACGTGCTCAGGGGATTCGAGCATCAAAGGCATCGCCGAGCCGAGCATCACCTCGACCATCGCAGCGACCTGGGCTGGGGTCTCGCCGTTGCAGCGCAGTCCGACGAGCAGCGCTGCGGTCTGTGCAGGCGAGGCGTTGCCCGCGAGCACCTCACCGAGCGCTGAAGCGGCGCCGCCGGGATCGAGGCCGCCCTCGACGAGGTGCCCGAGAACGCCCGGCCATCCTCCGTGCGCGTCGAGGGCGCTCACAGCTCAGGAAGCCGCTGCGGCGCGCGCCAGGGATCGCTGGCGACGGCGCCGCCGGATGATCCGTTGACGCTCACGCTCTGTCGCCCCGCCCCACACACCGTTGTGCTCACGGTTGTCGATCGCGTGTTCCAGACAGATCTCCTGCACCGGACACACGCCGCAGACAGCCTTGGCGGGACCGGCTTCCTCGTCGGTAGCGGGGTAGAACATCGCAGAGTCGAGACCCCTACAGGCAGCGCTGACGGCCCATGCGGTCTCGGAGGTGGGGGGAGTCATATGTGGGCCATACTGCCAAGCCCGATCGCCGATCACAAAGCGATTGCGACGGACCTCGAAACACACTCGTCACAGCGCTGCAAAGCGCGCTGCCAAGCGGGTTCCGGTGGTGAGGATCGACGGTTGACCAACAGTGGTTGACCAACAGTTGGGATCAACTCGGTTACCCAACGGTAACTTCCGTGCGAATAGGATGGCCGGGTGGGCATCAGGGCGTTCGACCGCAACTCTTCACTGGACGCGCTGCGCGACGAGTCCTTCGACCTCGTGGTCGTCGGGGGCGGCATCACCGGTGCGGGAGTGCTGCTGGACGCAGCGGCCCGCGGGATGAACGCAGCGCTGATCGAGGCCGGGGACTTCGCCGAGGGAACCTCCTCGAAGTCCTCCAAGTTGGTCCACGGAGGACTCCGCTACCTCCAGCAGGGCGAGGTCAACCTCGTCTACCAGGCCCTGCGCGAGCGACGGCGCCTACTGAGAAACGCACCGCACCTCGTGGAGATCATCCCGTTCCTCATCCCGATGCTCGGCAAGGGTGGGGTGTTCCCGGCGAAGATCGCGCGCCTGCTCGGTGTCGCCATGTGGGGCTACGACCTCACCGGTGGTTGGCGCATCGGCAAGCTCCACAAGCGACTCGACCGCGACCAGACGCTCTCCTACATGCCGACCCTGCCCTCGGAGAGGCTCGTGTCGAGCTACCTCTACTACGACGCGACCGCCGATGACGCCCGCCTGGTGCTCACCGTGCTGCGCACCGCGGCGCTGACCCACGGTGCGGTCGTCGCCAACCGAACCCCCGCCGTGGGACTCACCAAGGATGACCAGGGACGCATCAACGGTGTGACGGTCCGGCCATCGGGCCCGGGCACCGACGATGAGTTCACGATCCGAACCCGAGCCGTGGTCAACGCCGCGGGGGTGTGGACCGACGACATCCGAGAACAGGACGAGGGGGTCAATCCCGGCTCGATCCGCCCGGCCAAGGGGATCCACATCTCGGTGCCCTGGGACAAGGTGCGCAACCAGGTGGCCGTGGTGATTCCCGTGCCCGGCGATCGCCGCTCGGTCTTCGTCGTGCCCCATGGCGCGCTGACCTACATCGGCACCACCGACACCGACTTCGATGGCGAGGTGGACGACCCCCAGTGCACCCCCGACGACGTCGAGTACCTGCTCTCCGCGATCAACGCGTCGATCGACGGTGAGCTCACCACCGACGACGTGACCGGATCCTGGGCCGGTCTCCGCCCACTGGTGGCCTCCGGCGGAGACGGGCGCACGGCGGACCTGTCCCGCATGCATCGCGTCAGGCGATCCGATTCAGGGCTCGTCACGATCACCGGGGGCAAGCTCACCACCTACCGCGAGATGGCCGCGGACACAGTCGACGAGGTGATCGAACA
>JBKEAI010000196.1:0-2698 GCA_047972145.1 Microthrixaceae bacterium
TCTTTGAGGGGCCTGGGACACGGGGCCGCGGAGTGCACTATCGAATGCAGGCTGGAGAGGTCGTAGCGGGACCTGACCTCTTCTGGTAGCGCCAGCAGCCGGTGGAACTGGGTGGGCACCATGTAGCCGGTGCGGATCCGGTGATCCTCGATCGCGGCGAGGGTTGCCTCGGGGTCGAAGCGCTCCATGATGACCAGCGCGTGCCCCACGTTGAGCCCACCCGTGTAATAGGCGTGCGACCCGCCGTGGAACATCCCGGTGGACACAAGCATCGGGCCCTTGAACGGCTGGAAGTCGAACGCCCGACCGAAGATCGCCGCGTCGTTGGCGATCTCGCCCACATCGCCGTCACGCAGTGGTCGGCGGATGCCCTTGGGGGTACCGGTGGTACCGGAGGTGTACACGAAGAGCCCACCTTGGGGTCGCTCGGCGGGCATGTCGGTTCCGTAGGCAGCGCGGGCGGTCTGAAGTGATTCCCAACCGTCGACCTCACCGATGGTCAGCACCTCGACACCCATCGCTATGGGGTCCACCTCGTCCAGCAGTCCGGCGAAGCGTGCACCGATCACCAACACCCGCGTGCCGGAGTGATCGAGGATCGCCCGCAGATCGGGCGCGCTGAGGTGCGTGTTGAGTGGGACCATGTGCATCCCGCTCTCATGACACGCGAGCGATGCCTCGATGATCGTGTTGCCGTTGTCGGCCATCACCGCGACCGGCTTGCCGGGTGCCGCACCCAGTGCCCGGAAGAGGTGCACGAGTTGGTGGGCCCTACCCGCGAGCTCGCCGTAGCTCAGCGCGCCGTCGGGACTCTCGAGGACCGCGGGCGCATCGGGGTGGTCCTGCGCTATCCACCAGAACCCGAGACGACGATCCCATGGGTGCGCCGGTGTCCCCCCTCGAACTGTGGCCGCCATGACGTAAAATAGTAACCGATTTTACCGGGCGGCTATCGTCCCCGCCATGGTCGACGTCCACATGGCGGGCATCGAGGACCTCCGCGCCGAGGTCCGAGCCTTCCTCGACGGTCGCTACGCGTTGATCGACCCACTCGGTGACGACCGCCGCAACGACATCATCTCGCGCACCCCCCAGGGTGAGCAGCGCTTCGTCGACGACGCCGTGGCGCTGCAACGCGACCTCGCCGCGGCGGGGCTCGCAGCCGTGCACGTGCCCGTGGAATACGGCGGCCGGGGTCTGAGCCCCGCGCACCACCAGGTGGTCCAGGACGAACTCGCCCGCTACGACACACCCTCTCTGCGGCCGCTGCGCATGGGTTTGCACCTGGCGCTGGGGACCTTGTTGCGCTCGGCGAGCGACGAGCAGAAGGCCCGGTTCATCCCCCCGTTGATCGAGGCCCGCGAGCAGTGGTGCCAGCTCTTCAGCGAACCCGACGCGGGCTCGGACCTCGTGGCCCTGCGAACCAAGGCGGTGCGCGACGGCGACCGCTGGCGCGTCGCGGGCCAGAAGGTCTGGTCCTCCTATGCGGCACGCGCAGACTATGGGCTGTTGCTCGCGCGCACCGACGCCGATGCAGAGCGTCCACAGGCCGGCATCACCATGTTCATCCTGCCGATGGATGCCCCCGGCGTGACGGTGCGAACCCTCGTGGACATCACCGGCGGCGCACACTTCAACGAGGTGTTCCTCGAAGGCGTCGAGCTCGGCTACGAGGCGATCCTCGGCGACCTCGACGACGGCTGGCGCGTCTCCCAGGGCACCCTCGGCGGCGAGCGCTCCGGCTACATGGGCGGCTCGGGTGGTGGCCGTCGTCGCCGCCAGGTCATCGACGCGGCGACGCGAGCGGGCAAGCTCGCCGATCAGACGGTGCGCCAGGAGATGATGAGCGTGGTCACCGCCGAGCGGGTGCTCGAGTGGATCCGAGACCGCTACGCCGACGGTTCCCTGTGTGGGGGAAATCCGGCCGCCGGATCGATGATGAAGCTCGCTGGAGGTTCACTGGAACAGCAGTGCGCCGAATTCGTCGCGGATGTGAGCGGTGCGGCCGCGCAGGCATGGGACGCCGGCGGCGCCGACGGCGACATCCCGGCGCACGACCTGGCCGCCAC
Source organism: Microthrixaceae bacterium (assembly GCA_047972145.1). Taxonomy (GTDB): domain Bacteria; phylum Actinomycetota; class Acidimicrobiia; order Acidimicrobiales; family Microtrichaceae; genus JAMLGJ01. The sequence continues at coordinate 2,070 of JBKEAI010000196.1, forward strand.
CCGCCAGGCCCGCATCGCCGGGGGTACGCACCAGATCCAGCGCAACCTCCTCGGCGAGCGCGTCCTGGGCCTTCCCCGCGAGCCGAGATAGCAGCCCCTTCTGGGACTCACTCGGCCGGGGAATCCTCGAGGGACGGGGAATCCTCGAGGGAGAGGACCGTGACGGGTTCTTCGGGGTCATGGATGCCGATCGTGTACAGCATCGTCGCATCCCAGTGTGCAACCGCCGCTTGTTCGTCTCCGGCTTCGATGTACTCGACGAACCGCCGGTAGCCGCGCACCGCCCGACGCATCAGCCGTTGTTCCAGACGGTCGGTGTTGCGGGTGTAGTAGGCGCGCACCATGTGTTGGAGCAGTTTGGAGATCGTCGACAGGGTGTTGTTGCCGGAACTCTCCACGAGCGCTTCGTGCACATCGGCTGCGGCGAACCCGAAGGCCATTCCGTCATCGGCCTCCGCTGCCGCGTCGGCCGCATCGATCGCGGCGTTGAGGGCCTTGAGGTCCTCGGGCTGGTGGTGCCGCGCAAGTCTTCCCGCGATCTGCGGCTCGATCAGGCGTCGTGCGTCGTCGAGATCCGCCACCGATGTTCCCTGTAGCTGCAGCGACACCGCCAGCGCCATCGAGATCGG
>JBKEAI010000146.1:0-4326 GCA_047972145.1 Microthrixaceae bacterium
CGCTCCCATCGCGATGGACGAAGGACTGCGGTTCGCGATCCGCGAAGGTGGCCGCACCGTCGGTGCTGGCCGCGTCACCAAAATCCTCGCCTAACCCACACACCCCGGACCCAACACACCCGGCTCAAACCGGCCGGTCGCTACCCGGCTGTGCTGTCCGCGCCGCCGGTGGCTCCTGTTTGGGCACCCTGAGACATCATGTCCACATCAGTGCTGTTGCTCGCACCAGTGAACAGGCCGGCGCGGCGTTCGAGTTCGATCAGCAACGACGTTGCGACGCCTGTGGCATCGTCGCTCGGGTCCGATGCTCGACGGATGCCCGTCATCGACAGCGCTGGCGCACTGTGGATCTCGCCGTCGAGCTGCATGGGTCGCGAGGTGACGTCGTGGATCCTGTCCTCGAGCGCGGCGACGCCTGCTGAACCCGTCCCGGTGATGACGACGAGGAAGCTGGAGTCGTTCCAGCGGCCGACCATGTCGTCTGCGCGCACCGCGCTCTCCAACCGCTGTGCTGTCGTACGCAACATCTCGTCGACGGTGACGAAGCCATGCTGGGCGTTCAGGCACGACAGCTCCTCGAAGGTGCACATGATCAACGCGACCTGCGAACCCCCTGCGATCAGCTCGGTGAGGTTCTCGATGAGGGTTCCACGTGCGAGCGCACCCGTCACCCGGTCGCGGGTCGCGTAGCGGATCGCCTCCTGCTCACGTCGCTTCCGTTCGTCGATGTCGAGCGCCTGTGAGATGAAGTACAGGGGCTGACCTTCGTCCGAGCGGATCAGGACCACCGATACGCTTACCCAGATCGCGCGACCTGTGGGTGTGACGTACCTCTTGTCGATCTTGTAGGTCGTCCGGGTCCCCGCGATGCATGACGCGCGGAGCTCGCGGTCCTCGACGCGGTCCTGGGGATGGGTCACGTCCTGGATCTTCACCGACGTGAGCTCGGCGGCATCGCGCTCGACGAGGGCCAACATCGCAGGGTTCGCGTGCAGGAAGCTCCCATCGAGGCCGATGAGGGCCTTGCCGATAGGGGAATGGTGCATGATCAGCTCGAAGGGGTACCCCCCTTGGGGGCGCAGCAGCGTCGTGTCGTCGTCATCCGGCTCGACCTTCTTCGGCACGGCGTGGGGAGTCCTGATCTCGGGTACCGGCAGCGGACCCGGCCTTGCGATCAGGTAGCCCTGCACGAGGTCCACGCCGAGTGCCGCCAGTGCACCGAACTCAGCTGATGTCTCGACGCCTTCCGCGACCACCTTCGAGTCGAATCGCCGCGCGAGCTCGATCACCACAGAGATCAGTGATCGTCGTGCCGGGTCCGAGTCTGCGCCCGAGGTGAGCGACCGGTCGATCTTGAGGACGTCCGGTCGGAGCTCGAGCACGTGGGAGAAGCTGGAGAAGCCCGCTCCCACGTCGTCCACCGCGACGCGCACACCCGCTTCGCGCAGACCCCGCAGGTGATCGCGGAGCACCGAGTAATCCCCGATCGCAGCGTGCTCGGTGATCTCCAACACGAGCCGTGATGGATCCACTCCGCGGGTCAGTTCCGCGAGTCTCGGGTCTGCGATCGCGGCCGGTGATGCGTTCACCGACAGGTAGGCACCTTCGGGGATCTGGTCGATCTGGGAGATCGCCTGGCGCATGGTCGAGAACTCGAGTTCCAGGCCCAACCCGACCGCTTCGGCGTCGCTGAACCACCTGTCGGGTCGATCGGGAGGTTGTGAGAATCGCGACAGTGCTTCGACTCCCGCCACCCGCATGCCCTTCACGGCGACGATGGGTTGGAACACGCTGGTGTGCAGCCGCCCGTCCATCTCTGAGCGCAGGCGCTTGATGAGGGCCGAATCGCCCAGTGCCGTCGGCCCTCGGAGCGTCTGTACCGATCCGACCAGTTCGGCGACGGTGGTCAGTATGCGCAGTTCCGCTCCGCCGAGCTCCGGGGACGGCCTCGCGCTCACACCACACACCATGCCTGTGACGTCGCCCGATGTCGTCCTGATCGGGGCTGCCACGTACGAACGCACGCCGGTGGTGTGGGTGATCTCCATCGCGTTGGTATCGGGGTTCGCGTGGGTATCGGGGATGTCGGGAGGCAGGGTTCCCTCGATCACCCGTTGTGCGTAGGACCCGGCGACGGGGCTGCGGAAGCCGCGCTGTATCCCGAAGCGCTCGGCGTCGCCGGATATGAACTCGAAGACCTGCTGGCCGCTGCGCAGTGCCGACATGTACACGACGTCCATGCCGATGTGATCGCGGATCACGTTGAGCATCTCGATGACGAGCTCGTTCGTCACGCTGAAGCGTCCCGCGGGTCGCTGGTGGTTCATCGAGGCGCCTATCGGCGTTCGGTTGCCTGAGCTTAGGTTTAGGATTCCCGCGCCGGCCTGCGGTGGGCGGTGCCGGTCGGGGCCCACACCGGTGTGCCTTGGTGCGACCCGGCGTGCCGCGATAGCGTCGCGGTCCCGCAGGCGCTGCGCCTGCATGTTGTTTGACAGTCGATCAGTCCCGGATGCGCTGCGATGGCGGCGGTATCCCACGCACCACAGGAAACCCCCAATGGCAGCTGCACAGAAGATCCGGATCCGTCTCAAGGCATACGACCACGAGGTGATCGACCAGTCCACCAAGAAGATCGTCGAGACGGTCACCCGTACACAGGCCGTCGTGCGTGGCCCGGTGCCGCTGCCCACCGAGAAGCACCGCTTCACCGTCATCCGCGGACCGTTCAAGGACAAGGACTCCCGCGAGCACTTCGAGATGCGGATCCACAAGCGTCTGATCGACATCGTCGAGCCCAACCCCAAGACGGTCGACTCCCTCCAGCGCCTCGACCTGCCCGCGGGGGTCGACATCGAGATCAAGATCCAGGACGCCTGAGCTCCCACCCGTCGCACCTCCCACGCGAACTTGAACGTGTCGTGCCACTGAGCGCGCATCTTCGTTCAAGTTCTGCAAGGGCTGGATGACTCAGGTTCGTGAGGGCGAGGTGAGCAGAAGGGTGAGGTGAGCAGGGGGGTTGGAACCCGACAATGTCGCAGGGTGGTGCTGTGCTCGCGGACATGGGACAGGTCCAATTGGCAGCACTCTCGGAGATCTCCAACACCCAAGGGGGGTGCTTCTCGCTCGGGCAGTCGACACAGGTGGGTTTGTCTCGGCACCAGATCCGTAGGTTGGAGACCACCGGGTTCATCGTTCGTGTGCACCCGAGGTCCTACAGGTTCGCCGGCGCCCCAGTGGTCGAGTCGACCCTCAACTGGGCGGCGCTACTGCACGCAGGCCCTTGCGCTGTCGTGAGCCACGAGGCTGCTCTGCGAGCCCACGGGTTTGGGCCGGTTCGCTATCGCAGCGTCGTGTCGGTCCCACCAAGATTCAACAACGACATGACGAAGGTCCGCGTACACCGGTTCTGTGACCTGCTCGACGAGCACATCATGACGATCGACGGGATGCGGGTCACCACCTTGCCCCGGGCTTGAAGGCCGCATGCCGCTGAGCGCGCGATTTCGTTCAAGTTCCGAGGGGGTGGGTGTCAGGCGGTCGGCGAGCGCAGGTTGTCGGTCAGGGTGGGGAAGACCTTGGCAACCTTGGAGACCAGGTACTCGCCGTAGGTGCCCGACAAGGTGTGCAGGTCGGTGTCGTCCCAGCGCTGCACCGCAGGAGGCAGGTCCGCGCCGTCGTCGAGCGGCAACTCCGCCACCGCGGCATCCCAGCTCGGGTCGAAGAAGAACGGGATGCTGATCCGGTCGTGCTCGGGCACCCTGACCCTGTGTGCAGTGGCGCGATAGCGCCCACCAGTCATCCGTTCGAGCATGTCGCCCAGGTTGCAGACCAGCGCGCCGGGTACCGGCTCGACATCGACCCATTCCCAATCCCCGGTGGCGGCACTGCCGCGGGCTTCGGTGAGCGGGATGTCGACCGCTCGCACCTGTAGACCACCGGTGCGGTCCTGGTGAAGGAGCGTCAGCAGTCCGTAGTCGGTGTGCTCGGCTACCCCCCAACCCGTGGTCGGGTCCACCGCGGGGTACTGGAAGATCCGTAGCAACACGACTGGATCCGCGGTCAGGTGGGTGCGGAAGTAGCGAGCACCCAACCCCAGACCGATCCCGATCGCCGCCACGAGTCGCTGGCCCAGTTCCGTTAGGTCGTCGATGAGCCCGAGCACCAGCGGTCGTAGCTCCGGGGGCTGTCGAGGGAACAGGTTGGGTCCGTGTAGCGGTAGGCCGGACCGCACCCGTGGGTCGTCGCGGGAGAGCTCCGCTCCGAAGTAGATGCCCTCTTTGTGGTCGGGTACCCCGCTGGTCAGCTCCCCGTCCAGGGGGAACCAGC
>JBKEAI010000182.1:0-18054 GCA_047972145.1 Microthrixaceae bacterium
CGGGGGTGTTGGAGGCTCTCGATGGTGTCGTTGGGGTGGATCTGGCGGGCGTTGATGGCCGCGAGTTGATGGGTGTGGTGGTGGCGCTGGAGGGTGTGCGTCGCCGGGTCGATGCGCTGTCAGCTCATGCGATCAACCGTTTGGATGTGACCGGGGTGACCGAAACGGTGCGCGGGTTGCGTACGAAGGGGTGGAAAGCGAACCGCTGTCATCTACCGCATCGGGTTGTGGCCCGTGATCTACGTGTCGGAGCGTTGCTGGTGCGTTTCGAAGAACTCGCAGACGCGTTGGGTGAAGCGAAGATCTCGATCGATCATGTCGATGCTGTGGCAGCGGTGACCAACCAGCGTGTTGAGACAGCGTTGGTGGAGGTGCAGGACCAGATCATCAGCTATGCCTGCCGGCATCGGTTTTCGCATTTCAAAGCGTGGCTCACAGCACTGGTTGAACTGTTGGACGAAGACGGCCCGGAGCCTGAACTCGGGGACCGCAACACGGCGTCGATGGCTGCCGATGGTCAGAGCCTGTATTTGGTGATGGACCTCACTGGTGCTGATGCGGTGGTGGCACGGCGGATCATCGATGCTGAGTGTGACCGTCAATACCGCACTGCCAAGACCGAGTGCGAGACCGCTGGTATCGAAATGCCCTCTGTTCAGCAGTTGCGAGCACGCGCTGTGATCGAACTGCTACGCCGCGGAGCCGACCCGGACCCGACATCTCCCGCAGCGGTCACCGAAGCGATAGTCACCTTGCCAGTGGACCGGGATGGCAAACCCGCCCGGGTACACACCGGTGACGGGGAGCCTGTCGACACAGCGACTGCTGCGGTGCTGCTATGTGACGCCTTGTTGCAACCCGTAGGTGTGGACCCGTCTGGAGTGCCGTTGAATTGGGGGCGACGTCGCAGATTGTTCACTCCGGCTCAGCGCACAGCTTTGGGGGTGCGTGATGGTGGATGTGTGTTCCCAGGTTGTGACCAGCCCGTGTCACGCTGTGATGCACATCACCAACAACCCTGGGACACAGACGGTGCGACTGACCTGGTCAACGGGGCTCTGTTGTGTCGCCGCCATCACCGCTTGGAGCACTCCAACACAGACTGGAAACTCCACACGGTCACCATCACGGACCTACCCGCCGAACTCGCAGACGTACACCGGCAACGAGCCGCCAACGCCGGACTCGACCCCGGCCACTCGGCCAGCTCAGCCTGCACGGGCCGCTCGGGCAGTCCGGGTAATCCGGGGAGTCCGGGTAATCCGGGGAGCTGTGGTGGCATGGGCAACACCGTGAGGATCTGGAGCGGACCCGACGGCCAGACCCTGCTCGCGCAGATCGCCGCAGACCACCACCCACCACCCGTGGGCAAGCCGCAAACGCCACCCGGCACCAGCGGAGACCCACCACCAGCCCCTGATGGATGAGCCGGATGGATGAGCCGGCCGATTCGCATTCGAGCTGATCGGCCAGCCCCAGAACCAAGGTGTTGCCGATGGAATACCCGGTGAAGCGGCCACGGCCCCATGGGTCGGCTCGCCTAACCGCTCGCCTAGCCGCTCGCCTCCTCAGCCGGGCAGTTCGAACAGGCCGCGGACGTCGTCGTCGCTGAGTGCGCCCGAGAGCGCTCCATCTGCATCCAACACGTTGGTGAACAAGTCGGCCTTGCGCGCCTTGAGGTCCATCACCTTGGTCTCGATCGTGTCGAGCGAGACGTACCGGTAGACCATCACCGGGTTGGTCTGGCCGATCCGGTGGGTTCGGTCGATCGCCTGGGTCTCCACGGCTGGGTTCCACCACGGGTCGAGCACGAAGCAGTAGTCGGCTTCGGTCAGGTTGAGCCCGAATCCGCCGGCCTTGAGGCTGATCACGAACACGGGGACTCCGGAGTCCTTGAAGCGGGCGATGGCCTCGTCGCGCTTGCGGGTCCGTCCGTCGAGGTACGCGTGCTCGATCCCAGCTGCGTCGAGGCGCTTGCGCACCCGCGCCAGATACCTTGTGAACTGGCTGAACACGAGCGCTCGGTGTCCCTCTGCTGCGACCTGTTCGAGGTCCGAGAGCAACCGGTCGAGCTTCGCGGAGCCGACCTTGTCGTGCTTGTCGTCGACGAGTCCCGGATCGAGGCTGAGCTGGCGCAGCAGCGTGAGCGACTTGAGCACCTCGAAGCGGTTCTTGGACATGTCGTCGACGAGCCCGAGGACCTTCTGGCGTTCGCGCTGGAGTTGGGTCTGGTAGATCTTCGCGTGCCGTGTGCTGAGCTCGACCTCCACGGTCTGTTCGATCTTGGGTGGCAGGTCGGTGAGCACCTCGTCTTTCGTGCGACGTCGCATCAGAGGAGCGATGCGACGGCGCAGGGTGCCGAGCAGCTCGGGAGCGCGGCCGCTTTCGATCGGCGACCGGTAGACCTCCGAGAAGCGCTGGGGGTCGGGGTAGAGCCCGGGCGCGGTGATCGACAGCAGCGACCAGAGGTCCATCAGGCTGTTCTCGAGCGGGGTGCCGGTGATGGCGAGCTTCATCGGCGCATCCAGGCGGCGGGTGCACTGGTAGGTCTTGCCCTTGTGGTTCTTCACGAACTGGGCCTCGTCGAGCACCAACATCTCCCAGTCGAGGCTCTGGTACTCCTCGAAATCGATGCGGAACAGCGCGTATGACGTCACCACGATGCTGGCGTCTCCCACCACCTCGGAGAGCTCCATGGCGGAGCGGGCGGCGGTGCTGCGGATCGTGCGCACCTCCACGCCGGGTGCGAACTGCGTGGACTCGCGGTGCCAGTTCTCCACCACGCTGGTAGGCGCGACGACCAGGAACCGGGCATCGGGTGACCGCTCCAGCACCCGCAGGAACAGCGCCAGGGTCTGCACGGTCTTGCCGAGGCCCATGTCGTCCGCGAGGATCCCACCGAGGCTGTTGGCGTGCAGGAACGACAGCCAGTCGAGCCCTTCGCGCTGGTAGGGCCGCAGGGAGGCGTCGAGTCGGGCCGGCGGGTCTACCGGCTCGGGTGCGGTGAGCTCCGACAGCGTGGCGACGCTGCGTTGCCAGCGCCTCGATTGACTCTGGACCACTCCGAGACCTGACAGCTCGTCCCACCAGCTCGTCTGGAACGGGTTGATCCGCACCGTGGTGGCACTGATGTCTCCGTTGAGGCCGCGCGCCTCGTCGATGAGCTCGCGGAGTCTGGCGAACTCGGGTCGATCGAGCCGGATCCAGGTGCCGCTGTCGAGCACGAGCAACTCGTCGTCGCGCGACAGCGCCGAAAAGAGGTGTGTGAACTCGATCGCCTCGCCGTCCACGCTCACCTGCACTTCGAGGTCGAACCAGTCGGTGCGGTCGGTGTCGGATCCGTCACCGGATTCGCCGTCGGTGACCTCCAGCGAGATGAGTGGGTCTCCGGTCGCTTCGATCAGCTCCGGTGCATCGCCGGTGACTTCGACGCTCACCTGGCCACGCTCCCGCAACCAGGGCACGACCTCGGCCAGCAGCACGATCGCGTCGTGGCCGCTGACGCGGAGGTTCGTGGGTCGACCACCGAATCCGGCCAGGGATTCGAGCAGGTCGGTGGGAAGGTCGAGCTTGTCGATCGCTGCTGCCTCCGCTTCGCGATCGCGCCCCGCTCCGACCGGACCGGCGAGCCGGTGCGTGATGACACGCTCGCCCCGGCGGTAGTGGGCTTGCCACTCGAGCGCTGCCGAGTCGAGAGCGTCGTGGGTGATCGAAGCTACGAGGCCGGTGAACTCGGTTTCCACAAAGGTGACCGAACCGTCGGAGGATCCGACCCTGGCCACCCGCGCAAGTGCAGGTTGGTACTCCTCGATCAGCTCGTCGAGGTCTGCCGCGGGCACTTCCAGGGCAGGTGCGCCGAGCAGCCGGGCGAGTTGGGGGTGCAGTGGGCGTTCGAAGGGGATCAACCGCAGGTTCGGACCGTCGATGTAGAGGCCGTGGGGCGGGGTGCCGATGAGGCCGAAGTGCTCGGGCCGCAGGGTGAGAGGCTCCCCGTGGAGCTCGAGGGACGTGTGCAGCGCCCCGTCCCCCTGGGCGTCCGCGGTCATGTCGACCACGACCACCGCCGGTGTTTCCGAGACCGACACGTCGCTGCCTCTGTCGCGGTCGCCCACAAGGGTGATCCCGGCATCGGTCGCCCTGCGCAGGTGCGACCAGACATCGGGTCCGAACCGCGACAGGGCGAGCGCACCCGTGCCCGCGTCGTAGCCGATGTCGCTCGCCCCCGCGAGCATGGAGCGCAGCACCGATCGCTGCGTGGCGTCGAAGTTGCGCAACGAGTAGTCGTAGGGCGACCCGAGGTCGCGCCACGACACGCCTGTCTTTATCCACCTGTCCCGTCTGCCCATGCACAGGGGTCGCACGGTGACCTGGCTCGCTTGGGTCTGCGCGTAGCGCGTCGGCTTGGGGGTGTGCAGCGCGATCTCGAGGGCGAGCGGGGAACCCGAGTGTGGATCGTCGGGCGTCTCCTCGACGATCCCCGCCAGGGCCTGGCGCCAGCCGCGTGCGACGTTGGGGGGCGTAGATGGGGTCGACTCCCGGGCCGTGAGGATCATTGCCACAGCGTGCTTGCAACTGCCGCCGAGCGGGCAGGAGCAGCTGTCCTCGATCCAGATGCCGGCGGCGTCTCGCTCCCATTCGACTCGCACGAGATAGGGGTTCGCGTCGTTGCCTTCCACGATGCCCGCTGCCCTTCCGGGAGCGATCGACAGGACCGTCGCTCTATGAGAGATGGCGTAGGCGGTACCTCGCGAGATCGAGCCCGGGTCGTAGAAGTCGCGAACGACGTCGTCGGCCAGATCGTGGATCTGGAGGTGATCGACCTCCGATGTTCCGTCGCTCATGAAGCGAGACCCTAGAAGAGGGGTGGGACATGCCTTTCGCTCGGTCCCGGTCGGCGGTGGCCCCGTGGTGGCCTGGCGACGGTGGTGGCTTGGCGACGGTGGTGGCTTGGCGGCGCCGGCGCGGTCCGTCGCTGGGTCAGCGCACCTCGACGGTCGAGAGACCGTCGACGGTGAGCGCGGCGGTGAGGCGGTCCGCAGCGGCGGGATCGTCGCGCAGGGTGAGCGCCCAGAACTCGGTGGTGGCGTCGAAGACCAACTGGTCCTGGGGAGCGGGGCTGTTCTCGAAGGGTGGGGCGTGCTGGCCACCCGGCAAGGTTGCGTTCCACAGCGGCCCGTTGATCTTCGCGATGATCTGCTGTTGGAGCTCGTAGGGGATCGAAGTGTCGTCGGTGCCCGCGAACGCGAGGATCGGGATCTCACGGGTGTAGTCGTACTCGCCTCCGTCGTAGGGCAGTTCGAGTGCCGACATCAGGATGCCCGAGCGATAGCGCTCGTCGAGGCAGCACGAGTTGAACAACAGCGGGTAGGTGGTCGCGCCTCCCAGCGACAGCCCGGCTATGCCCATGCGGTCGGTCGCGATCATCCCCTCGAGCTCACCGCCCGGCTTGTTCATCTCGAGCACCTGGTCGAGGACGAAGGTGACATCGGCGGGCTGGTTGCGGTAGTCGTTCAGGTCGCGCAGCTCTCCGGCGTTGCCGTTGGTTCGCGGGAAGTTGGGTGCGACCACGATGTAGCCGGCCTCGGCCCACTTGGAGAGAAGCTGGGAGAACTTCGCAGAGGTGCCATCCATTCCGTGGGCGAGCATCACGAGGGGGAAGGGGCCCTCACCACCGGGAACGTAGATGTCGGTGGGAAGGCTGCGGCCGCTGATCTGCTCGGAGGTGTCGCGGGAGTCGTCGGTGAACGCCGTGGTGCTCATCGTGAACGTGCCGTCTCCGGTACCCAGGACCGTGGTCGTGGTCGTGGTTGGCTCGCTGGTTGCCACGCTGGTCTCCGCTCCATCGCCTGCATTCGCGTCAGCGTCGTCGCCGCCTCCACAAGCAGTGGTCCCGAGGGCGACTGCAACGAGGATTCCGGCCACTGTCGCTGTACGCATCACGCACCACAGGGTAACCAGCGCCACCTGGTGCGGGCTTACCCCCCGCCTGTTCGATCGGGACGGCGTAGGTCAGGAGAGGGCGCAGGTCAGGAGAGGCAGTCGCTCAACGCACGCACGATCCGACGGGTGCGGGGCATCTGCCAACGGTCCCCCGGGCGGTTGGTGAGAAAGCAGAAGCCCACGGCGGCATCGCGATCCGCGAACCCGAGCGAACCACCGTGGCCAAAGTGGCCGAAGGAGCCCTCACCGATCCCGATCGGGCGGTCAGATGTGTGCAACATGAAGCCCAACCCGAACCGCGAGTCGCGCCCGAGCACCAGGTCGTGACCCTCGCTGTGGGTGGTCGTCGCCTCGTCGATCAGGCTCGATGGGAGGATCTCCGGTGTATCGGCGATCGGGTACCCGCTCAACGAGGCGAACACCCGCGCCACGCCCTCGGCAGTGCACGCCATGTTGGTCGAGGGGATCTCCGCTCGGCGGAACTCCGCTGTGTTGACCGATCCGATTCCCGAGAGTTCCGGGGGGTTGAAGTAGGCCCCCGCGAGCATCCTCTTGAGCGACTGCGCGTCCATCTGGCCGGGGGTCGGGTCTTCAGGGGTGTCTCGCTGCGAAGCGGCGTTGTCCAGACCCGGTTCGCGTGCAGCGGTGGAATGCCGAGCTGTCCCGGCTCTGGTCGAGTCCTCTGGTCCTCGTGACTCACCACGGTCATCGAGACCCGCATCGGGGAAGTCGACATCGGCCATTCGAGTGTGCTGGTCCTCGGGCAGACCCAGGTAGATCTCCGCGCCGAAGGGCCCGGCGACCCGACGGGCGATCACCTCGCCGAAGTCGATGCCGGTCACCCGGCAAACCGGCTCACCGATCAGGTGTCCGAGCGTGTTGACGTGGTACCCGTGCGCCGTACCCGGAGTCCACCAGGGTTCGGTGTCCGCCAGGATCCCCGCCATGGTGTGGAAGTCATACGCCTCTGGAACAGACACGTCCCTGCGTGCACACGGAAGGCCCGCACGATGCGCCAGTACGGTCCTCATCGTCACGTCGGAATTGCCCTGGGCGCCGAACTCGGGCCAGTAGCTCTCGATCGGCGTATCGAGATCGACCTTGCCGTCGGCGACCAGCGACAGGACCGCAGTGGCGCTCAACGCCTTGCCAACCGAGTATGCGTTGACGAGAGTGTCTCGCTGCCAGGGCCGGGTTCGCTCGACGTCGCACCACCCACCCCACAGCTCGACCGTCACCCGGCCATCGACACAGACGTTCAGCGACGCCCCGAGCTCGCCGGGGTCTCCCTCGGAGGGTTCCCAGTTGGCCCGGAACACCTCCGCGATCGTCTCGAATCCGGGTTCGACGCGGCCACCTATGGGAACGTCCACGCCCCCATCCTGTCGCGCGGGCAAGGAGGTGCGACAGTGCCTCTGGACGCGAGCCGGACCCGCAGCGCGATCGCGTGTCCTTCGGGGCCCGGTGTCTGGTTCGTCGAACGTGGCTCGGGTGCGGGAACAAACCGCGGTGTGAGTCGGTTCCAGCCCCCGATGTCCGACGTACCGATCCCGACCGACTCCGGCCACCCTCTTGGTTTCCCCGCCGTTACCGCCGGCAGCGACACCGGAACCGGCAGCGACACCGACGCTGACACCGACAGCAACACTGGCACCGACAGCGGGACAGACACCGACGCTGGCGATGCGCGAACGAACGTGACCCTCGAGTTCTACTGGCGACCCGGTTGCATGTTCTGCGCGATGCTGCGCCGGGCGGTGGAGCGGCGCAACCTGCCGGTGGAGTACCACAACATCTGGGAGGACGACGATGCGGCGGAGGCCGTCCGCGCAGCCGCCGGCGGCAACGAGACCGTGCCCACGGTCGGCATCGCCGGCCACATGTTGGTCAACCCCTCGATCAAGGTGGTGGAGGAGCTCCTGCGCAAGGTGAACACCGGGGAGCTCGCACCAACCAGGTGAGCATGGTCAGCTGACAGGGTGCTGAAGAACGCTGTCGATGCCCGGGCAACAAGACGCTCCGTTGGCACCTGATGATCAGGTAGCCAGACTTATGGCTATGTCTTCTGATGAGCATCTGGCCGTCTGGGATCGCACATCCTCTGTGCACCGCCGACACGACGTCACTCGGGTGGACAGTCGCTCAGGTGGACGGTCGCTCATGTGGACGGTCGCTCGGGTGGGCAGGCGCTCAGGTGGGCAGGCGCTCATGTGGACGGTCGCTCAGGTGCCATGTGTGGTTCGTCCAGCCCGGCGCGCAGGTGTGCGATGGCCTCGGAGCGGGTTCGGGTGCGTCGCATCGGGGGCAACTCGTCGAGGATCGCCTTGCGGTAGGCCTTCTCGGCGAGGCGGGGATCGAGCACCACCACCAGCCCGCGGTCGGTAGCCGAACGGATCAACCGACCGGTGCCCTGGGCCAACAGCGACGCTGCCCGTGGCACCTGCACCTCGAGGAACGCCCGGTAGCCGGCGTCGGACTCGCCCACACCTGATTCCACCAGGCGTAGGCGCGCGGCGTCCGCCCGGGCCTGCCACAAAGGGTCGTCGGGGCGTGGGAACGGCAACTTGTCGACGATCACACAACTCAGCGAGTCCCCGGCCACGTCCACCCCCTGCCACAGACCCATCGTGCCCACCGCCACCGCGTTGGGGTCGTGCGCGAACTCGGCGAGCAGCTTCGGTTTGGGCAGCTCACCCTGCAACAGCACCGGCCAGTCGAGCTCGTCGCGTGCGAGCGCGGCGAACTCGCGGGCGTTGCGCATCGAGGTGCACAGCAACAGGGTGCGTCCCTCCGCGGCGCGGATGACCTCGGCGGCTTCGGACCATGCCTCGTCGAACCAGTCGGGATGGTTCGGGGTGCGCTCGCGCGGCGCCACACCCGAGAGCAGCGGGGGAACGTACAGCATCGCCGCTGCACGGTGGTCGAAGGGACTGCCGACATCCTCGAAGCGACCCCTCGGCCCCATGCCCAGGCGCGGCACCATCGGTTCGGAGACCGTGGCGGATGTGAGCACCACCGCGGTGTCTCCCCACGCGGCCTTGCGTAGACGTTCGGCGACGTCGATCGGCACCCGTTTGATCGTCGGTCCGCGGTCCTCCACCCAGATCGCGTCTGCGGTCCCCTCCGAGCTGAGCCGTTCTATCGACTCGGCGAGTTGATCCGCGTTGCGCCTCGCCGCCTCCGCGCGCGCCGCGGCGGGGTTGCGCTCGGAATCCCCGCCACCCGAGCTCGGACCGGCGCTCTTGAGCTCCGCACGGGCCTCGCTCGCAGCTTCGGCGACCGCGGCTGCGGCTCGTGCGACGACCTCCGCGATGTCCCCTTCGGTGGGGAACCCGTCGCGGAAGACCTCCTCGACGTGCTCCGCAAGCACCCGGTCGGCCACAGCGGCGACCCGTCGCAACTCGGAGCGCAGGTCGTCCCGGCCCGGAACCCCCACCCGGATGTTGCGTTCCAGGTTCGCCAGGTCGTCGCCGCGCAACTCCGCCCCGAAAGCGGAGGCCAGGATGTCCTCTGCCTCGTGCGCCTCGTCGAGCACGTATGCGTCTGCATCGCCGAGCAGAGCACCCTCGAGCGCGAGGTCGGCTCCCAGCAGCGATGTGTTCACGAGCACCACGTCTGACGCTCGCGCCGCGTCGATCGCCTGCTCTGCGAAGCAGTCCTGGCCGAAGGCGCACCGGTCGGCCCCCGGGCAGCCGTCGGGGCCGGTCGCCACCCACGACGCGGTCCTCGCGTCGAGCTCGAAGGGCAGCTCGGCCAGGTCTCCGTCGTCGGTGTCGGTCGCCCACTCCATCACCGTGGCGACCCGGTCCGCCTGGTCGGTAGCGAGATCCCCCGGCTCGTGGCGCCCGGGGACATCGTCGGCAGCGGCTTCGAACAGGGCCTCCTGGGCCTCCGGTGGTGGTTCGCCCGACAGCAGCCTGCGAGCCTCGTCGAGGCGTGACAGGCACACGTAGTTGGAACGCCCCTTGAGCACCGACCAGGTGAGGCTGTGGTGCTCGTCGACGAAGGGCAGCTCCTTGTTCGCGTACTGGTCCTGCAATGCCTTGGTGGCGGTGGCGACCACTGTGCGCTTCCCAGAGGTGGCGATCGCTGCGAGGAGCGCGAGGCTCTTTCCCGTGCCCGTCCCCGCACGCACGGCGAGGCGCCCGTGGGTGGCGAGTGCGGTGGCCACGAGTGCGGTCATCTCCCGTTGACCTTCCCGAGGTTCACCACCGCCGGGGAGTGCGTCGACCAACTCGCTGAGCAGTTCGACTGCGGCCGCCGCTGCGGGCCCGTTGCCCGTGGGGTCGGCCATCGACACACGGTACCGCGCACCCTCGACACCTTCGGGCTGCCGCATTGGTCGGTGGATCAACTAAAATGTGTCGGACGATGTCTTCGGGGTCCACAAGAGAGCGCCGCGCGTGAGGCGGTCGACCGAGGATTCCACCCAGGGGAGGAGATCGACAGCGGCGAGGATGCTCGTCGCCTGCGGGGTCGCGGTGGCGATGCTGGCCGCCGCGTGCACCACCGGTACCGATTCGAGCGAGGGCACCGACGGCGGCGGGGTCGAGGAGGAGGTGACCGTGGACGGCGGATACGTCGACTACGCGCAGCGGGCGGCCGCCTACCTGGAGGGCACCTCCAAGGTGACCGAGCCCGACGCGCTCGACTGGATCGCGATCTCCGAGATGGCGATCCGTGGCGACGAGGACTCGATCCAACGTCTCGGCGACATGGACGTCGCAGACTTCGAGCGGAGCTTCACCAAGCTCGACGACTACCAGGACACAGCGGACTTCGACCTGCTGTACCTGATGAACCTGCGCCTCGGATACCCCGACCAGGTCAACGCCGATGTGGCGCGCGGCATCGACGAGCGGATCAAGGCCTTCAAGTACTGGTACACCGACACCACGCCCAAGGGTGTGATCGACAACCGCTGGTACTGGTCGGAGAACCATCGCATCATCTTCCACGCCCTCGAACTGCTCGCCGGTGAGACGTACCCGGAGGCCGAGTTCGTCATACGCGACGGCGACGGCGACGTGATGACCGGCGAGGACCACGTCGAGCGGGCGACGGGTTTCATCGACGAATGGCTCGACGAGAAGGCGCGCTACGGGTTCACCGAGTGGCATTCCGACGTCTACTACCAGAAGGACCTCACGGCGCTGCTGACCCTGGTGGAGTTCGCGCAGGCCCCCGACATCGTCGCCCGGGCGTCCGCGATGCTCGACGTGTTGCTGTTCGACATGGCGATCCACCAGGTCGGCGCCAACATGGGCGTTACCCACGGACGGTCCTATGCGAAGAACAAGTTGCGGGCCCACACCCAGGGCACATTCGCGGCGCTCCAGGTGACCTTCGGCCTGTCCGAAGAGGCACCGGTGCCGGGCGATCCGGGTGGGGTGCTGATGTCGCGTGCGGAGGTCTACAAGGTGCCCGCCGTGCTCGGCGAGGTGGCGCACTCCAAGGAGGCGTTCGAGGACATCGAGCACATGGGTGTGCCCATCGACCCGTCCCAGCCGGTGACCGACGACCCGACGCGGCCCGACGGGCTCAGCTACACAGATCCCGACATGGTGGCGTTCTGGTGGGACCGCAGCGCGCTCACGCCGTGGCAGACCGTGCCCCTCACGATGGACACCGCGGACGAGTACGACCTGTGGGAGACCGAGCTGTTCAGCCAGTTCTCCGCGGTGCAGGACGTGACCGGCGGCGACCGTGAGCAGGCGGTGCAGATCGCGTCCGCGTTCGCTCCGATGATCAACATCGGGTTGCTCTCCGCGGTCGACACTCGCACGTGGCGCGACGACGGCGTGATGCTGTCGTCCGCCATCGACTACCGCCCCGGACAGTTCGGCACCCAGTACCACGCGTGGCAGGCGACCCTCGGCGAGGAGGCGGTGGCGTTCACCACCTCTCCGGGCAACGCTCCCCGCCCAAACGAGACCTGGCCCGATCGCGACCTGTACTGGAACGGCGGTGTGCAGCCGCTGTCACATCAGGTGGGCCCGGCCGCGATCCAGGTCTACCGACCCGGTTACCTATCGCCGGGTGAGGGCCTGCTCGAGGCATTCGGCTACCTGCCGATGACCCATGCGTATCTCCCGCAGGAGGCCTTCGACGAGGTGACCTCGACCCCCGGAGCCGGACCCGACGGTACGCCTGGGCAGGGCGAGTGGACCTTCGCCCGCAAGGGCGACCGCTTCGTCGCCCTGTGGTCGTACCGGGCGCTCGAGTGGGCGGATCACACCGGCGACGGCACACCCACCGGTGGGTTGACCGAGCCGTTCGACCTGGTGGCGCTCGGCGGCGCGGACAACGTATGGGTGGTCGAGGTGGGCCGCGTCGGTGAGGGCGACGGGCGCTACGCGGACTTCGAGGAGTTCCAGGATTCCGTTCTGGCGGCGACTCCGCTGGTCAGCCAGGAGGCCCCGGGAGCCGATGGCCTGGCCGGACGCTTCTCGGTCCTCTATGACTCACCCGGCGCAGGAGCGCTCGGGGTCGCCCCCGACGGCTCGATGACCCTCGACGGCAAGACCGTCTCCATGGACGAGGACGTGCGCTTCTCCAACCCGTTCGCCACCGCGGCGGTCGGTGACACCGAGTTGACGATCACCGCGGCGGACAACTCGCTCACGGTCAACCTCGAAACCGGTGAGCGAACGGTTCGCTAGCGCGCCCGCGGCGTGATCCCCGCGGCCGGGCTACGGTCGCAGCCTGACCCAGGAGCAGCCTGACCCAGGAGCACAGTCATGAAGATCGGAATGCTGTTCGCCAACGTGTTGGACTTCGCCACCCCCCAGGGGTCGATCGGGATGGCCCGTGCGGCCGAAGCGGCGGGCATCGAGTCGCTGTGGACCGTCGAACACGTGCTGTATCCCGACGGCTACGAGTCGACCTACCCCTATGACCCCTCCGGCAAGATGATGATGGCGGCCGACACGCCCCTGCCCGATCCCTTGATCTGGTTGACGTGGGTGGCGGCGCACACCGAGACGATGCGCCTGGGCACCGGCATCCTGATCCTGCCCCAGCGCAACCCGGGTGTGCTCGCCAAGGAGCTGTCCACCCTCGACGAGGTCTCCGCCGGTCGCATGGAGCTCGGGGTCGGTGTGGGATGGCTACGGGAGGAGTTCGACGCCCTCGGCATCCCCTTCGAGGCCCGGGGTCGGCGTACCGAGGAGTACATAGAGGTGATGCGCACCTACTGGTCGGCCGACCACGTGTCGCACAGCGGCGAGTTCGTGAACTTCGAGGGTGTGTCACTCAACCCCAAGCCGGTCAACGGCACCGTTCCGATCCACATAGGTGGCCACACCGAGACCGCGGCGCGCCGGGCGGGGCGCATCGGCGACGGGTTCATCCCCGGTGAGGGCGACATCGACGAACTGCTGGGGGTGATGCGCCGAAGCGCCGAGGAGGTGGGGCGCGATCCCGCGGGAATCGAGGTGACCTCGACCCACGCCGGGCTCTGGGGTGACGACCCGTTGGCGACGGTGGAGAAGCTCGCCGCCAAGGGTGTGCACCGGATGGGGATCCCTGCATTCATCTTCGCGTTCGCGCCCGACCCACTCGAGGCGATCGCCGAGTTCGGCGAGAAGGTCGCCAAGCCGGCTGCGCAGATCTGACCTGCACGCTGGACCGTGTGGTTCAGGCCGCCCGTGCAGTTCCGACCCATGGCGGTGCAAGGAGGTCCTGGCCCGCCGAGCGCTACGACCATCGGGGTCTGCTCGCCAGAGCCTGGGAGTTGCGCGACAACGTGCGCGGATGGGACGCCACGTACGTTGCGCTCGCCGAAGCACTCGACTGCACGTTGGTGACCATCGACGGTCGCCTCGAACGGGCCGAGGGGCCACTGTGCAGGATCGAGGTTCTGGGCTGAACGCTCGAGGTCCGAAACCGATGGGACCGACCCAGGCCCGACGGGCGGACAGTGCCACACGACCGACCGATCGACCGGTCACCCGTCGATCATGTCGAGGGCACCCGAGTCGAGGGCGTGCCATGCGGAGCGCTCCGCCATCGCGCAGAACATGTCGTCGCCCCGGTCGGTTCGACCGACCACCTGCGATGCACCGATCGCCATCACGAGTCCGTCGAGCGAATACCGCCTGTAGCCCTCGTCGAGCTGCTGGGCGCTGAGGTCGACCCCCCTGGACGCGAGGGCACTGCGATAGGCATCGAGGAGCTCGCGCTCGTGCTCGCGCCGCGCGTCGGGCAGAAGGGCACCTCCGAGGAAGTACGCCACATCGCCCAGCGCTGCACCGACCGCCACGGTCTGCCAGTCGACCACGGCCACTGTGTCTGGGTTCCCTGCGACTGTGCTCTCCATGACCTGGCTCCCGGGGTTGGGCACCAGCAGGTTGTCGGGCCGGAAGTCCCCGTGGACCACCGCGCTCGGGCCCGGCCGGTTCGACAGGTACGGTGCTGCGTGCTCGACCAGGGCATCCGCGACGCGCATCACCTCGGGGCCGAGTCGGTCCCCGTAGCGCTCGACGAAGCCCTGGTGCAGCATGCCCAGGAGCACCGCGTGCGCGCTCGGGTCACCGCGCTCGGCCATGAACGACTCGGTGCCCTCGGGTACCTCACCCCACCACCGGGCGTGCAGCTCCGCCAACTGCAACAGAGCCGCCTGCGCGTGATCGACGGTCATGCCACCGATCTGGTCGGCCTGTTCGTGCTGGTGGAGGTCCTCGAGCACCAGGATGTAGTCATCCGCCGCGTCGTTGATCGCGGCGAGGTAGCACCTCGGTGCGCGGACCCTGCACTCGGGCGCAAGGTGGGTGTAGAAGCCGACCTCGATCTCGCCGTGGCGCAGCGTGGCCGACACCGTACGGTTCACCTGGTCATCGGAGCCGGTCTTGACCACGAAGGAGCTCTGTGTGGTGCCCTTTGAGAGCGTGACCCGCAGGCACGACGCGACCTGACCGGTTCCCACAGGCGCCACGTGCACGTCGGTGACCTCGGCCCCGTCGAGGACCCCGGCAAGCTCACGGGTCCACAACGCCGGCGTGCCCAGCGCGGCCACCAGTAGGTCGTGGTCGGTGAGCAGGTCGGCGAGCGGCGACAACTCGGTGGTCATGGGTGGGATCCTCCCACGTAGGCATCGTGCACCGGCGCGAGCTCGGCGGGTGTGCACCCGTGCATGATGACACCGTCGACCCCCAGGTCGAACTGTGCCCGCACCGTGTCAGCGCACTGCTGCGCGGTGCCCGTCGCCGAAGGTGCGAGCCACTCCTCGGGGATCACCTGCGCGATCGCCTCGAGCTGCTCTGTGCTCGCAGACGCGTCGATCGCGGACAGGAAGCTCCCGACCGTGGGGTCCGAGCGGAATCGCTCCAACATCGCTGGATCCCAGTCGTTGGTGCGCACCATCAGGTCCCCGTAGCCCTGGAGGTAGGTTGCCATGCGCCCGACGGTCTTGCGCAGCCGGGTCGCCTCGTCGAGGTGATCCCCCACGGTTGCCAGACACGACCAGATCCGCACCGATGAGGGATCACGGCCTGCCTGCTCCGCTGCGTCGCGCACAGCGCCAACGACCCGTTCGGTCGTCCCGTCGGTGAAGAAGGTGTGCAGTACCACCTCGTCGAAGCAGCGCCCCGCCAGCGCGAGGCTGTTGGGTCCGAACGCGCACAACAGCATCGGGATGTGGTCGTCGAAGGTCACACCCCCACCCGGGCTGCCCAGGTGCAACAGCGGCCAGCTGCCTGCCGGGCCGTCGTGGCCGGCGACCATCTCACCGCGCCACAGACGCGCCATGATGCCGACGAAGTCCTCCATCTGGGCTGTGGTGATCCGCGGGATCCCTGCGATGTCGAACACCGGATCGATCCCGCGGCCCAAGCCGAGCACGAACCGGTGCCCGCTCATGCGGTGAAGCGTCATCGCAGCACTCGCCGTGACCAGCGGATGGCGCGTGTTGTGGTTGGTGGCCGCGGTCGCGACGCGGAGCCGTTCTGTGGCGGCCACCGCGGCACCCGAGCAGGCGATCGCCTCCTTGACGTTGAAGCGCTCGGAGATGAACGCCGTTCCCAGGCCCATCCGTTCGGCCTCGCGGGCCTCACGGATCAACTCGGCCGGATCCGCCGCGGCGCCGGCCATCAGGTAGCAGCCGAGCTCCGGTGTGGCGGGTGGGGTCGTTGCGCTGTGGGAATCGGGCGGAGCCATGCGCGGGATCATACGGGCGTGCCCGGCTCCACGTGTGCGGGCGAGCCGCGGCGGGGCGGCGATGCATCATCGGGCCTCGCCGGATGGTCAGACTTGGACGATGGCACACGATGCTCCGGACGATGGCGCCTCCCCCGGGGGTGGGCAGGCGCGTAACGCGTTCGCCGCGGATGAGCCACCGGAGGACCTGGATCGCACAGCGCGCGACGAGGTGATCGACGAGCCAGGAAAAAAGCCAGGCGAGGGGACCTCCGGGGAAGACGACGAACCGAATGAGCCGAACCTGATCGACCGCACGATCGACCAGGTCGATTCGATCCAGCGCCGGGTCCCGCCGTTCGCGGTGGCGCACGGGGTGCTCAAGAAGTACGGCGAGGACCTCGGCGGACAGGCGGCGATGATGCTGTCCTACCGGAGCCTTTTTTCGATCTTCCCGCTCCTCATCGCGTTCGTGAACATCGTCGGGCTGATCCTGGCCGACAACGCGGAGCTGCGCGACGACCTGATCGACTCGACTCTCGCGGCGGTACCTGCCGTGGGTGACGAGATCCGTTCCGCGACCGAGGGATCCGGCGGATCGTGGTGGGTGATCATCGCGTCGGGCCTGGTGTCGATCTGGGCTGGTCTGGGACTCCTCGAGGTGCTCCAGGAGGCGCTCAACAACGTCTGGGGTGTGCCGCGCTTCGACCGCCGTCCATGGATCCTTCGCCGGCTGACCGCGTTCCCGGGGGCGTTCCTGATCGGTGCCTGCCTGGTGTTGTCGGGCTCGGCCACGTGGATATTCAACGACGCGGACCTTCCGGTGCTCCAGAGGTTCTTCGGCTACCTGATGCCGGTGCTCGCAGGTGGGCTCTGCTACCTGGGGCTGCACGCGCTGTTGTGCGTGCGCAAGGTGCCCTTCGTGTGGCAGCTTCCCGGTGCGGTGTTCGCCGGGGTCTCCTGGCTGGTGCTCCAGGTCATCGGCACCTGGTTCATCAACCGCTACGTGTTGCAGTCCTCTGACACCTACGGCGTGTTCGTGGTGGTGCTGGCGCTTCTGTCGTGGAGCTACCTGCTCGGCACCCTGTACCTGTACGCGAACGAGCTCTCATCGGTGCTCTACGACCACGCCTGGCCGCGCAGCCTCAGCGGCCGGAACCTCACGGATGCAGACCTCGAGATGAACCAGAAGGTCGTCGAGCGAGCATCGCGCATCCGCGAGACCGAGATCGACATCGACGTCCCCCGCCTCCCCCGGTAGGCCCTATCGCCCCGGTAGGCCCTATCGCCCCGGTAGGTCTGTCATCCTCGGTAGGCCCTATCGCCCCGGTAGGTCTGTCATCCCCGGTAGGTGGGGCGGTTCCGCAGTCCTTCGGTATGTTGTGCCCAGCGTCATCCGGTGTGGCGCTGCCGGGCGTCGTGGATCGCGGCGAGGGCATCGGCCTTGCCGGTCCAGTCGCCGATGATGCTGGCCTTGCCGGGTTCGAGGTCCTTGTAGACGCGGAAGAAGTGGCGGATCTCAGCCAGCAGGAACTCGTCGACATCGGACACGTCGACGACCTCGGCCCAGCGGGGGTCACCCGCGGGCACGCACAGGACCTTGAGGTCGCGCCCGGCCTCGTCTGACATCTCGAGCACCGCGACCGGTCGTGCCCGGATGTGGCACCCCGGGAACGTCGGGTCCTCGAGGAGCACCAGAGCGTCGAGCGGGTCGCCGTCCTCGGCCAGGGTGTGAGGGAAGAACCCGTACTCAGCCGGGTACACGGTGGCTGCGAACAGGTGACGGTCCAGCCAGACCTCGCCGCTGTCGTGGTCGATCTCGTACTTGTTGCGGGACCCCTGGGGGATCTCGACGACCACCTCGAAACCATCCGCCGGCACCGCCGTGGCGTGTGCATCGCTCATCGTGTCGCTCGTTTCGTCACGGGGCCCGAGGCTACCGGCACCTTCGGGTCGCCGTCGTCGCCTCGCCCCACACCC
>JBKEAI010000223.1:0-3358 GCA_047972145.1 Microthrixaceae bacterium
GCTGTCAGCGGTCTTTCCCTGCGGTCCACCCCCACTTCTGTTGCCGGGCTGTGGGGATCCGGCCCCGTGCGTCGTTTCCGATCACTATGACTCTGCTACAGCCTTACCGATCAGATCGGATCAGGCTGCGAGAGCGAACTGCTCATCGGCGGTTCATGTTGTGTCCCCGTTTTGCGAGTCTGAGACAACTCGGGTCGCAAGCGTGACTTCCAGGTCCCAACGTCGAAACCAGTCAGCCCCGTGCATCTCTATGTTGTGCTCACAACCGTATCGCGGGGACCGCCGTGCAGGGCAGCGGGTTTTCGGGTCGTGGCCACCTGGACACCAAAGGTCAGTGACACCCAAGATCAGTGACACCCAAGGTCAGCCGACGGCCCCTCGCAACTGGTCCACTGCGTAGGTCATCGCCAGGGCGTTGCAACGCTGGCCCGCCTCGGTCAGATGGACACCGTCGCCCATCAGGCCTCCGGCACAGCGATCCATCCACCAATCCAACGGGATCGTGAAGATCCCCCTCGGTGCGGCGGCCTGGTTCTGGAGGACCTCGGCCACGTCACGCTGGTGCGCCTCGGGGGTACCCGGGACGCCGTGGTGCTTCACGATGTAGACGTGCGCGCCGCGGGACTGCGCAAGGTCCATCAGCTCGGCGATCGCCTTGCGATACTCCTCGACCTTTCCGGGCTCGTCGGCCTCCACGAACAGCGTGGTCTGGATGATCACCATGTCGGGATCCCAGGTCTCGATCTCGTGCTGCATCCGCAGCAACCACGGAAGGTTCATCGGCCAGTTGAAGATCGGGTTCTCTGCCGGATAGCCGGTCACGTGGGTCTCGATACCCCGATCCGCGAGCATCGCGGTGAGCGGTTCGTGGACCCGCGGGCTGGTGCCGAAGAGCCCGTACGCGACCGAGTCGCCCAACAACAGCACCCGCCGCACCGGCGTCCCGCGACCCAACGACGGTGCGACAGGTAGGCACGACGTCGCGAGGACAGCCAGCAGGCACACCGCGACAAGCGCACCCACAGCTCTGGAGTGGAGATACCGGCTACGAGTGGTCATGGGATGCTCAGATCTTGAGGAAGCGGCTGACAGCGACGCCGGATCCGACCGCACCGGTGATCGCCCCGACGATGAACACGATCACGATCGACATCACCACGTCGGAGGTGTCCCAGCGGATCTGGTTGAGCAACTCGAAGGACACCCGCTCCACGAAGTTGCGTCTCCACAGCGTGTTGAACGCCAGCGCTCCACCCGCGGCCAGCAGCGCTCCGAACAGTCCGTGCACCAGACCCTCGGCGATGAAGGGCATGCGGATGAACCAGTTGCGCGCACCGACGAGGCGCTGCACCTCGATCTCTCTTCGCCGGGCGAACACCGCGGTGCGGATCGTGTTGAAGATCAACAGCACCGACGCCGCGATCAGGATCACGCCGGTGAACTGGACCCAGCGGTTCAGCGTGGTGACAGAGCGCTGGATGTCGCGTGCGTACTCGGCCGCGTACGCGACCTGGCGCACCCCCTCCAACGACTCGAGTGAGTCACCCAGCGACGACACGATCTCCGCATCGGTGGATTCCGGCTTCACCCGGAAGCTCGTAGGCAGCTCCTCGGGCTTGACCGAGTTGATCAGGTCGGGCTGGTCCCTGAACAACGTCTGGAACTCCTCGAAGGTGCGGTCGCGGTCGTAGAACTCGACCTTGTCGACCTGACCGGAGTCGTCCAGGGCCTTGGCCACCGCGTCGGTCTGCTCCTCGGTGGCGCTCGGGTGCATGTACACGAACAACCGCTGTTCGGAGCGCAGGCCCAGGAAGCTGTTGTTGATCCCCTGACCGATCAGGAAGCTCGCCGCCACCATCGTGAGCGACACCGCCACAGTGATTATCGCGGCGAAGGTGAGTGTGAAGTTGCGCGCGAGGTTGGAACCGGTCTCGCGCATGACGTAGTCGAGTCTCACTGCCATCGCGCCACCCTCACTCGTACACGCCGCGAACCTGGTCGCGCACGATCCTGCCGTTGTCCAGCTCGATCACCCGGCGTCGCATCGTGTCGACGATCCCGCGGTCGTGGGTCGCCATGACCACCGTGGTGCCCGTGCGGTTGATCCGGTCGAGCAGCTTCATGATCCCCACCGAGGTTGCCGGGTCGAGGTTGCCGGTCGGCTCGTCCGCGAGAAGGATCAGCGGCCGGTTGACGAACGCTCTCGCGATCGAGACACGTTGTTGCTCGCCACCGGAGAGCTCGTCGGGCATGTTCTTGGCCTTGCTGGAGAGCCCCACGAGGTCGAGGATCTGGGGAACCGCCTCCTTGATCGCGGCCTTGGGTCGCCCGATCGCCTCGAGTGCGAACGCCACGTTCTCCTGGACGTTCTTGGTGGGCAGCAACTTGAAGTCCTGGAAGACCGCACCGACGTTGCGGCGCAGGTCGGGCACCTTGTGCCCGGGCAGCGCACCGATGTCCTTTCCGGCCACGTGGATCGCGCCCTTTTCGGGCCGCTCCTCACGGTTGAGCAACCGCAGGAAGGTGGACTTGCCGGACCCGGAGGGCCCCACGAGGAAGACGAACTCCCCCTTGTTTATGTCTACCGAAGCGTCACGCAGGGCGACGTGTTCGCCCTTGTAGACCTTGGTGACGTTGTCGAGCTTTATCAATTCGCTTCCTGTCGGAGTTGTGGTCGGTGGGAACCGCTGTACCGGCGTCCTGACACCACGGGGAGGGTCATGTTACGGATCCATGACGATACCGGCCACCCGGGTCGGCACCGCTTCACCAGTCTCTCAGGTCCGAGAGCCTCTCAGGTGGAGCCCGCGCCGGCGCGCACCCAACTGAGGTAGGCCTCCATGAGGCCGTCGAGATCGCCGTCGAGAACCTCGTCGGGGTTGGACAGCTCCATCCCCGAGCGGAGGTCCTTGACCTGCTGATAGGGCTGCATCACGTAGTTGCGGTCCTGGCTGCCGAAGTCGACCGCCGAGTCCTCGCCGGTGATCGCCGCGACCTTCTCCTGTTGGATCCGCCGTTCGCGCTCGAGCAGCTTCGCCTTGAGCATCGTCATGGCACGGTCCTTGTTCTGGTGCTGGGAGCGCTCGTTCTGGCAGCTCGTGACGATGCCGGTGGGAAGGTGCGTGATCCGCACCGCGGAGTCGGTGACGTTCACGTGCTGGCCACCAGCCCCCGAGGAGCGGTACACGTCGATGCGCAGGTCCTTGTCGTCGATGTCGACGTCGTCCACGTCGTCGAACAGAGGGGTCACCTTCACCGAGGCGAAGCTCGTCTGGCGACGGGCGTTGTTGTCGAACGGCGAGATCCGCACCAGGCGGTGCACACCGTGTTCGCTGCGCAGCCACCCGTACGCGTTGCG
>JBKEAI010000229.1:0-5706 GCA_047972145.1 Microthrixaceae bacterium
TGCCCCTACTCGTAGGGCTCCGTGATGAGACGAAGCTGGCTGACCGCGTCGAGAACCTCCGCCGTTTCCGCATCGGTCAAGCTCCGACCAACGAGCCCGGCCGAGTTGACGAACTCCAGCCGGTTCGACTCGGACTCAAGCTCAGCGAGCCACTTCTGGTCAGCTTCCTCGTAGAGCAGCCCGATCAGGGACTCCACATCGCTGATCAACCGGTGAAGGCTCGAGTCGCCAGCCTCATACGCATCCAGGCACGCACGAAGCCGAGCGACATGCCGCTGGCCCAGTTCCGAGATCATCGCGGTTTGAACTGCCCGTAGCTGACGGTGCGCACGGAGCCATCCGCGTTCAGCACCACACTGATGTTGTTGGACTGGCTGTAGTGGATGATCGAGCCGTCAGCACCGCGGACCGGTGTGCTGCCACGGATGGCGTCATCCACCGCGCTCGGCATGATCCCTCGCCCTTGCATCCGGTCGAGAGCATGCCCCGTGTACTGGCGACCCCCGATCGACGCCGACGAGTTGGTGGCGGGCGCGATATCGATCGGACTTCCACGCCGACCGATCGGCGCCGTCGCATCATCTAGGAACGTTGTTCCTCTTGGGGTAACAAGTGACACCACCACCCCGTCGTCAAACAGCAGGCCCGAGGTCCCGACAACAGCAGGGGAAACACCCGGTGCGGACCCGACGGCGGGGGCGGTTTCGGGGTTGATGGCCGCGACGCCGATTCCGGCTCCAGCAGATGGGGACACGGACGCGGTTGGGGCTGCGAGACCGACAACTGCGACGAGGACGGCGAGCAGGACTGCGACGTGCCTAACGTGAGCGGCGCGATCAGCGACCTTCGACACGCCTGACGACCTCCTCAAGCCAGGACCGCCAAGTCCATCCATCTGCCGGCGGCAGGTAGCCCGAACTGAGATCCGAGACCATCAGGTGGTGAAGGCCATCCTCGGCTGCACCCTCAAGGACTCGACCGACCTCAATCGTGATCCTGCTCGCCGACGCAGGCTCGCTCTTGACGAAGTCCTCCACCGCCGTCCAGGGATCCCCATACTCCTCGGGCCAGTCGAGACCAAGGTAGCCCTGAAGCAACAACCGCAGTGCGGGAAAGTCTTGCGATTCGGTCATGGTGTCGGAAACGCAGTTTGGATTCGGTAGCCGATGCCAAGCGAAGGATCTCGGACCAACACCACCCGCACCCCCGCGACGTTCTGCACCGAGGACGAGCCTTGGGCGACGTATCGGCCCACAGTGGATGATCCGCCGCCGTTGAGAACCAGCTTGTTGCCGGATCCCGCGAGCCAGGACTGCACGCCTGACGAATTCGCTGACAGCACCTCAGCGATCGAAGCTTCGGCCGTGGCTCGACTCGACCATGTCGAGGCACCCGCGATGTTCGGCTGCGACCGCACCCTGGCGAGCAAGTCAGCGTCGGACTTCCCAAGGTGGCGCGCCAGAGCATGGCCGCCAGCCCCCTCGTGGGCTGCCAGACCACCACCCGGCACAAGGCGTGAACTAATTGGGGTCCTTGTCAGCAGCGAAGTGGTCGTAGATGTGTCCTCGCCCCGGGCACATGGCGAGACGATCCCACCTCCACCAGCTGTTACCTGGGGGGATGGGCCCTCAGCGGTCTCCGGACCACTCGTATCGACGGGTGGCACAACGCGAGGGTCGTAGGCGCGGGTGGCCCCACCAGTGAACCGAACAGAAGTCTCAGTCTCATGGCTCACCACCGCAATGCGGGCCTCGGACAACTCAGCGTGATCAATCGCCTCAGCGGACGCGCCGTGCGAGACGTCGTACGCATGGATCGCAGCATCCGCACTCGCGCCGACAAGCACGCCGACCACCACCGCAACGATGGCCACGCAACAACGGAGGGGCTGCACTACGTGACCTCGGCGCCAGAGCCCATCACACGAGTTAGCACCTCATCGGCTCCGCTTGGCCTCCCGGCGAGCAGAGCGGCCAATACCTCACGCACGCTGGTGACTCGCAGGAAGCCACCCTCATCAAGGAGGCGGCCGCCCGTCACGGCGGTACCCGCCAGTACGACGACGAGAGCGAGCAGACGACTCTCAGGGGTGCGATCCCGGTCGTCCGTCGTCAGCACAACGGCGTCGCCAAACTCATGGGTCCCAGGCAACGATGCGGTCATCAGCGTCGTGGCCGCTGATCCCAGCCGAAACTGTGCTCCATCGCCCGTCACGTCAGCCGTCACCGGAATGTTCGCCCCCAGCGCTAGCCCCACCAGTAGTTCGGCCAGACGGCCAACGATCTCCGACGACGGCTCCTCTGGGCAGATGGCTGAGAACTCAACTGACATGGCTCACCCCGAGAAGACGACCCAGCCATCGGCTGTTCGCACGTAGATCGATGACACGGTTCCCTGTGTCGGTATGGCCGCGAGTCCTCGGTTGCCGAATATGGAACCGCGTGAGACGTTGCCAGCGTCGATGAACACCTCGACTCCGCGGTAGCCAGCGTTGGCCGCTGATGCTTCAGCCCGGGACGCATGCCGCAGCACGCCTGACGGCGATGACCCCGAGTACGACTTGAGCGAGACCGAGACACCGTCCAACGTCCCGTCGATCCCTGGCGCAGCTCGCCGAGCATTCCCGACGAAGGTACCGCCACGGTAGTCAACGATGCGCTGAACTTGTGCGAGTTCATGCGGCTCAAGTGCGTTCGCTACGACGCGACCCGGCGAACCAGCCGGTAGCGCACGTGGGGTACTTGTGAGCAACAGCGGGGTCGTAGCCGTACCGTTGACCACATCGGCCATCGCATCGTGGCCGTTCGCACTGCCAGGAGCCTGGGAGAATGCAGCCTCAGCTGGCGATGCCACGCCCGCAGCAGAGCGCGCGACGACGGGCGAGTCGTACACGTAGCTATGCGCTCGGCCGACGGTCATGCCACCCGCGCTCAACGCCTCGCTGAGAGCAACCTCGCCGTCGAGACGACCCGAAGCCCAGGCTGAGGACGAATCGGCGTCGGAGCGAGGAACGAATGAGACGGCGGATAGGCAGGCGACGCCAATCATCGCTGCGAGCGTCGTCACCAGCACGGCAAGCAGCACATGTTGACGAAGGCTCAGGAGATCAGCAGATGGTCCTCGACGAACTGAGGCGGCGACCACGAGTGACGACCGGCCGTGGACCGACGGCTGGTCGGTAGCTACACAGCAGACGGCAGCCACGTGAAACGCTCCGTTGGCACCAACTCGATGTTCGAAAAATCTCGCTCCTCAGCAACACGGCCGAATGCCTCACTCACGACCACAACGCCTGGCAATCCTCGTGGCACGAACACATCAGCCCCGGACCAGGTCCCGTCCTCGAGGGCGAATCCCCTGATCGAGGAGATCCCGTTGCTCAGGCAGTCGTCACACTCGACGACAGCCGCTCGCTCGATGTCGCTCCGCGACGGGTCGATGTCGGCACCCTTCAGGGAGACGGCGCCAAAGAAGTAGCGACGAGGACTCGCTGGCGCGGCCCGCAGCGTGGAAGAGACCGCCACCTCCTCCAGGTCCTCGAGCCCTGTCAGTCCTTCGTCCTCCAGCGCAGCAACGACCGCGTCTGAGACCAAGAACTCCGAACTCGATGCGAAGGCAAAGTCGCCCGCACTCTCCCCGTGAACGACAACCTGTGCGTGGTGCGGGGCCATCCACCTTCGCATCCCAACGAACCGGCCACACGACAGACACGCCGGTGCCTCGCCACGAGTGATCGGCTCGGTCTTGAAGAACTCCGTATCGGCGGTCGATCCACGGGCGGGCGACAGCACGTAGAACCTCTCGAACCTCCGGTCAGAAGCCATTCGGGAACCTCTCGATCAGATCCGATTGCGCATACCTCCCGCGCAGGAACTGCTCGAACTGCGACGTCGTGGCGTTCGGGTTCCGTGCCAGCCAGTCAACGACCTCGGTATCAAGCAGCCGATGCCATGTCTGGTATCCACGATGCGCTGCGGCGTCGACCGCCCTCGTGACGAACCGAGGGTCTCGGGCCGTGTACTGGCCAGCAAGCGCCGGATGATCAGCCAGCGCCCCCGCGATACGACGCGAGATGACATGGTGCTCCTGGCCCGTAGCGACGACTCGTGCCGCGCTTGGGGTCGGTGGTTTCGCGGTTGTGGTGAATAGGCTGGCGGCGCTTGCGAGTGTGACAGAGACGAAGGCGCTGATTGCTGTGTCTTGTGCGAGTCTTTGTGAGTTGAGTCGTTCGGTTGTGCCCCATTGTTCTAGGGCGGATTGGGTGAGGCCGCCGAGTCCGCCGAGTGCTGCGGCTGCTGTGATGGTGCCATAAGCGGCGAATGCGGGGGCTGCTGCGACTGCAATTGCTCCGGCTGCAACGATGGAGGCGACACCGATGATTGTGTCGGAGTGGTCGCACAGCGATTGTGCCCAGCTGTAGCGGCAGGTGAAGTCTTTGTCGGTGGGTTGCAGACCGGTGGGGTCGGTGAGGTTGAGTGGGTTGTTGTTGGTGTAGTGGTAGGGGTTGTTGAGGGTGGTTGTTCCTGGGATGCCGGGGAGTGGGTCGGTGGTAGTGAAGGTTCCGGTTGTTGGGTCGTATTGGCGGGCTCGTAGGTGGGTGAGTCCTTCGATTGTGGTTTCTGAGCGGTAGCCGAGCGTGGGCTGGTGTGCGGGTCCAGTTGCTGGTTGTCCGAATGCGTTGTAGCTGGCTGCTGTGGCGTGGGCGGCTGCGGGTCCGTCGGCGACTGTTGAGCGGTGGATGTCAGCGGCGAGGGGTTGTTTGGTGACTCCTGTGGTGAGTGTGGACCAGGCTTGATCGGAGTTGGCCCGCACGAGTGTGTTCGTGGTGCCCGACGGGTCGGTGATCGCGGTGAGCTGCGGGTTGGCTTGCGTGGTGTCCCATTGCAGCCGTGCGGTTTCGGTTGGTCCGCTGGTGGGGGTGGTGGCCACATGTTCGGGGTTGCCGTCGGGGTCGAGGTCCCGGAGTGTGGTGCCGGTTGGGTCGGTGACCCCGAGGTGTCGTCCGGCTGGGTCGTAGTGATATGAGGTGGTGTCGGTGCCGGTGGTTTCGGTGAGTCGCCGTCCTGCTGCATCGTTGGTGTAGGTGGTGTTGTTGGCACCGGTGGTGGAGGTGAGCTCCGCGGCGTCGTTGTAGTTGTAGGTCGTGGTTCCCGCGGTGGTGGTGTGGGTGTTGCGTTGACCAACGGGTGTGTAAGTGATCGTTTCGGTCGGGCCGCCGGTCGGGGTGATCGAGGTCAGTTGTCCAGCGGTGTCGTATCCGTAGTCGATCGTGTTGCCACCGAGGGTTTCAGTGTCGATTCGCCCGGAGGTGTCGTAGCTGACACTTGCGGTGGAGTCGATCCCGGCACCGGTTTGGGTCATCGTGGTGACCCGGCCGTCTTCGTATCCCCAGGTGCGAACCGCTCCCATTGGCAGTGTTTCGGTTGTTACCTGGTGGTCGTCGTTGTAGGAGTACTCGGCGAGGTCGGTCTCGGTGTAGTTGAGACGTGAGATCGTCACGTCATCGACGGTGACGGTGTTCGCAGAGTTCGCTTTGCCACCTTCGACTTGCCATTCAGGGCGACCCCACCACGATGGGGTCACCGATTGAACACCGAGTTCCCAGCTTTCGGGCTCCGGGTCACCATCAGCCCACACCTTGAGATGGAACCACTGCTCCGACGACTGGATCCGCACCCGAACCTTGCCAGTCGCGGGAACATCGGT
>JBKEAI010000264.1:0-3408 GCA_047972145.1 Microthrixaceae bacterium
CTGGGGACCTCGTCGTCGCATCCTGTGTCCTCGGCGTTGACCCTCCGGCTGGGTGCCTCGGTGCTCATCCGCGGCCGGCCTTGGTGTCGGAGAAGGCGGCGAACCCCTCTGCGATCTGTTCGATCGCGGAGGGTGTGCGCGTACCGAAGCCGAACAGCAACCCGTCCTCGATCGTCACCACGCTGCCCGCCCTGCCGGCGGGGGTCTGTGCGATACCCGGGATCTCGACCAGCCCGGCGACCCCACCGACCGATTCGAGACCGGTGGTGGTCATGAGGATCACATCCGGGGCGGCCTTCACGAGCGCTTCGCTGGTGATCGGTGTGAACGGTTGGTCGAGCCCGATGGCGGTGCCGGCGTCGCGCCCACCAGCAGCTTCGATCATCGAGTCCGCACCGGAGCCCTCACCCCCGATCAGGTAGACCCCCGCCTGGCCCCGCATGTAGAGGAACGCGACCAACGGCGCATCATCTCGGGCACCACCCGCAGCAGCACCGGAGTCCGTGGCACCGTCGCTCGCCACCGCGTCGATCTCGGCTTCGGTGCGCTCTGCGACCTCGGCGCCGGTACCGGGCACCCCGAGCGCCTCGCCAACCCTCTCGATCTGCTCGGAGACCCCCTCGACCGACGCGGTCACCTCGAAGGTCACCACCGGTACCCCGACGTTACGGATGTGCTCCAGCGCCTCGGGTGGACCGGTGTTGGTGTCCGCGAGGACCACTGTCGGCTCGAGCGAGAGCACCGATTCCGCGCTCACGTCATGTGCTCGGGTCACGAGAGGTACGTCCTGCGCCTCTTCGATCGTCGTGGAGATGTCCCGACCGACCACGTCGTCGCCGAGGCCCAGGGCGTACACGGTCTCCGCGAGGTTCCCCGACAACGCGACGATGCGGCTGGTGTCCTCGATGGTGACCGACCGTCCCTCCGCGTCGGTGACGGTGACCGGCAACCTCGGCTCTTCAACGGTGCCGGGCGCGACGGGCACCGGCACCGCGCGTTGCGCTCCACTCGCCGATTCGGAGTCCCCGCTGGATCCGCAAGCGACCATGGCCACGGCGGCGACGGTCAGCAGCACCGACGCCAACACCGACCGGCACGGGGCCGAAGCCACCGAGAGCATCACAGCCGGTCCTGTCGAGCTCGGGGGATCCGGCTGACGTCGGTCGACGGTATGGGAGCTGTGGCTCAAGGCTCTGTCCCCACTTCCGTTGCCGATTCGGTTGCTACTTCTGCCACTTCGGTTGGCACTTCGACAGGCTCTGTGCCCGCCTCGGCGCGGCGACGGCGGGTCAACCGGGTCACGGCCACTCCGGCCGCGATCAACGCCAGGATCACTACCGCTGCTGCGGCTACACCAGCCGGCACGCCCGACCCGCCGGCACCACCGTCACCTGCGGTTGGAGCGGCACCCTGTTCCCCCTCGCCCGTGGCTGAACGGGAGCCGGTCGCAGGTTCGCCTTCGTCGCGGAAGGACACCGGGAGCATCAGGTCGAGGGAGCGGTCCGATCCCTCGCTGTCGTCCGCGCGCACCGCGATCACGCAGTCCACCTCCCGGCAGTCCGTCTCGGAGTCGACGACCGCGACGAGATCGAGCGGAACCGAAAAGCCGCCGGCCTCGAAGGGCTCGGCGCGCCCATCGGCCCACTCCGGTGGGTTGTCGGTGAACCACCCGGAGCGCCCCTGCCCCGAGGCGCACGGCCCGGGGGCACCCGTTTCGTCGTGGACTGCGCACAGCGACACGAACACGCCGCGGGTGGGATCGAGGCCGCTGGCCTCCACCTGCACCTCCACGCCATCGGGATCCAGGTCCCCGGTCGCGCTCGCAGCAAGTGTGCGCGTGCCGTCGCTGACCGACAGGCCGTCGTCCGCGACGGTGGCCGATGGTGCTGCGACGGTCGTTGTGGTCGCGATCGTGCTCGGAGGTGCCGAAGTGGTGCTCGGTGCAGTACCCCCCTGAGCACCTGGAACGGTGGGGGTCGGGCCTGGCGCGGCAGGTACGGCAGGGTTGCCGGGACCCGTCGGTTGCGGCGCCGCGGGTGCCGGCATCGGTGGCGGTGCCACCGGCGATGCGAAGGCGACGGGCACGAAGATGTCCTGGGAGCGGTCGGAACCGCGGGTGTGGTCGTTCCGGGTGACCACGACGCAGCGCACGGTGCGACAGTCGATGGTCGGCGAGATCGTCGGGTTCACCGCGAACGACGCGTCGAAGGTGCCGCCCGGTCCGTAGGGCTGGGTCAAGCCCACCGCGTAGGGGGGTGGGTTGTCCGAGATCCACTTGGCGGCACCCGCGGTGCCCTCCATGTCGACACCTCCACCACACGGGCTCGGTGCGACGTCGGTCGGGGGGATCACGCACAGGGCTATGTACACGCCCTTGTTGGTGTCGTAACCGGACCCGGTGACACGAATCGCCTGTCCGGCCGGGTCGAGCCCTAGGACCTGCGACACGGTGAGCGTGCGGGTCCCGTCGGTCGCGCTGCGTCCATCGGCGCTGAGGCTGGTCGGCGGAGCGACGAGAGGGTCGGCCGACACCGGCCGGGGCATCGCCCCCACCGCCGGACCGGGAACCGCGTAGAGGATCACCAGCAGCACCAGCGCGACCAGCATGGCCACAGCGGTACCCGCTGCACCTCGGTGCACGGTCATCTTCGGTTCGCATTGGGCCACTGATCTCCCCGACCTCTGTTCTGCCCGACTTCGAAGCCTTGACCGGCATGGTGGACAGGCAACCGATTTCGCTACCATTACCAAGTCAAGATATCCACTGTGATCTATGTAATACAGGTGTGCCTTGTTTTACTCGTTAGGGTTACCTAATACAACTGGAACCACAACTGGAAGCACAACTGGAACCACAATCGGAACCTCGCGTGATCCCGCCAGGGCGTCGCAGGGCCGCCCCGCTGCCCCGCCACACCTCGAGGTGACCAGGCTCTCGACCCGGGCCTGCGCCGACTACGACGACGTCGCCCGGTGGGGTGACCGACCGACAGGAGCAACTCGATGACGACCCCGATCGACGAGGGAGACGCAAGCGGCAGCGAACACCGCAGGGGTGACGACGAGCGATTCTCCCCGGAGGTGACCGGTCCGGTCATCGCCCACATGAACGCCGACCATGGCGACGACATGGTTCTCATCTGTTCGGCCATCGGCGGTGTGAACGGTGTCGTGTCCGCACAGATGGTCGACCTCGATCGCCGCGGTGGCGACTTCGTCGCGGTGACCAGAGCCGACGGCTCCGACGGTGGCGATCCTTCGAACGGATCGCCACCCGGTGCCGGGGGCACTGTCCCGGTGCGGATCCCCTGGTCCGGATGGCTTGCGGAACGCAGTGAGATCCGCACCGAGTTGGTGCGCCTGGTACAGGAGGCACAAGGCGCACCTTGAGCGCCCCCGCCGACCGCG
>JBKEAI010000310.1:0-4544 GCA_047972145.1 Microthrixaceae bacterium
CGATGGACGCCCCCGGCGTGACCGTGCGAACCCTCGTGGACATCACCGGCGGCGCGCACTTCAACGAGGTGTTCCTCGAAGGAGTCGAACTCGACGACGACGCGATCCTCGGCGAGCTCAACGACGGTTGGCGCGTCTCCCAGGGCACCCTCGGCGGCGAACGCTCCGGCTACATGGGCGGCTCGGGTGGTGGCCGTCGCCACCGCCAGGTGATCGACGCGGCGACGCGAGCGGGCAAGCTCGCCGACCCGACGGTTCGCCAGGAGATGATGCGCGTGGTCACCGCCGAGCGGATCCTCCAGTGGACCCGGGACCGCTACGCCGACGGTTCCCTGTGTGGGGGCAACCCGGCCGCCGGGTCGATGATGAAGCTGGCTGGAGGATCGCTCGAACAGCAGTGCGCCGAGCTGGTCGCGAATGTGAGCGGTGCTGCCGCGCAGGCATGGGACACTCCGTCGCTACAAGGAGCAGACGCCGACGGCGACATCCCGGCGCACGACCTGGCCGCCACCCGTCAGGCCCGCATCGCGGGGGGCACGCACCAGATCCAGCGCAACCTCCTCGGCGAGCGCGTGCTCGGCCTGCCCCGCGAACCCAGGTAGTCATCGGCAGCTATATGACCATAGTCACTGACCATGGTTATATAGCTGGGAGGTGGTACCTTTCGAGGCATGGACGACACCATCAAGGCGAGCGACTTCAAGGCCCGGTGCCTGGCACTGCTGGACGAGGTCGCCGAGTCGGGACAACCAGTGGTGGTCACCAAGCACGGCAGGGCGGTGGCGCGGCTGGTGCCGATGCCCACCAGGACCACCACAGCGGGTTCGGTGACGATCACCGACGAGGGCGACAACCTGTTCAGCACCGGAGAGCGCTGGGATGCCGAAGCCTGACCTGCTGGTCGACACACACATCCTGTTGTGGTGGAAGGCGGGCTCGAAGCGTCTACCGAAGTCGGTGCTCGATGCGATCAGGACACCCGAGGGTCCACAGGTGAGCCCGATCACCTTCTGGGAGGTCGCCACCCTGGTCCGCAAGGGCAGGCTCGCCCTCGACCGCGCACCGACACGCTGGAGCATCGACGTGCTCGCGGATCCCGACGAACCGTTGAGGGTCGCTCCCCTCTCCCCCGCCGTGGCGGCGGCCGCTGGGGCCTTCGAGACCGTGCACGGCGATCCCGCCGACCGGTTGATCCTCGCCACGGCGCAGACACACGGCCTTACCCTGGCAACCAGCGATTCCACACTCGCGGATGCCGCAGCATCGATGGGGATCTCAGTTCTCGGCTGAGCCGGTCAAACCAGACGAGCTGCTCTGCAACTCACTCGGCCGGGGTCTCCTCGATGGAGAGCACGGTCACAGGTTCGCCGGGGTCATGCGCGTCGATCGTGTAGCGCATGGTGGCATCCCAATGAGCCACCGCCGCTTCGGCGTCCCCCGCCTCTATGTACTCGAAGAACCGTCGGTAGCCCCGCACTGCACGGCGCATCAGCGCTTGGTCGAAGCGGTCGGTGTTGCGTGTGTAGTAGGCGCGCACCATGTACTGGAGCAGCTTCGAGAGCGTGGAGAGTGTCTTGTTGCCCGAGCTCTCCACGAGGGCTTCGTGCACGTCAGCCGCGGCGAGACCGAACTCCATCCCGTCGTCGGCTTCGGCGGCTTCGTCCGCCGCGTCGATCGCCGCCGCGAGGGCCTTGAGGTCCTCGGCGCGATGGTGTCGGGCAAGTCGACCTGCGATCTGCGGTTCGATCAGGCGGCGGGCTTCGTCGAGGTCCGAAACCGTGGTGCCCTGGAGTTGAAGCGACACTGCGAACGCCATCGAGATGGGTGCCAGATCGGGATGGGTGACGATCGGGCCACCACCGCGCCCGCGGCGGATGGTGATGAGCCCCTGGGATTCGAGCACCCGTAGGGCTTCACGCAGGGTCGTGCGGGCAACCCCGAACTCGACCGTGAGGTCCTCCTCGATCGGCAAGCGGTCGCCCTCGGCCAACTCGCCGCGCAGGATCCGGTCCCGTAGCTCTTCGGCCAGAACCGCGTGTGTCTTGCGGCGCGGCTTGCGCCGAGCGGGCCCCTCAGTGTCCATGGCCAAATAGTCTACGGTTTCGATCCGTGGTGACTTCCAAGGCGTCCGACACGATCGAGTTCGACACGATCACCTTCGAGGTGACAGCGCACGTCGCGACGATCACCCTCGACCGACCCGACCGCATGAACGCGTTCGACCACACGATGTGCGAGGAGATGCAGTCGGCCTGGGCGACCGTGCGCGACACCGACGACATCCATGTGGCAGTGCTCCAGGCCAACGGCGAACGCGCCTTTTGCACCGGCCTCGACGTCAAGCAGGGCGCGTGGTGGCGCGACGACAACATCTGGAACCATGTCGATCCGGGCGTGTACCTCGGGCCCCGCTCCAACCAGGTGTGGAAGCCGGTGGTGTGCGCTGTGCAGGGCATGTGTGCAGGTGGCGGCCAGTACATGGTCAACGAGTCCGACATCGTCATCGCCTCGGAGGATGCGACGTTCTTCGATCCGCACGCGAACGGCTCGATCGTCTCGGCGGTGGAACCGATCGGGATGCTGCACCGCGGCGTGCCCCTAGGTGAGGTGCTGCGCTGGGCGCTCATGGGCTCCGATGAGCGCCTCACCGCACAGACCGCACAGCGCATAGGCCTGGTCACAGAGGTGGTGCCCGCCGACGAGCTCCGCTCGCGTGCCGCCGACATCGCTGCGCAGATCGCCGGTCGTGACCCGATCGCGATCCAGGGCACCGTGCGCGCGATCTGGGAGGCGACCGAGATGCCACCGTCGGTGGCCAAGCAGAACGGGCTGCTCTACACCCACATCGGGAACCGCCCACCCGACGAACGTACGGTTCAGCCCCCCAGCGACGAGCCGCCGTTCCTTCGCTGAGCCACGTCAGATGCCGCCGCAGTTCCGGGTCACCCGGATGTTCCACCCCAGCCACCACGTCACCGATCTCGATGCCGCCGAGGCCTGGTTCGCCGAGGTCTTCGCCCGCCCGAGCACACCGCTGTCGTCGCTCACACAAGGGGCGCCATCGAGCTCCGGCTACCCGAGCGACTACTCGACTTTCACCCTCATCGGCGATGTTCTCTTCGACAGCATCGACCCGCAGCGCTACGTGCTCGAAGGCATCCAGCGCTATGCATCGGTCGACAGGCCCCACCTGAAGGGGATCGGCTGGTACGTCGAGGGTATGTCGGCCCTCTACGAGGCCCTGAGGGCAGCGGGCATAGCCGTGATCGACCAGTTCGACGAGGTCGCCGAGGGAGAACGACCCCCGACCGCGGCAGGGTCGAAGATGCCCCTGTTCTTCACCTCACCCCGCGACACCGGGCTCCGCTACGAGCTGTTCCCTGCGATCGACTTCCCACTCGACCCACGCCCAACGGACCCGGGCTGGATCCCGCCACCGCTCGACGGCGACCCGTTGGGCATCGAGCGGTGCTCGCACCACACGGTGCTCACCGACCGCCCCGACCGTGCCCTGCGGTTCGCGGTCGATGTGATGGGCGGTTCCGTCGTCCACGAAGGCCGCGACGAAGTGGCCGGAGCACACAGCACCTACGTCGCGCTGGCCGATTCGATCATCGAGTACGCCGTGCCCGATCCGAGAACACACGCCGAAGCCGACCTGGCCGACCAGGCCCCAGGCGACACTTACCACTCCATCACCTTCGAGGTGCGCGACCTGGACGCGGTGCACGAACACCTCACCTCGCGGGGTGTGGAGGTGCGCACACGCACCGACGACACGATCGTCACCGAGCCCGAAAGCAGTCTCGGAGTGCCATGGGGCTTCACGACCGCCACGGTCCCTACTGGCTGTCGTCGGCCAACTTGAGGCTCGCTCGGATGTGGTCCGCGTGGCCGTGGGGCACCACCGGGAACACCCAGGGAGAATCCAGGTCCCTTATCTCGTCGATCCGATGGGCGACATCGCCGATGGTCCACTCCGCCTGGTACACGCCGGGGGTCTCCCCGATGAACGCCCGGGCGACCCGTCCGGCCATCGCTATGAACATCTCTCCGCTCACCGAGCACTCCTGGTGTGAGAGCCAGGCGACCATCGGAGCGACGTTGTCGGCGGTCATCGCCGACCCGCTGCCGGAACGGGCACCCCCT
This sequence comes from Microthrixaceae bacterium, assembly GCA_047972145.1. Taxonomy (GTDB): domain Bacteria; phylum Actinomycetota; class Acidimicrobiia; order Acidimicrobiales; family Microtrichaceae; genus JAMLGJ01. The sequence continues at coordinate 4,150 of JBKEAI010000310.1, forward strand.
GAGGACCCGCCGGCAGGCTCAGGCATGCCCCGGGTATCCGCGCCCGCGGCGATGCGGGTGAGCGCACCGGGGACGATCACGTTCGAGGTGATCCCGTGGTCGGCGCCCTCGAGTGCAACCACGTTGTTGAGGCCGATGATGCCGGCCTTGGAAGCCGCGTAGTTCGCAACGCCGTGGTTCCCGTAGAGACCCCCGATCGACGAGGTCAGCACGATCCGGCCGTATCCTGCGTCGACCATCGGACCCAAAGCGGGCTGCACCACATGGAAGGCACCGCGCAGGTGCACATCGAGGACCGCGTCGAAGTCGTCGATCGTCATGTCGACCAGGCGACGGTGCCTTATGTTGCCGGCGTTGTGCACGAGCGCGTCGATCCGGCCCCAGCGATCGAGCGC
>JBKEAI010000005.1:0-15516 GCA_047972145.1 Microthrixaceae bacterium
GGTTGCAGCGGATCCGATCGAAGGGGATCCGTCCGCCTCGCGACCCTTCATCGAGTACCTCACGGTCACCTTCGTCGACCTGTCCGATCCGAGTACGCCCGAGATCAAAGAAAGGGTGCGAGTCGAGGGCCACCTGGTCGCCGCCCGTATGGTCGATGGTGAGGTTCGCATCGTCACTGGATCCAACCTCCAGGACCTCCTGCTGGTGTATCCGAGCACTCCCAACGCTGTCTGCCGGACACGAGAGATTTCTCCTCCTGCGACAACACGGGGTGGCCCTCGGTGGAACGGGTCCTCGTCGTGGATGGCCAACCGTGGCTCTACACCACCGAATCGCTCGAACGCATCGACTTCGCATCGGGCGCTTCGGTCACCGTCGTACCCCTGCGCCCCAACTACTGAATTTCACGTACCAGGTGCCCTATTCCCCCGTTTCCCCGTTTCCGTTCTGTGGTGCCAGGCGAGCCCCCCAGGCGCGTGTCGCACCACAGAACGGGAGTTGGGAACAGGGGTGGGGCCTGGGGTGGGGCATGCGGTGGCGACAGATGGCCGCTCCGGGAGGTTGGGGCGACGCCGGTAGAATCTCCCGATGGCCGAACCGGGAACCACCGACGAGCCCCGCGGTGGGCCCCAGTTCATCCCCCGGCCAGCGGCGTGGAGGCCGGGCCGTGATGCCCCGTGGTCGACAGTCGTGGGCGACCACCCACCGGCACTCGATCTGGACGATGTGCGCCGGGTGTTCCCGCCCGACCGTCGAGGGATGCGGTCCCCCGTGGCGGATACCGGTGCGGCACCCTCCGCGGTGCTGGTCGCGTTCTACATGGGTACCGGTGGGTCCGAACCGGTCCTCGGCGGCGGGTCCGGCGGCGAGGAACCTCTCGCGGATCCTCCGCCACACGGCGATATGACCACCGGGAGTCTCCCGAGCGGGCAGGCCCTCGTTGGAGAGTCCCGCTCCGGCGAACGTCTCGCCGTCGAGCCCGGAGCGGAGGAGCTGTACGTGATCCTCACCAGACGCTCTTGGGGGCTTCGCACCCATGCCGGTGAGGTGGCGTTCCCCGGTGGGCGGTGCGAGCTCGGTGAGTCGACCGCTGAGGCGGCGGTACGTGAAGCGTGGGAGGAAACGTCCCTCGATCCCGACTCGGTGGAGCTGCTCGGTGAGCTCGACCACCTGACCACCGTGACCAGGCGTGCCTACATCGTGCCGCAGGTCGCGGTGCTCGCAGGGCGCCCTGAGTTGCGAGCCAACCCCGGGGAGGTGGACCGGGTGCTCATGGTGCCCGTGAGTGAGTTGCTCGATCCGGAGATCTTCAGCGAGGAACAGTGGGGCGACGGTCCCCGCGGCCACCCCGTGTACTTCTTCGCGCTGCGCGGCGACACGATCTGGGGTGCGACCGCGGCGATGCTGCGCCAGTGTCTGTCACTGCTGGTCGGTGCTGATCCAGGACCACTCGAAGACCTCGACCCTGCACGGACGATGCCACCCGGTTACAGGGTGGAGGCCGACTACGAGGGCCGGGTCGTCTGACGCGATAGCCGTGTCCGTACCGCGCTCACGTGAAGGCGGACGGACGGGCAAGTTGATCCACCACGCACTCGGGGATTTTCCAGGAACACCGAGAAATCCGGCCCTCATGACTGATTCGTACGACGCGCCTTGGGTCCCCTATCCACGCTGGTCTTACGGGTGATGGTCGGTTCCTGAGGCTACGGGTCTGTCAGTCCGACTGGCACGGCGTGGCGAGCCCGTTCGCGTCAGCCCTGGCCGTCTTCTTCGGGAACCGACGCGGTCGGTGGCGGTGTCGACGAGGTCGGAGGCTCCGTCGTCGGTGCCTCGGTGGTCGGCGCCTGCGTGGTCGGACGTTGTGTGGTCGGTGGACGCTGTGTGGTCGGGCGCTGTGTGGTCTCTGGCTCTGTCTGCACGGGCTCGATCGAAGATGACGACGAAGTCGTGGTGGTGTCGTCGGAGTTGCTGTTGCTGTTGTTCACGAACAGGAAGATGATCACGATCACCGCCACCACGAGCAGTGTCCCGAGGATCCACGGCACCGGCGAGTTCTTGCCCTGGTCGCCGCCCTGGGGTGGGTACCCGCCTCCGGGCGGACCCTGCGGCGGATAGCCCTGTTGCTGTGGCGGATAGCCCTGTTGCTGTGGCGGGTAGCCCTGCTGGGGGGTCTGCCCACCTCCCTGCTGGGGAGTCTGCCCACCCGCGCCGGGCATCTGCTGGGTTGGATCCTCGGGGGGGACGTCGCTCATGGCCAAAACAGTAGTAGTTCGCTCGCTTGCGCAAGCGGCTATGAGGTCCCCCGTCGGCGCGGCCTCATAGCGACAGCCGGTTCGTTTCGGAGGCGCAGCCACCGCACGGAGTGCAACATGCGACTCGGCTGGACCTACTGCCGTGCGCACCATGTCGCGTTCGGCACCGCCGTGCTGGGACCGCCGTGCTGGGACCGCTGTGCTGGACCGCCCCCGGTCGTCTATCCGAGCGTGTCACGGGGTGGGGGTGTGCAAGAGTTCACCGGTGGATCCACTTGTTGAACCAAGCGCGACCGTGGGCGGGGGGCGTCCGGGCGCGCTGTCGGCGGCCGGTGCGGTGGAGGCGTACAGGCGCTGGACTCCGGAGGCCACCGCAGCGGTCGTGGACTACCTCGAGGCGCTCGACGACCTGCCGGTGGGGCCATCGGTCGAACCGGGTTGGCTCCTCGAGCGCCTGCCTCTGGAACCGCCCAGCGACCCCGAGGGCCTCGATGCGGTGCTGTCCGACCTCGCCGAGGTGATCCGCCCTGCCCTCGTGCAATGGCAGGCACCGGGGTTCCACGGCTACTTTCCCGCCAACACCTCATGGCCGGCCGCGCTCGCCGACTTCGTTGCCGCGGGTCTGGGTCAACAGGGCATGGTGTGGGCGACTTCACCCGCGGCGACCGAGCTGGAGATGCGGATGCTCGACTGGGTGGCCGAGCTGGCGGGTCTGCCCGAGAAGTTCAGGCACTCTTCAAAGGGTCCAGGAGGAGGTGTGATCCAGGACTCCGCGTCGTCGGGCACGCTGGTGGCACTGCTCGCAGCGCGCGAGCGCGCCGGCGGTCGAGGGGAGCTCGCCCGCCAGGTCGTGTACCACTCCGAAGAGGCACATTCTTCGGTCATCAAGGGAGCGCGGATCGCGGGCTTCCTCGAGGAGCACATCCGGGCGGTCCCCACCGACGACTCTCTTGCGATACGCCTCGACGCCCTCCGCTCGATGATCGAATCGGATCTGGCCGACGGTCTGGTTCCTGCTGCCGTGGTCGCGACGGTGGGAACGACCTCCACGATGGCGGTCGACCCTGTTCCCGCGATGGTCACCCTGCTCGACGAGGTGTTCAGTACGCCTGGTCATCCAGGTGGCCCGACCAACTCCACCACGGCCGCAGTCACGGCAGCTGCCAACGTCGGGGAGAGCGTTGCCTCAGCGGGTGTCACCACCGCGGTGACAAGCAACACAGTCCCGGACGCGACGGCTCTTCGGCCCTGGTTGCACGTAGACGCCGCGATGGCCGGAGGAGCGACCATCTGCGAGGAGCACCGCGACCTGCTCGCGGGGATCGACCGGGTCGACAGCTACCTGTTCAACCCCCACAAGTGGTGGGGGATCACCTTCGACTGCACCACCATGTGGGTGGCCGACCGCACCTCGGTGCTCGGTGCCCTGTCGATCATGCCGCCCTATCTGCGCAACGAGGCGAGCGAGTCGGCTGGTGTCGTCGATTTCCGCGACTGGCAGGTGCCGCTGGGGCGGCGCTTCCGCTCGCTCAAGATCTGGTTCGTGCTGCGGGCGATCGGCGCCGGGGCGATCGCGGACATGGTCCGTCTGCACTGCCGTGAGGCCAGCTGGTTGGCCGAACAGGTCGAGGGTTCCGACATCTGGAACCTCGCCGCGCCGCCTCGACTCAACCTGGTGTGCGTCGCGCACCGCGATGGCGGCGAGGCGACCCGAAAGGCTGGTCTTGCGCTCAACGAATCCGGCAAGGCGCTGGTGACGCTCACCGAGGTCGACGGCAACAGCGTCCTGCGCCTCTCGGTCGGCAGCCCGTCGGTAACGCACACCGAAGTCGTCGCCCTGTGGGACCTGCTCGCGTCCCACGTCCCCTCTCATCGCCGAACTTGAAGGCCAGCGCTCACTGACCGGTCCGTTCCGTTCAAGTTCGCGAGGAGGGCTCCGCCGACTGCGGAACTTGAACGAAAACGCGCGCTCAGTGGCGCGCGACGTTCAAGTTCGGTGGGGCGGGTCCAGCTGGACGCTACATCCAGTAGTTGGGGGCTTCCTTGGTGATCTGGATGTCGTGGGGGTGTGCCTCCCGGAGGCCCGCGGGCGACATGCGCACGAACCGGGCGTCGTGCTGAAGCGCCGCGATGTCGTGGGCGCCGCAGTAGCCCATCGCGGAGCGAAGTCCACCTGCGAGTTGGTAGAGGATCTTGGCGGCTTTGCCCTTGTAGGGCACCCGCCCCTCGATGCCTTCGGGGACCACCTTGTCGGTGGATTCGACGTCGTCCTGGAAGTAGCGGTCCTTGGAGAACGAGCGGTCACTCATCGCCCCGAGGCTGCCCATGCCCCGGTACGCCTTGTATCGCTCGCCCTGGCTCAGCACGATCTCCCCAGGGGTCTCGTCCACCCCCGCGAGAAGCGAACCGAGCATCACCACGTCGGCACCGGCACCTATCGCCTTGGCGATATCGCCCGAGAAGCGCACGCCACCATCGGCGATCACCCGGGTCTTGTGGTCGGCCAGCGCGGCGGCGCACTCGGAAACAGCGCTCAGCTGGGGAACTCCGACCCCGGCCACGATCCGGGTGGTGCAGATCGACCCTGGCCCCACGCCGACCTTCACCGCATCGGCTCCGGCCTCCGCGAGGGCCAACGCGGCCTCGCCGGTGGCGATGTTGCCGGCCACGACCACGACGTCGAGTGCTCCCTTGATCTTGCGGACCACCTCGATCACCCCTGCGGAGTGGCCGTGCGCGGTGTCGACCACGAGCACGTCCACTCCGGCATCGACCAGTGCTTCCGCCCGTTCGTACGCATCGTCACCCACACCGACCGCCGCCGCGCAGCGCAAGCGGCCCTGGGAGTCCTTGGTGGCGTTGGGGTACTGGATCTTCTTGTTGATGTCCTTGACCGTGATGAGCCCCGTGATGTGGCCCTCGCTGTCGACCACAGGGAGCTTCTCGATCCGGTGGCGCCCGAGGATCTCCTGTGCTTCCTCCAACGTCGTGCCCTCGTGGGTGGTGACGAGCCCCTCACTGGTCATCACCTCGCGGATCGGGCGGCGGGGATCGTTCTCGAAGCGCAGGTCGCGGTTGGTGAGGATCCCCACGAGCTTGTTGTCGTCATCCACGATCGGCACTCCCGAGATCCGAAAGCGCGCCATCAGGTCCTCGGCTGCCTGCACGAGGTCGTCAGGGCCGAGGGTGACCGGGTCGACGATCATGCCCGACTCCGAGCGCTTCACCTTGTCGACCTCGTCGCGCTGGTCCTGCACCGACAGGTTGCGGTGGATCACCCCGAGGCCACCCTCGCGGGCCATCGCGATCGCGAGGCGTGCCTCTGTGACCGTGTCCATCGCGGCGGAAACGAGCGGGATCTCGAGGCGGATCCCATCCGCGATCGTGGTGCTGGTGTCCACCTCTGCGGGCACCACATCGGAGGCCGACGGCACGAGGCACACGTCGTCGAAGGTGAGACCGACGGTCCCGAAGCGGTCGATCCCCGGCTGCGATCCGCCACCCTCGGTGTCGCTACGGGGTCGGAATGCCTGGTCGAGATCGTTGGGGAGGGGCGCCATCACTCGATGGTAGTGCGCGAGGTCCTGGCGGTCACGACCCGCCGCTGGTTCACTGCGGGCAGGTCGCGTTCGCCCCGGCCCGCCCGGCGACCGTCTCACTGGGATCCGGCCATGGGTGAGTCTGTTCGAAGCGGTTCACCCGGCCGCAACGACCCGGTGCTCCAGCAGTCCTGCTCTACCTGGGTAGTGCCCTCACAGCGGCCGGGGCACCGGTCAACGAGATCGAAGCAGACCTGGCGCGTGTGGCGGAACGTCACGGTGCACCGGATGCACGCTTCGCGGTGGTCCCGACCTTCATCGTGTGGTCGATGGGCCCCGACGCGCCGGCCACGCTCGAGCCCACGCACCAACTCGGTGGGATCCTGCGGCCCGACCAGATCTCAGAGGTCTACGGAGTCCTGAAGCTGGCCAGGACGGGCTCCATGTCGGGGTTGGTCCCCTCGGTGACCCAGCGGTACACCCCACCGTCCCAACCCGATGCCAACTCCGCAGACACGAGCGATGTCGGAATCAGGAACACGATCGCCGGCAGTGCATGTTCCTGGAACCGAGGTGAATTCAGAGGAGCTGATCTCTTCCCGGTTGGTGTACCCGGTGGACAAGATCAGCGAGCTTTGCGTGGAGACGGTGAAGCACCGATCGCCTCGAGCGGTTGACGCGCCGGGTGTGTTGGGGGGAGGCGTGATCGAAGGAGAACCGATCCGGCGGAGGGTTTAGCCTCGCGCTATGGCAACGTTGAGCTTCGACGGTGAGACAAATGCAGAGGTCATCCAGAAGATGCGGCGCTGGCTTGCAGCGCAGGACGGCGGCGAGGACCAGGTTCCCAACCTCACCGAGACGCTCACCCATGGCGCCGAGCTCACCAAGGACGCACTGCGCATCATCGCGTCCGCCGCTCCGGATCCGGTCGCGCAGTCGGATGTGGTGAAGGGTTTGACCTCGATGGGCTACAAGGCGACCGATGCCACCAAGGATGCTGTGGTCGCCGGATTGGATTCGATCGAGGAGGCGACAGGTGGTGGGGTGGTCCGCCAGGTGTCCGACGCGGGGCGCAAGGCCGTATACGAGATGAACTCGCAGATCGCGAAGCAACTGCTCAAGAACCTGATGGGCTGACCAGCGGGCGCTCCCGGCTAGGATCACTCCTTCCCTTCGGGGCCGCACACGGCCCGGAGCACGACCTGAGAAGGCCCGGATCACGGCCGCACAAAGGCCCGGAGCAACAGTGGCAACAGTCGACATCGGCATGGGCAAGGCAGCCAGGGCGGGCTACTCGCTCGCCGACATAGCGATCGTGCCGAGCCGACGCACGCGCTCGGCCGACGAGGTGGATCTGTCGTGGCAGATCGACGCCTACCAGTTCGACATCCCGGTGATCTCCGCCTCGATGGACGGTGTCACCTCACCCGATTTTGCGGTCGGGATGGATCACCACGGGGGTGTCGGTGCACTGCACGTCGAGGGGCTCTGGACCCGCTACGAGGACCCCACCGGGGTGTTGGAGCGGATCGCTGCACTCGAGCCGGGCGACCGGTCGGTAGAGCTGCGCGACATCTACGCGGCCCCGGTCGATCCCGAGCTCATTGGCCGCCGTGTCCAGGAGATCCGCGACGCCGGTGCGATCGCCGCGGTCACCGTGAGCCCGGGCAGTACCGAGACGCTCTTGCCCCACATCACCGCGGCCGATCCACACCTGTTGTTGATCCAGGGCACGGTCACCTCCGCCGAGCACGTCACCAGCACCGAGACCGCACCGCTCGACCTCAAGTACCTGGTGCGTCGCCTCGACTTGCCGGTGATCGTCGGTGGGTGCGCCAGCTACCAGGCGGCGCTGCACCTCATGCGCACAGGGGCGGCCGGTGTGCTGGTCGGGGTCGGCTCCGGTGTCACCTCGCGAACCAGCCGCGTTCTCGGGGTCGGTGGTGCGCAGGCGACCGCGATCGCCGATGCACGTGCCGCGCGCATGCGTCACCTCGATGAGACCGGCGTGTACTGCCACGTGATCGCCGACGGAGGAATGACCACCGGAGGCGACATCGCCAAGGCCGTCGTCTGTGGTGCGGACGCGGTCATGTTGGGTACTCCGCTCGCGGCGGCGTCGGAGTCCCCTGCGGGGGGCACCGTCTGGTCGATGTCCGCCTTCCATCCCAACCTTCCCCGCGGGGTCTTGGGCCGTGTCGACACGCTCGGTTCACTCGACGTGGTACTGGACGGGCCCGCGGACAGTGCCGATGGCCGCACAAATCTGATGGGTGCCATGCGCAAGGCGATGGCGGTGTGTGGACACGACAGCGTCAAGGATCTCCAGAAGGCCGAGCTCGTGACCACCGGGTCAGAAGTGACGGACCAGCGGTGAGCTCTGAACCGGGTGGCGTGGCGGCCTCCCCCGACGTGGTCGGTGGGTGCGCGTCTGGCGCACCGGTTGATGAGGCCGCGTCTGGCGCACCGGTTGATGAGGCCGTGTCTGGCGCACCGGTAGCTGAGGGAGCGCACGTGGTGTCGGTGCATGCACCGGACCAGGTCGTGCTGGTGGTCGACTTCGGTGCCCAGTACGCGCAGTTGATCGCCCGGCGGGTCCGCGAGGCGAGGGTGTACTCCGAGATCGTTCCCCACACGATCACCGCGGCGGAGGTCGCACGCCGTGCACCCGCGGCGATCATCCTCTCGGGCGGTCCCAAGTCGGTACACGTGGAGGGAGCCCCTGACCTCGACCCAGGAGTGTTCGACCTCGGGATCCCGATCCTCGGCATCTGCTACGGCTCGCAGTTGATCGCACAACAACTCGGTGGCACGGTCGCCCGCGGTGGCTCGGGAGAGTACGGCCGCACCGTGATGCACCTCGGTGCGGGCGCGGGAGCGGGTGTTGGTGACGGCACAGGGTCAGGTGCTGGCGCTGGTGCTGGTGTGGGCGCGGGAGCTGGTGACGGCACGGGTTCAAGCGGTCTGCTCGGGGGGCTGCCGTCCACACAGACGGTGTGGATGAGCCACTTCGATGCGATCACCGAACCGCCCGAGGGGTTCGTGGCCACGGCTTCATCAGATGGCGCACCGGTCGCTGTGCTCGAAAGTCCGCAGCGTCGGATCTGGGGTGTGCAGTTCCACCCCGAGGTCCACCACACCCCCCACGGCCAGGAGGTGATCCAACGGTTTCTCGTCGACCTCGCCGGATGCACGCCCAACTGGACGATGGCGAACTTCGTCGACGATGCGGTCGCCGACATCCGAGCCCAGGTAGGTGACGGACGGGCGATCTGTGGACTGTCCGGTGGGGTCGACTCGGCTGTGGCCGCGGCGCTGGTCCACAAGGCGATCGGCGCGCAGCTCACGTGCGTGTTCGTCGACACCGGGCTCATGCGCAAGGACGAGGGTGACCAGGTGGTCGAGACCTTCCGCCGTCACCAGGGCATCGAGCTGATCCATGTGCGTGCCGCCGACCGGTTCTTCGAGCGCCTCGCAGGGATCACCGACCCAGAGCAGAAGCGCAAGGTGATCGGCGAGCTGTTCATCCGGGTGTTCGAGGACGCGAAGGGTGGCATCGAGGACGCCCGCTATCTCGTGCAGGGAACGCTGTATCCCGACGTGATCGAGTCGGGCACGGCGCACGCTTCGACGATCAAGAGCCACCACAACGTGGGTGGTCTGCCCGACGACCTCGACTTCGAGCTGGTCGAGCCGCTGCGGACCCTGTTCAAGGACGAGGTGCGCGCGGTGGGCCTCGAGCTGGGACTACCCGACGAGATCGTGTGGCGCCAGCCCTTCCCGGGCCCGGGGCTGGGGGTGCGGATCATCGGAGAGGTCACCCCCGACAAGGTGGCGCTGCTCCAGGAGGCCGACGCCGTGGTGCGCGAGGAGCTCCACAGCGCGGGCATGGACCGTGAGATCTGGCAGGCGTTCGCGGTGCTCGCCGACATCCGCACGGTGGGGGTGCAGGGGGACGAGCGCACGTATGGGTATCCGATCGTGGTGCGAGCGGTCACCAGCGAGGACGCGATGACCGCGGACTGGGCACGGATCCCCTACGAGGTGCTCGAGGCGATCTCGTCGCGGATAATCAACGAGGTGCCCGGGGTCAACCGTGTGGCCTACGACATCACCTCCAAGCCGCCCGGCACCATCGAGTGGGAGTGACGCCCTCGGCGCGAAGGTCCAGCATCGTGTCCACTGTCCGGCAGCAGGGCTGATGCGCCGACCCCGGTGGGCGGGTTTCTGGCAGCGGGCACCCGGCCGATCATGTCTTCCCATGGGTTTGCCCACACGCTTGATCACACTGCTGTAGTTTGCTGTCCACGGCCCGCAATCCAGCCCGTACAAACCGAAACGTGATCGCAGTCTCAGGCACTTTTCGCAACCTTCTTGTAACACTTGGGCATATCTGGAAGACTCGTTGGAGAATGTTCACGGACTCCCCGCCGCCCCGGCGACCACTCAGGTCGCTCATCGTCCTGCTCTGCGTGGGGACGCTCACCGCGCTCGTGTGGCCCAACACGGCGTCCGCCCAGGAGGACATCGGTTCGTTGCGGGCCCGTGCCTCGAGGCTGGCCGACCAACTCGACGGGCTCGAGCGCGAGGCGGCGATCGCGGACGAGGACTACCTGGAGACCCTCGACGTCATCGAGAAGCTGAACACAGAGATCAACACCACCCAGGATTCGATCGCCGAAGCGCAGGTCCGCGTCGACGAGGCCGAGGCACAGGCGAGCGAGTTCCTCGTGGCCAAGTACATGGACGCCGGCAGTTCGGCCGCCCTGGTGGCTCTGTCCAACGACGACATGAACAAGTCGCTGAACCAGCAGGTCCTCCTCGGTGCGCTGCGCGGCGACCGTGAGGAGCTCACCGACGAGCTCGCGGCGAGCCGGGCCGACCTCCAGGATCGCAAGGACGAGCTGGCCGACAAGCAGTCCGAGGTCGAGGTCGCCAAGGCCGACCAGGAAGCCGCGAAGTCACGCTTGGAGGCCTCCATCTCCGAGAGTCAGGCGCTCTACGACGAGGCCAACGGTGAGCTCCAGGAGGCGATCGCAGCCGAGCAGCGCCGCCGCGAGGAGGAAGCGGCACGGCGCGCTGCTGCCGAGGCCGCTCAGCGCGAGGCAGCGCAGGCCGCTGCGGCCCAGCAGCAGGCGGCAGCAGCACCGACCACAGCCGCTCCGACCAACCGCCGCGCCAGAACCGCAGCTCCCGCTGCACCTGCGCCGGCCCCGGGTGGTGGCGGCGCTCCTGCGCCGGCCCCGGCTGGTGGCGGTGCTCCTGCACCGGCCCCCACTCCGTTGCCGCCCCCACCCCCGCCTCCCCCGCCTCCCACCAGCGGTGGTGCAGCGGGCGCGATCCAAGCTGCGAAGACCCAACTCGGGCGGATGTACCGCTGGGGTGGGTCATCGCCGGCGACCGGCTTCGACTGCTCCGGGCTGATGTTGTGGTCGTGGGCCCAGGTCGGAGTGGGACTCCCACGCACCTCGCGTGCACAGAAGGCTGCAACCCAGCCGATCTCGATGGCCCAGATCCAGCCCGGCGACCTCGTGTTCTACGGCAACCCCGTCTACCACGTGGGTATGTACGTCGGTGGCGGGATGATGATCGACTCGCCCCGCACCGGCAAGCCCGTCGCGATCCGCCCGGTCGGCTGGATCGGCAAGGTCAGCGGAGTCGGCCGGGTCCGCTGACACCCTGAACGAACACCCCCCGGGAGGACCAGCCTTCATCGGCTGGTCCTCTGCGCGTCAGGGCCCCGCGCGCGCCCCAACGAGAGTCCTCGTTCGAGCCCCGCGCGCGCCCCAACGAGAGTCCTCGGTCGCCCGCGCGTGCCCTCGTTCACCCGCGTGGGTGACTCAGGTTGGCGTGGGTGACTCAGGTTGTTGGTGTGAGTCGGCTGGTGTCGTAGTGCGCGTAGGTGACTATCTCGCTGAACATGAGTCACTGGCGCGCTCGTTGGGGTACGCACCGGGGGTGTCAGAGGTGACCGGTAGGATTGGGTAGGTGAGTGCCGACGACCTCCTCGACGGCCTGAACCCAGCTCAACACGAAGCGGTCACCCACCCCGAGGGCCCGCTCCTGGTGATCGCCGGTGCCGGGTCGGGCAAGACCCGGGTGCTGACGCACCGGATCGCCCACCTGATCCGCGACGAAGGCGTGTCGCCTTTCGAGATCCTCGCGATCACCTTCACCAACAAGGCGGCGGGCGAGATGCGCGAGCGGATCTCACGCCTGGTCGGTCCGGTCGCCGACAAGATGTGGATCTCCACCTTCCACTCGGCGTGCGTGCGGATCCTGCGCCGTGATGCGCACCTGCTCGGCTACCCGTCGAGCTTTTCGATCTACGACCAGGCCGACGCGGTACGCCTCACGGGCTACGTGATCCGTGACCTCGAGCTCAACCCCAAGCAGTACCAGCCGCGCTCGGTGCATGCCAGGATCTCCGCGGCGAAGAACGAGGGCATGTCACCGGGCGACTTCGAGGACGCCGCGTCGGTGTCGAGTGAACGCAAGGTCGCTCAGGTCTACACCGAGTACCAGAACCGCCTCCGTGCGGCGGGGGCGATGGACTTCGACGACCTGCTCGCGGTCACCGTCGAGCTGTTCCGGGTGCACCCGGAGGTGCTGGCCCACTACCAGCAGCGCTTCCGCCATGTGCTGGTCGACGAGTACCAGGACACCAACCCCGTACAGAACGACCTCGTGATGCTCCTCGCCGAGGACCACCGCAACGTGTGCATAGTCGGCGACACCGATCAGTCGATCTACCGGTTCCGGGCGGCCGACATCCGCAACATCCTGGAGTTCGAGAACACCTTCCCCGATGCCACGGTGGTGGTGCTCGAGCAGAACTACCGCTCCACCCAGACGATCCTCGACGCGGCCAACGCGGTGATCTCGCACAACGCGCACCGCAAACCCAAGGCGCTGTGGTCCGACGCCGGCCGTGGCGATCCGATCGTGCGCTTCCAGGGTGAGGACGAGACCGACGAGGCCCAGTGGGTCGCCCACAAGCTCGCCTCGTTGCACCAGCAGGGAGATGTGCGCTGGAGCGACATGGCGGTGTTCTACCGCACCAACGCGCAGAGCCGTGTGGTGGAGGAGTCACTCATGCGTGCGGGGATCCCCTACCGCGTGGTCGGCGGGCCGCGCTTCTATGACCGCAAGGAGGTCAAGGACGCGCTCGCCTACCTGAAGGTGATCGTCAACCCGTCCGACGAGGTGAGCGCCAAACGGGTGGTCAACGTGCCCAAGCGTGGGGTGGGCGACCAGTCGGTTGGCCGGCTGGAGAGCTTCGCACGCAGCCAGGGGATCGGCTTCGTCGACGCCCTGCACCGCTGGGACGAGGCAGGGGTGTCGCCGCGCTCGGCCAAGGGGATCGACACGTTCTGCGACCTGATCGCAGAACTGGGTCGCCAGCTCGACGACGGTCCCGCACGGATGCTCGAGTCGATCCTGGAGCGCTCGGGCTACAGGGCAATGCTCGAAGCCGACATCGACTCCGGTGAGCGCCGCCTCGAAGCCGAGGGGCGCCTGGAGAACCTGGGTGAGCTCGTGGGCGTTGCCGACGAGTTCGACACGGTCGCCGAGTTCCTCGAGTCGGTGTCGCTGGTGGCCGACACCGACCAACTCCCCGACGAGGACGACCCGTCCGACACCGGTGTGGTCCTGATGACCCTCCATGCGGCGAAGGGCCTGGAGTTCCCGGTGGTGTTCATGGCCGGCATGGAAGAGGGCGTGTTTCCCCACCAGCGTGCGCTCACCGAACCCGACGAGCTCGAAGAGGAACGCCGGCTCTGCTACGTGGGTATCACCCGGGCGGAGAAGCTCCTGTTCGTCTCCCATGCCTGGTGCCGCACCCTGTGGGGTGCGACCAACTACAACCCTCCGAGTCGGTTCCTCGGCGAGATCCCCGACGACCTAATGACCGACGACCCGGCCACCCGCACCACCTCGGGGCGGGGCGCGATGCGCTCGGGTGGTTGGGAGTCGACCTCCTGGCAACCCCGGGGCCGCGAACGTGCCCACGAGCGGGCGACCCGGGGCGTGGATGGTTCGAGGTCCTCTTCGGGCACCGGGCCGCTGGTGGGAGCCTCCGCTGGAACTGGTCGCCGCACCCCGGCGAGCTCGTCGGGGGCGCACCTGCTCGGCATCCAGGTGGGCGACGACGTCACCCATGCCAAGTGGGGCGATGGAGTGGTGCTCGACCTTGCCGGTTCCGGCGACAAGACCGAGGTGGTGGTGAGGTTCCCCGAGCGGGGAGAGAAGCGGTTGTTGCTCGCATGGGCGCCGTTGCAGAAAGCTGGCAGCCGATGAGCCTGCCCCTGCTGCCCGGACTCGGTCGCGTGCTGGATCCCCGGAACCTCTCGCCCCGTCGTGTCGCGCGGCGCGCGGGGATGGGTCTCGGGCTGGGTTCCGAACCCACCCTTGCGAGCATCGCGGATGACCTGTTGACGATCCACGGCGACGTGGTCGTCATCACCGAGGAGCAGAGCGACGGCAAGGTGCGCGAGCTCACCTACGGCCAGATCGCGGAGAGCGTGGCCCGGTACTCGGCGGCGATCGCAGCGCGCTCTGCGCCCGGTGAGCCTGTGGTGGTGGCGACCACCAACGGAGTGGACCAGATGCTGGTGAGCCTCGCGGCCGCCCGCGTGGGTCGGCTGCCCGCACCGGTGAACTCGCAGATGTCCACCGCCGAGGTCCGTCACGTCGTGTCGGACTGCGGAGCCTCCCTCGTGGTGCGCGATGTGTTCGAGCTCTTGTTGGGGCGGGGATCAGCGGCCGACCGACCGCCTGCGGCCTCGCCGGACCCCGATGCGGTAGCGGCGTTGTTCTACACCTCGGGCACCACCGGCAAGCCCAAGGGGGCCGAGCTCAGCCACCGTGGTCTCGTCGGCGCGATGTCGGCGGGTGCGCTGGTCCCACCGGTGTTGGGCGGCACCGAGGTGCTGATGGGTCTGCCGGTGGCCCACATCATGGGCTTCATCGCGCTGTTGGGTCCGCTCGTGATGGGTATGCCCGTGTACTTCCTGGATCGCTTCGGCGCGGAGCGGGTGCTCGATGTGATCGAGGAGCGACGGGTGAGCGGCTTCGTGGGGGTACCTGCGATGTACCGGATGCTGCTCGAAGCCGGAGCGGAGGACCGCGACCTCACCTCGGTGCGCTTCTGGATATCGGGGGCCGATGTGATGCCCGCCGATGTGGCGAAGCGGTTCAAGTCCTTCGGGGCCACAGCGAGCCTCCCATTCGTCGGTTCGCTCGGTGAGGCGGCCTTCGTCGAGGGATACGGCATGGTCGAGGTTGCCGGCGGGGTGGCGGCGAAGGTGTCCCCTCCGATCCTGCCACTCGGCCTTGGCGACAGCCTCGGCTTCCGCCTTCCCGGTTGGAAGTTCCGCGTCGTCGACGACGACGGTGAACCGGTCAGCGCGGGCGCGACCGGCGAGCTTCAAGTCAAAGGTCCCGGTGTGTTGAAGGGCTACTGGGGTGACGTAGCCAACAGTGCCTCGGTGCTGACCGACGATGGCTGGCTGCGCACCGGCGACCTCGTGCGGTCGGGTCTCTTCGGCACGGTTGTGTTCGTGGGACGGGTGAAGAACGTCGTGCTCACCGGTGGCTACACGGTGTATCCCGTCGAGGTGCAGTCCGACCTGGAGGAGCACCGCGACGTGGCGGAGGCCGTCGTGCTCGGGGTACCCGACGCTCGTTTCGGGGAGACGGTTGTAGCTGCGGTGCGCCT
>JBKEAI010000042.1:0-5222 GCA_047972145.1 Microthrixaceae bacterium
CCGCGGGGCGGAGCGAGGGCCACAAGGCGCCAGCACCTGGAAAGCGCTGGTGGCGATGCGTTTGGAGGGAGATTACGTGTCCCTCGCTCCTTTGCCCCGGCTGTGTTCCGGTGGGGGCGAAGCCACCGGTTTGAGTAGTATTGTCACTTTCCGTGCTTGTGCCAACACCAAATTTTGGGCACCTGAGAGTTTGTTGAGAATTGATGGTAGTTCAGCTTTTGGGGCTTCAGGTTGGGGGGGGTTCAGGTATCGGGTTCCGGACCGCGGGGGTCCCCGCTGTGATCGCCCAGGATGACTTCGAGCCGTTCCTCGGAGCGGACTTCTTCCCCTGGATGATCCTCGCGTTCGGTGCGGCGATGGTGATCGGCAACGTGTTGGCCATGCTCAGGCCACCCAGGACGAGCGGTGGATCCGGGGAGGCACCGCATCGACCACCACTCGGACGGTCGGTGGTGATGATCGTGGTGGGTCTGGCGGCATCGGCATGGGGCCTCGCCTCACTGCTCAGCTGACACCTCGCGGCATTGCCCGGTGTCGTCGGTCAGGATGGTTCCGATGAGCAGAACCGGCTCCCACGCGGACCTCGTGGTCGATTCACTCGGCGTGCGCTACGGCGGAGTCGTGGCGCTCGAGGGTCTAAGCGTGGAGGTGCCCGCCGGAGAGCTGGTCGGTTTGATCGGCCCCAACGGTGCCGGCAAGACCACGGCCGTGGATGCGATCGGCGGGTTCACCGACCACTCCGGCACGGTGCGCCTCGGCTCCGAAGACCTCTCGGGCGCGCACCCGACCCGGCGCACGCGCGCGGGGATCGCCCGAACCTGGCAGTCCATGGAGCTCTTCGATGACCTGACGGTCAGACAGCACTGCGAGGTGGCGGCGCACGAGGGCTCCCTGCGGGGGCTCCTGCGCGACGCGCTGTGGCCGGGCCGGGTGATCGACCACGACACAGTCGAAGGAGCCCTCGATCGCATGGATCTGGGCGATGTCGCCGATGAACGTCCTGGGCACCTGTCCCTCGGGGTCCGCAAGCTCGTGGGTGTCGCACGGGCACTTGCCACATCGCCGTCGACGCTCCTGCTGGATGAACCCGCGGCCGGACTCGACTCCGACGAGAGCAGGGCGCTCGGGCGACGTCTGCGCGAGGTGGCCGATTCGGGTCCCGGAGTGCTTCTCATCGACCACGACACCGAGTTGGTCCTCGACGTGTGTGACCGTGTGTATGTGTTGGACTTCGGCACCTTGATCGCATCGGGCGATCCGGCGTCCGTGCGACAGGACCCTGCCGTGGTGGACGCCTACCTCGGGCCGGTCTCCGACGGGGGTACCTGAACCAACGGGATCACCGGGACACGTACCTTCGCGGACGTTCGCCGGAGATCTGTCGTTATACTGCGCTTGGAATCCGGGAGACACCCGGCGACGAAGGAACAAAATGGCAGACCTGATCGCGATCGGCTACGACGACACCACCACCGCCGTCACGGCGATGGAGACCGCCGAAGCACTCTCAAGGGACCTGATCATCCAACCCGACGCGATCGCTGCGATCGTGCGCAACGACGAGGGCAAGATCAAGACGATCACCAACGCCCACGAGGTTGGTGCCGGTGCCACCTGGGGCATGTTCTGGGGCCTGCTGTTCGGTGTGCTGTTCTTCGTGCCGATCTTCGGGATGGCTCTGGGCGCAGCGTTCGGTGCGCTCGGCGGAAAGCTCTCCAAGGACGCCGTGTCCAAGGACTTCCAGGACCAGGTGCGCGAGGCGCTCCAGCCCGGCACCTCTGCTCTGTTCATGATCGTGGAGCAGGTCACCAGCGACAAGGCGATCGAGGCCCTGTCGGTGCACGGCGGCAACGTCATAAAGACCTCGTTCTCCAACGAGGTCGAAGCGGAGATCCAGCGCGAGTTGCACGGCGCCTGATTCGGCGGGTACCGGGGTGGTTCGGCCGCATGTGCCGGCCGACCGCCCCGGCCTGACCCGACGCCCTGGGTCAACCCATCGGGGTCGACCAACTTCGGGTGGTCATCCGCCCGAGAGGCACTCCTGGGTTATCCGGGTGACCAGCGAGTTCAGCTCGTCGATGTCGCCACCGACCAACAGGTCGTCGAGTCCGCGTTCGCCCATCTCCTCGTCGAGTCGTTCGACGACGCATTGGGCGACATTGTCGGGAACCCCTGCACCGGTGAGCTGGTCCAACAGCATGTCTCCGACGTCCGCTATGCCCCCACCGCTCGCGGGATCCACAGGGCACGAGGTACCGGCGGTGGGCAGCGTCTCGTCCACGAGGTAGGCGACCACAGCGTCGTCTATGCACGCCCCTCCCCGCATGAACGCGGTGTGGCCGTCGCCTTCGTAGGTCAACAGCACCGAACCCTGGAGCGCGTCGGCCATCTGCTCGGACCACTCGTAGGGGGTTGCAGGATCCCCGAGGGTCCCGATCACCAGAATCGGCGGGGCACCCGCGGCGGTCCACTCGGGTACCGGGTTGGCGGGCAGGGGCCAGTCGAGGCATCCGAGCGGGCCGGTGGCGAGGATCTCTCCGAAGTTCGGTGCATCGGCGGTGGCGCGACGTCCCTCCGCGATCGCCGCTTCGACGTCGGGTCGTTCGGTTTCGTCGGCGCAGTTCACCATCACCTGTGCGTCGGTGGAGTTGTCCCAGGTGCCGTCGGGCTGGCGGCCCGTCTGCTGGTCGGTCAGCGTGAGGATCACCTCGGCACCGCCACCGTCGAGGTCGTCGATCGCTTCGGCCACAGTGCCCCACAGCTCGCTCTGGTACATCGCGGTCAACAGGCCGATGTCGAACAGGTCCCGTCCCATCACTCGTGGACCAGAGGTGGTGTCGACGGTGATCGGTGTCGTGTCGAGCGATGCGCGCACCTCATCGACGGTCTGCGCTGTGCGGCCCGATAGCGCGCAGTCCGGGTCGGCATCGCAGGTCTCGACGAAGCTCGCGTAGGTGCGCTCGAAGCCCCTGACCCCCGCTTCGAGCTCCTCCTCGGAGGTGGTCGATGGGGAGACCGAACCGTCGAGCACCATCGTGCGGACGTTCTCGGGGAACATCGTGGCGTAGGTGGCTCCGATGGCGGTCCCGTAGGAAAAGCCGACGTAGTTGAGCTTGCCGTCGTCGAGGGCGACGCGGATCTCCTCGAGGTCACCCGCGACGTCCGCGGTCGACATGTGCTCGATGAGCTCGGGCTCGTTCCGTTGGCAACCCTCACGCAGCTCACTGGTGTCCGCTATCGCCCGCTCCATCTCCTCGTCGTCATCCGGGCTGAGGTCGCCCTCCATCTGGGCGTCCTTCTGCGCGTCGGTGAGGCACCGCACAGGAGTGCTCATTCCGACACCGCGCGGATCCCAGCTGACCAGGTCGAACCGCTCGCGCAGCTCGTCTGGGAGTACCTGTGAGGCGCCGGCGAGGAACTCGATGCCCGAACCCCCGGGTCCGCCCGGGTTGAACAGCAACGATCCGATGCGCTCGTCCTCGGGTCCGGTGGCCGGCACACGTGCGAGGGCCAGGTCGATCATCCCCGCGTCGGGGTCGTTGCGGTCGATCGGCACCGCCAGGGTGGCGCAGTCGAGTTGCGCTGCCGCGGCGATCCCGTCGCGGCAGCTCGCCCATGAGAGCGGACCGTCCGAAGAGGGGTTTGCCCCCGAGGGGCCTGCATCCCCGCGTTCGCCGCTCTGCGCCGACGCTATGTCTCCGGACCCGGTGCAGGCTGTGGTGACCAGCGCGATGGTCGCCAGCAGCACCAGCAACGGTGTGAGCCACCTGCTGGTGTGCCGGGTGTCAGCGACAGGGTCGGTCGGGCAGAGTCGGTAGCGGATTCGCACGGGTCCGAGGGTACAGATCACGCCGTGCGAACCGGGGTCGTCCCAGCGCTCGTCGACCGGTAGCTGTGCACGGCGGATGGGCCGCAGGTGGGATCAGTCGTCCTCGCCGAACTCGACCTTGCGGAACTGCTCGTCGGTGAGACGGTCCTCGGGTGGCAGCGACTCGCGCTCGCGGTGTCGGTTGGAGACCATCGCCACGTATGCGATCGCGACGATCACGCCGGCGATTCCGAAGATGAGGATTCCCTGCCACATACCCACCATCCGATCACACCACGGGTGGTGGTGCACGTTTCCCGGCGTGCTGTGGGGCCGTGGCAGTACGGTGGGCCGATATGGCAGCTTCCACGGACCATGTGAGCGCCGCTCCATCGGATGGCGGCAGCCTCTACCTGTCGGGCAGCTTCGGCCCTGTTTCCGAGGAGGTCACCGCCTTCGACCTCCCGGTGAGCGGCGAACTGCCCGCGGAGTTGAGCGGCAGGTACCTGCGCAACGGTCCCAACCCGCTCGGCACGGTCGACCCGGCGACGCACCACTGGTTCCTGGGCGATGGGATGGTGCATGGGATACGCCTCGACGAGGGGCGTGCAGCGTGGTATCGCAACCGCTATGTGGGCTCCAAGCGGGTCTCCGCCGCGCGCGGCGAACCGGACATCGCCGGACCGAACTGGAACGGTGCCGACATCGCTCCCAACACCGCGGTCGGGGGTTGGGCGGGCACCACCTGGGCGCTGGTCGAAGCCGGTGTGGTTCCGGTGGAGCTCGGCTACGAGCTGGAGACGATCGCGCGCAACGACTTCGGTGGGACCATCACAGGGCCCTTCAGCGCCCACCCCAAGTACGACCCGGTCACCCGTGAACTGCACGCCATGGCCTACGCGTTGCCGGAATGGCTCGACCACATCGCGTATGTCGTGATCGGCGCCGACGGTCTGGCGACGAAGGAACTGGAGATCCCGATCGCCGGTATGCCGATGGTGCACGACATGTCGATCACCCGGACCTGGGTGCTCATCTACGACCAACCGGTGACCGTCGACATCGAGTTGGCGATGGTCTCACCGTTCCCGTTCCGCTGGAACCCCGACCACGGACGTCGCGTCGGTCTCATGCCTCGAGAGGGCACACCCGGGGAGATCGTGTGGATCGACCTGCCGCTCGGCTACGCGTACCATCCGCTCAACGCGTACGACACCGACGACGGAAAGGTCGTCGTGGACATCTGCACCTACGACCGGATGTTCGACAGGGACCCTCTGGGGCCCTTCGGCGACGGCGGTCTCGGGCGCCTCGAGCGCTGGGAGCTCGACCCGGAGGCCGCCCGGGTGTCGATCTCTGTGATCGACGACCAGCCCAACGAGTTCCCCCGCTGCAACGAGGCATGCTCGACCAC
>JBKEAI010000057.1:0-2160 GCA_047972145.1 Microthrixaceae bacterium
AGATCCCCTTGTGCCGTGCGCCGGGGTCGGTGCGCGCCATGAGGATCCCCCAATCCGCGACCCGGCCGTTGGAGCACCAGACCTTCTGGCCGTCGACCACCCAGTCGTCGCCGTCTCGCACCGCGGAGGTGGACAGCGACGCGAGGTCCGACCCCGCGTCGGGTTCGGAGAACAGCTGGCACCAGATCCGCTCACCGGTGATGATCGGCCGCAGGTGCGTCGAGCGCTGTTCGGGGGTGCCGAAGGCCATCAGCGCGCCGCCGGCGAGCACGCAGCCCACCATGTTGAGGAAGGGTGGCACCTGGGCGAGCGCACACTCGGTGATCCAGGCCGCGTTGTGCTCGGGGGTGAGACCCCTGCCGCCGTACTCCGCGGGCCAGGCGATGCCGGCGAACCCCGCATCGAACAAGCGTGCCTGCCAGGCACGGCCGTCCGCGGCCAACTCGGGGGGGAGGATCGCACCGTAGTCCCGGGGCGCCTGCGCGGCATTCTCACCCAACCAGGACCTGGCGGTGTCGGCGAACTCCTCGACGGAGGGCTCGGGTATGTCCTGGGTGTTGCTCAAGGGTGAACGACTCCGTTGTGGGGGCGCCGAAGCGCTGTGCTGTTGGGGCGCCGAAGCGCTGTGTTGTGGGGGCGCCGAAGCGCTGTGCTGTTGGGCGCTGGAGCGCTGTGCTGTTGGGCGCTGGAGCGCTGTGGTGCCGGGGCGCTGAAGCGCTGGGCTGTCGGGGCGCTCAAGCGCTGTGCTGTGTTGTGCGTGACCTTAGGCGGGCCGTACTCTGCGGCCCATGGCCACTGCGGGGGCGAAAGCACAGCGGCCGTTCGTGTCGGTTGCGCCCAGGCTGGGCTTCATAGGCGGATTCGACGGCGTGCGGGGCATCGGGATCCTGATGGTGTTGTTCAACCACGCCTGGTCTCCGTTGTCGCCGAGCTTCGCGGGGATCATCGACGTGTTCTTCGTGATGAGCGCGTTCCTGATCGTGAGCCTGCTGATGCAGGAGCACCGCGACAAGGGCACGATCGGGATGCGCAAGTTCTACGCGCGCCGCGGGATCCGCCTGTTGCCCTCCGCCTACCTGTGCATCTTCGCCTGGATCGTGATCACGGCGCTGTTCGCACGGGAGCGCATGGAGACCCTGCTGGCGGAGTCCGCAGCCGCGGTCGTCTACCTGTACGAGATCTTCTTCCCGGTCGGTCTGGGAGCGCTCGACCCGAGCCTGGTGGACAAGCTCTCGATCGACCAGTTCTGGTCGCTCGCGGTGGAAGAGCAGTTCTACCTCCTCATCGCGGTCACGGTGCTGGTGTGTATCCGCAAGCGTTGGATGAACCAGCTCGCGATCGTGCTGGTGGTGATCGCGGTGTGGATCGGCTGGCAGCGCTGGACAGGGGTGGCCGGGCCCGTGCCGATCCCCGAGGACCCGGCCAACGCCAATCCGGTGATGCGCGGCCTCAGCCTGTTCTGGCTGTCGCGACCCGACTCGCTCATGTGGGGCGTTGCGCTGGCGGTGTTGAACGCGCGCATCCCCGATCCACTACCGGCGGTGTGGCGTCGCTGGCTACCCAGGGTGGGCATCGTCGGGCTGGTGGTGGCAGGAGCCACGATGCTGATCGCAAGCCCGTTCCTCAACGACACGGCGTCGAAGCTGGGGCTGCCGTTCCCGTACGTGCCGATGGCACCTCTGTCCCAGCTCGACACCGACGGTGGCACCTACTGGATCAACTTCGGTCACACCCTCACCGCCCTCGCGTTCATACCGCCGATGCTGTGCATGGCCCGCTACAAGGAGTGGTCAGTCAACCGGACGTTGTCGTGGAAGCCGCTGCGCTTCCTGGGGCGCATGTCCTACACCGTGTATGTGTGGCACACGCTCGTCTACTTCGTGGTGCTCGATGTGCTCGGGTTCGACGACGTGCTCGGTGAGAAGTGGCGGATCCCGATCCTCGCCGCGGTGACCGTCGTGGCCTGCCTACCGGTGTACTACGGCGTGGAACGCCGGGCGCTGCGGGTGAAGTTGCGCTATGCGTCCGAAGACCAGGTGCTCGACCTCAACACCGGCAAGATGGTGCCGGTCAAGCCCGAGGGTGCCGAGGAGCCGGGATGATTGCCGCGGCGGGGCATGGCCGCTTCGTGAGCAAGGCTCCCAAGCTCGGGTTCGTGCC
>JBKEAI010000064.1:0-17470 GCA_047972145.1 Microthrixaceae bacterium
CCCCCCGCCCGCGGGTGATCCAGCGCCAAGGTGCGACAGCCGCGTCCCTGTGTCACAGCACTGTGCACCATGGGTTACCCATCGGTAACATAGCGTCATGGCCGACTACCGCACCCCAACCAAGGACCTCCTCTTCGCCCTGCGCACCGTAGGGATGATCGACCAGATCGCAGAGTCCGAGAGGTACTCGCACGCCGGATACGAGACCGTCGCCGGCGTGTTCGAGGAACATGCACGCTTCTTCGACGAGGTGTGGGCACCGACGGACCGCCTCGGCGACACCGAGGGGCTCACGTGGTCAGAGGACGGGGTCACCACACCGGAGTCCTTCAAGCAAGCTTGGGCGAAGTACGTCGAAGCCGGTTGGCAGGGCATGAACCTCGACCCCGACTACGGGGGCATGGGGTTCCCCGAGGTCGTCTACGGCCTCGGAGCCGAGGCGGTCATCGGCTCCAACGCGGCTTTGTCGATGCTCCCCGGGCTCACCACCGGAGCGGTCGAGCTGCTCCAGCACTGGGGCAGCGAGGAACAAAAGGAGCGGTACCTGCCCAAGATGATCAGCGGCGAGTGGTCGGGCACGATGAACCTCACCGAACCGCAGGCCGGTTCCGACGTGGGGCTCTCCAGCACCAAGGCGGTCCCCCAGGACGACGGCAGCTTCCTGATCACCGGCACGAAGATCTTCATCTCCTTCGGCGAGCACGACCTCACCGAGAACATCATCCACCTGGTGCTCGCCCGCACCCCCGATGCGCCGGCGGGCACCCGCGGCATCTCGCTGTTCCTCGTTCCGAAGTTCCTCCTCGACGACGATGGCGCACCCGGTGAGCGCAACGACGTCAAGTGCGTGTCGATCGAACACAAGATGGGCATCCACTCCTCGCCCACCTGCGTGCTCAGCTACGGCGACCAGGGTGGTGCCATCGGCTGGCTGGTCGGTGAGGAGAACCAGGGCCTCAACGCGATGTTCACCATGATGAACGCGGCGCGCCTCGCCGTGGGGGTGCAGGGCACCGGCATCGCGGAGGCCGCCTACCAGAAGGCGGTCGACTACGCAGGCGAACGCCTCCAGGGTCGCGAGATCGGCAGCGACGACCGAGGGCCCGCTGCGATCATCGTGCACCCCGACGTTCGCCGCATGCTGCTCGAGATGCGCGCACAGATAGAAGCAACACGCAACCTGACCACGCACCTCGCGGCCAGCCTCGACATGGCACGCGTGACCGAGGGCGAGGACTCCCAGGGCTGGAACGACAGGGTCGAGATCCTCACCCCGGTGGCGAAGGCCTGGTGCACCGACGTGGGCGTCCAGGTCACCTCCACTGCACTCCAGGTGTTCGGTGGGATGGGCTTCATCGAGGAATCCGGAGTGGCCCAGCACTTCCGCGACCAGCGGATCACCCCCATCTACGAGGGCACCAACGGCATCCAGGCGATGGACCTGGTCGGGCGCAAGCTTCCCATCCGTGCAGGCGCCGCGTTCGCGGACCTCGTTGCCGAGATGCACCGTATCTGTGACGACCTGGAGGGGATCGACGAGCTCGCCGCTAGCCGCAGCGCGCTCGAGGCGGCCTTCGCGGAGCTCGACACGGCGACCAAGTGGATCATGGAGCACGGCATCGCGGATCCCCGCGACGCCCTCGCTGGAGCCACCCCGTACCTGGAGCTGTTCGGGCTCACCGCCGGAGCCTGGCTGATGGCGCGCCAGGCGCTAGCCGCGCGCGCGGAGCTCGCCGAAGGAGCCGAAGCCGGCAAGGAGTACCTCGAGGCGAAGATCACCACAGCGCGCTTCTTCTGCGAACAGATCCTGCCCAAGGTCCACTCGTTGACCCCGGCGGTCACCGCCGGCTACGGCATCCTCTACGAGATCGACGCGGAGGCCCTCGCCTCGTCCTGAGCCAGGTAGGTTTCCGGCGTGCTCGACCACGTCTTCACCGATGCCATCGGCGCGCTGCGCGACGCACTCGAACGCGCTCTGCTGGAGCGTCAGGCGTTCGAGGAGCGCCTCCAGGCGGACGTGCTGCTGGGCGACCTCACATGGGAGACCAGCTACGGGCTGCCCGGAGAGGGCACCCCGCCCCGGGTGCGTGCAGATCTCACCTTGGACTGGCCCACGTGGTCACAGGCCGCATACCGCTCCTGGTACATCGACGAGGAGCTCACCGAGTTGCCGCGCATAGACATCGAGGTCGTGTTGCGAGTCCAGCGCCTCGTGAAACCACCGGAGCCCTCCGACGTACTCGCAGCGCTGCCGATGGACAGCCCAGAGGTGAGCGGCGAGCACATGACCCGCAGCGGGCCGACGCTCGAAACCGTTCACTCCGCGGACATGACCGAGAGCCAGCACGCCTTCGAGGTCTCCTACGAGGGCAGCTACGAGCTCGACGAAGCGGCCCTCGCGGACGGGTCGATCCTCGATGACCACTTCAGCGCCATCGGGGGGTGGATATCCTCGACCCTCGTGCGCCTCGGTGACCTCGACCTCGAGTACCTACCGCCGAGCGATCCCGAAGACTGACCCCTCGCACCAGGCACCGGCGAACCGCCGGCACCAGGGCAATGCCGACGCCCATGGCGGTAGCCTCCGCCGATGGACACCTACGACGCCCAACAGGCACTGGCGGGCGGCGAAGTTCTCGTCCTGGAGCTACGTCGCAGCAGGGAGTGGCTCACGCGATCACGGCCCCGGTTCGATCGAGGATCGCCGTAGGGCGGTCACCGAGCGAGGGCGCCGTCAGGTCTGAACGCTCCGTAGCGCGGGTACTCAGCGGTTCGCGTCAGCCGCGGATGCGGTCCGCGAGTGTGGCCACCACGGCGTTCGCATCGCGATCGAGGGCGATCTCGTCCACCGCGTGGTCCTCACCGACGTAATCCTCCAGCGGAAGGTGCAAGCTCACCGATGCGGCGGCCCCGACACCACCCTCGCGGTTCGCGACCACGATCTCGCCGTGCTCACCGGCACCGGCATCCAACTCGCCGGCGAAGCGCTCCGAGGCACAGGAAGCCTCGAGGTCCACATGGGACCCACCGGTGGCCAGCAGGTGACCGGTGACCCGGCCCAGGTTGATCATCAACGTCTCGCCCGGCGCACCCATGTAGGTGAGCTCGTGGGAGTTGGCCGAGTCGCCCTCGGCTGTGCGGGTGAAACCAGCCTTGGTGGCTGCGGAATCGAACGCCGAGACGAACGCCCCGTCCGCGTTGTCGATCATGGAGGCCGCATCGGCACGTGCCCGACTACGTCGGATCAGGTCCGCGAACGCCTCGCTGTGCATGGGGTCGAGCCCCTCTCCGGCGCCGGCGGCACGGTAGCCGTCGGAGTCGGATCCGAGTCCCTGGGCGTCGACCGCCTCGAAGTCAGCCGGGGTGACCTCCACCTCGGGCACCTCTACCGCGGGACCCTCGACCAGGTCCTGCGGCTGCGCTAGTCCACCGAGCGCGCCCGGTGCTGTGGCACTCGGTGCCGGTGCTGCGGCGGTCGGTGCCGCTGCGACCTGTAGGTCGGCCACCGGTGCATCCGCGGGCTGCCCACCGACGCCGAACACCGGCTCGTTGCCCGCCGTCGGATCTGCCACCGCGGGTGAGTCGGTAGCGAACTGCGGCGTGGCGGCGACGACGCTCGTCGGCTCGGAGCCGCCTGCGCGCAGCACCTCCTCGACCGCTTGGGCCTGCGCTGGATCGGGGGTGGGCTGGGCTGCGGCTGCGTACTCCCCGGGAGGTGGAGGTGCGTAGGGAGACGGTTCGACCTGCGGAGCTCCGCGCCGGGCTGTGACCTCCGCCGCCACCCCGGGGTGTGCGGCCATGGTGGTCCAGTCGGCCAGACCAGGCCACCACACCGGGGTGTTCTCGTCGAGACGGCCAGCCACCACCTCGGTCACCAACAGCTCAAGTGTGTAGGGACCTCGCTGGTCGTCGGGTCCGACGACCACGTAGCACTGGGCCTGATCGGTTGGGGGCAGATCGCTCATGGTCCGCGATCCTGCCACAGACTCGGCTCACGTGGGACAAAGAACCTCGCGGCCATCCGCATGTGGGCAGGGAGGTGGTTGATGGGTCCCGGGACCAGGCGCAGGGACCAGGGGCCCGTACCGCTACTGCTGGGCAGTCGGAAGCCCCCAGAACTCGAGGATCTTGTCCACCGCCACGTAGCTGGGCGAGTTGGACAGGCTGGGATACTCATGGCCGAGCCCGCTGATGACGTCGAAGCGCACGGGGTGGCCCTCGGAGCAACCCTCACCCTGGAACGACGCAATGCCGTCTAGTTCGAACCCACTCGGTGCTCCCGAACAGCCCGACGCGGCGCCGACGGCCAACAGGGAGCCCTCCACAGGTGGCACCTCCGGCAGACCTGGAAGACTCGACTTACCCCCGAGGACCGGCACCACCGGATCCTGTTCACCTGAGATCTGGAGGAACTCCACGGGTTGGGAAGGTTGGCAGTCCGAGAAGTTGGTTCCCGCCACCGAGGCAACCCCTGCGAGGGTGTCGGCCCGCATGCAGGAGTAGAGGTACGCCATCATCGCACCATTGGAGTAGCCGGTCACATACACCTGGTTGGGATCCACACCCTCCTCGGCCACCATCTGGGCGATCACCGCGTCGAGGAACGCAACGTCGTCGACACCCTTTTCGACCGCACCGCCGCAACACCTACCGGCATTCCACGAATCGTCGACGCCCTGGGGGAACACCACGACGAAGTTGTCGTCGCGTGCGGCTTCGGGCCAGGTGGCCACCTTCGCCATCTGCTCGGAGTCGCCGCCGAGGCCGTGCATGTTCACCACGAGCGGAACCAGCTCGTCACTGTTGGGTTCACGATCGCTCGGCTCCACCAGAAGCACCGAACGGCCGTTGTGGTTGTCGATACCCACGGTGCGGGCGTTGACTCCCTCGACACCGAGGTCGACCCCGAACAAGCCGCAACCGGTCGCCAACAGGCCCACAGCCGCAACCACGGTGAACAGTATCGAGGTGATGACCGCCCGCACGCCCGACGGCCGGATCGTGTCCGAACGCATCGGAAAGAGAATACAGTCAGCACCCTGGATTCCCGGGGTCGGCCCGGAACCCCCCAACCCGGTCGACCTGCGGTAGACGATCGGGTGCAGCCCCGACGAACGACCCGCGATGCCCGCCGCACCCGCCGTCGAAGATCGAGCCACTCGACGACGATGGGTGGGCGTTAGGTTTGTGCGATGCCCCCGAGCCCTTGCCAGGACACGACGCGACCGGGCACGCTCCCACACGGGTCCAGGGGGCGATGAACGACCTGGGCGATCACCGCCCATCGTTGCTGGGCACCGGCGGCGGCATCCGCGGTTCCGGCGGCGGCATCCGCGCCGCCGCCATCGCGGCGACCCTCGGTTGGGTCTGGTCCAGGGTTTGCGTGGCGCTCGGCTTCGTCGCCGCCGACGTGTTGTCGGGGCGGGTGTCGATGCCCCACGGCGAGCTACACCTGAGCCAGGGCCTTCTTACCTGGGACGCCGACATCTACCGCTCGATCGCCCAGGGCTGGTACGGATCGCTGCCCGCCGAGGTCGCACGGTTCTTCCCCCTGTTCCCTTGGATGGCCCAACGCGTCGCCTGGATACCCGGGATCGACGAGGGCGCGGCCCTGGTGCTGATCGGGAACCTCAGCGCCCTCGCAGCCGGTGTCGTGCTGTGGAAGCTGACCGTCGAAGTACGAGGCTCCGACGACGTCGGGATCACAGCCGCGTGGATGCTCGCTGTGTTCCCCTCCGGCTACATCCTGGCCTTCGGGTACTCCGAGGGTCTCGTCCTGCTGCTCACCGCCGCGTACCTGCTGGCACTCGCACGCCGGAAGTGGCTGTGGCTCGCGGTGCTCGGCTTCGTCTTGGCGCTCACCCGACCCGTCGGGATCCTCGTCGGCGCACCGTTGCTGGTCGAGTTGATCACGAAGCTGCCCAAGCCCTGGTACAAAGCCGTTCCCGCCCTGCTGGGCCCCCCAGCGGGCCTGTGCGCCGCCCTGGTCTGGGTCTCCAGGGCCACGAACGACTTCTGGGCGCCGGTGACGATACAACGCCAGCTGCGCGCGGGGTGGCTCGATCCGCTGCGCGCCAGTGGCCGTGCGGTGTACAAGCTCGTCACCGGCGAGTGGGGCTACGCCTACAACGTGGGGTTTCTCGTGTTGTTCACAGTGTTGTTCGTGCTGTCGATCCGCCAGAAGCAGCCCTGGAGCTGGATCGCGTTCTCCGCAGCCACCCTCGTGGTTGCCCTGTCTGCATACAACATCGATTCGTTGGGACGCTACGGGCTGGTCGCCGTACCCCTCGTAGTGGCCGCAGCACAGTGGGCGGACACGCGCCGGCGAAAGGTCGCCGCGATCACGATCGCGTCAGGGGGAACAGTCGTGCTCACCTGCGCGGCGATGCTCGGGGTCATGGTTCCGTGACGCTCACCACTGCCCACCGTTCGCCGCGGGCGCGGGTAGGAACCACCCCGGCGCCCTCTACGCTGGCCCGATGACTCCGTCGAGGATGCACCGGCGAACAACCCGGCTACCAAGAGCCGTCCTCGTCGCGTCCATGGTCCTGGTGGCGCTGGTCATCGCGGCGTGTTCGAGCCGCGACGAACCCGAGCCGACAACGACCACCACGACCACCACGACTCCTCCGAGCACCACATCGCCCTCAGACGCTCCGCCAGGCGCCGGCCAGGAGCAGGGAGCTGCCGAGGAAGCTCCTGCGCCCGAGTGGATCGTGCAGATCGGCAGCCCCCAAGACGATGCCCTGCTGGCGGTGGCCGCCAGAGACGACGAGGTCATCGCCACCGGCTACACCGCGGGATCGGCATGGGGAACCGCCCAGGGCGGCGGAGACGTGCTCAGCGCTGTGGTCGGTACCGACGCCGAGATCCGGGCCGTCGAACAGAGCGGCGGACCCGGCAACGACGTGGGTTTCGGTATCGGGTCATCCAACGGGACCACGATCAGCTGCGGAGACACCGAAAGCGACCTCGGAGGCATCAACTCCGGGGGCTCCGACGCCTGGTGCGCAACGTTGGGAACGCTCGGTGAAGCCACCTCGGTCTACCAACAAGGTGGCGCCGAAACAGACCGTTTGGCCGCGGTGACGGTCGAACCCGAAGGAGCCCTCGGCTACGCCGGAGGGTTCACGCTCGGGCTCTTCCCGGGCGCATCGGACAGCTCAGCGGGCCAGCTCGGCCAGGGTGACGCGATCATCTGGCAGCTCAACCCCGACGGCTCACCACGCTGGATCCGCCAGTTCGGCTCCGCGGCGGCCGACGAAGGACGCGGCCTGGCCACCACCGAGGACGGGGACGGGCTCATCGTCGGCAGCACCGAAGGTGACGTCGACGGTGCATCCAACGGCGGTACCGACGGGTTCATCGCCCGCTTCGACCGCGACGGGCTACCCCGGTTCATACGCCAGTTCGGCTCCGACGGGTCCGACGTACCCAACGCGATCGCGAGTGGCGGCGAACCCACCCGTGGCACAGAGACCTTCGTCACCGCGGGCGGCACCGACAGCGCCCTCGCTCCAGCGTTGGGAGCAGAGTTGACCGACCCCACGGACGGACCCCGGGCCGACGGCGCAGAACCCGCACCGCGCAACGCCGGGGGCACCGACGCGATGGTCGTAGCCGTCGACCCCGGAGGTGAGCAGCGCTGGATCACCCAGCTCGGCAGCGACCGGGACGACGAAGCCACCGCGGTCACGATCGACGGCACCACCGTGCTGGTAGCGGGGCACACGACCGGGGTTCTCGACACCGCCGGCAACCCGTCCGCAGGAGCTGTAGACGGCTTCCTGGCAGCACTGGACCTCGAGACCGGATCGCTGCGGTGGATCACACAGTTCGGCTCGGACGCGGACGACTACGTCCACGGGATGACCATCACAGAGGACGGCCTCATCGTCGTCTCCGGCTACACCAGCGGGGCCCTCGACGACAACACCAACGCCGGAGGAACCGACGGCTACCTCATAGCCTTCCCGTTGCCCTCGGCCGGTGGGGCCGCTGCGTCGATCCTCTAGCACGCCTGCCGCAAAGCGGTGCACGCCCGCTCAGCCGGCGATGCTCAGCCGGGAAGGCGATCACCGGCCATGCGCGCTCACCCGGCGCGGCGCCCGCCGGGGAAGTTGCCCGCCTTGGCCAACAACCCGGGTGTGGAGTGTCCGAGGGTGTCCTCCAACCACGGCACGGCCCCGATCAGTGCATCGAGATCCACTCCGGTGCGATAACCCATGCGCTCGAGCATGTAGACGAGATCCTCGGTTGCGATGTTGCCCGTCGCGTTGGGCGCGAACGGACAGCCGCCGATCCCCCCGAGTGAGGAATCGAGTACCCGCACACCTGCCTGCACAGCGGCAGCTGCGTTGGCGATCCCCGTGTTGCGGGTGTTGTGGAAGTGACAGCGCAGGCGCGCGTCACCGAGCGCCGGCGTGACGGCGTCGATCCGCGTAGCCACATCGGTGGGCGCAGCGACTCCTATCGAATCCGCCAGCGCCACCTCGGCCGGGCCGTACTCACAGATCCGCGACACCACCTCGACCAACCGTGTGAGGGGAACCTCACCCTCATAAGGGCAGCCGAAGCTCGCTGCGACGGTCACCGACGCGGGCAGACCGACCGAGCGGGCCTGTTCGGCGACATCGGCCCAGACCCCTATCAAACCGTCGGTGTCGGTCCCCTGGTTCCTTTCGGCGAACGTGTCGGTGGCCACGACCACCACATTGATCTCATCCACACCGGCCGCGACCGCGCGGTCGAAGCCCCGACGGTTCAACACGAGCCCGATGTAGGAGGCTCCGACGTCGCGCGGCAACGCAGCCATCACCTCGTCCGCATCGGCCATCTGGGGCACACGCTTGGGGTTCACGAAGCTCACTGCCTCGACGCGACGCAGCCCGACAGACACGGCCCGCGAGATCAACGCCACCTTCGCCTCGGTGCTCAACATCGCCGGATCCGACTGAAGGCCGTCGCGCGCCGCGACCTCCACGATCGTGACGTCCTCGGCACCCTCGGCGGGTTCGATTCCCGGCGCACGACCGTGTGCGACGTCACCTCGCCCGTCGAGACCGATCCCGTCGCCGGTCATCGGGCCCAGCCCGGATTCTGTTCGGATCGCATCACCCGATCATCACCCATCGGGACACCCCGGGGAAAGGCAGACCACGGCGTCTGACCCCACGAACGACAGCGACCCACAACTAGCATCCGCACCTGCGACGGCGCCGTGCCGGAGCAGGCCACCGGAGGTACCAAGCGCGATGACGCCCGACAGCGCGATGACGCCCGAGAGCCCCGAGTCACCCGGCGCCGCGCTGTCGGACCTGCGGGTGCTCGAGATGGGCCAACTGCTGGCGGGACCCTTCTGCGGACAGCTGCTCGCCGACTTCGGAGCCGAGGTGCTCAAGGTGGAACCTCCCGGCGTCGGCGACCCGATGCGCGAATGGGGCCGCGAGAAATCCGGAGGGAAGTCCCTGTGGTGGCCCGTGGTCGCCCGCGGCAAGAAGTCCCTGACGCTCAACCTGCGCGAAGCGGACGGACAACAGATGGTGCGCGACCTGATCGGTTCCACCGACATCCTCGTGGAGAACTTCCGGCCGGGAACCCTCGAGAAGTGGAACCTGTCACCCGAAGCCCTGCTCGAGGCCAACCCGCGCCTCATCATCGTGCGGGTATCGGGCTACGGCCAGGACGGTCCCTACGCGGACCGACCCGGCTACGGAGCCATCGGCGAGGCGATGGGGGGCCTGCGCGCGGTGATCGGCGAACCCGACCGGCCCCCCGCACGAGCAGGGATCTCCATCGGAGACACCCTCGCCGCCACCTTCGCATGCGTTGGCACACTGGTGGCGCTGCACGCCCGCGAACGAACCGGCAGGGGCCAGATCGTCGACTCCGCCCTCTACGAAGCGGTGCTGGCGGTCATGGAGAGCCTGATCCCCGAGTACGAGATAACCGGCTACGTGCGGCCCCGCACAGGATCGATCCTGCCCAACGTCGCACCGGCCAACGCGTACCCGACCAGCGACGGACGCGAGCACCTCATCTCGGGAAACCAGGACACGGTGTGGAAACGTCTCGCCGCGGCTATGGACCGACCCGAACTCGGCGACGACCCCCGATACGCGACCCACAGCGCACGCGGTGACAACCAGGGCGAACTCGACGAGCTGATCGCGGCGTGGTCGGCGACGCTCAGCGCCGAGGAACTCGAAGCACGCCTCAACGAGCACTCCGTTCCCAACGGCAAGATCTACACCGCTCCCGACATGCTCGCGGATGCCCACTTCGCGGCCAGGGACGCGATCGCACGGCTCATGCACCCGACCCTCGGGGAGTTCCCGATGCAGAACGTGGTGCCCAAGCTCTCGGAGACCCCCGGACGCATCCGTTGGGTCGGCCCGGAACTCGGTGAGCACACCGACGACGTACTCGCGGGAACCCTCCACCGCACCCCCGGGGAGATCGCGGACCTCCGCCGGCGCGGGATCGTCTGAAGCACCTCATGCCGATGATGCGCATCACGTGCGATCCCGAGCACACCGCCGAGGTCGTGCACCGGATCGGTGAGCTGGTGACGCTGGACGAGACCGTCGTACTCCGCGGAGCGACGCGCCCCTCACGCTCGGACCTCGTCATGGTCGAGATATCCCGAGCAGCGATCGACACGATCGTCGACTACTTCGAATCAGCTGGGGACGCCGGGGTGATGCGAATCACCGTCGACAAGTCCGAACCGTTGTACCCCGCGACCGACAAAGACACCGACAACGACGCCATCGTGTGGTCCCAGGTCGCGATCGACGTCCACGACGAGGCACGCATGTCGTGGATCAACATCCTGTTGATGGTCAGCGCCGCGGCCATCGCCGCGATCGGGATCATCGAAGACCAGTTGCTCTTGATCGTGGGGGCGATGGCACTGAGCCCGGACTACTTCCCGATCATCGACGTGTGCATATCGGTCGTTCGCCGCAGATGGGACTGGGCGTTACAAGCCCTACGGAGCGTGGCGGTCGGCTTCGCCGCCGCGATCCTCGGTGCCTGGCTGCTGTCCGAGGTGATCCGCGCAGCCGGTATCGCCGACGCGCAATCGCTTCACGGAGGTCAGCTCACCCAGTTCATCTCCCGGCCCGACGCCATGTCGGTCATCGTCGCACTCCTAGCCGGCGTGGCCGGCGCGCTGGCCATCACGATGCGCGACGCGCGCGGGCTCGTAGGCGTGTTCGTGTCGATCACAACGATCCCAGCCGCAGCAAACATCGGCGTCGCAGCAGCGTCGCGCGACCCGACGGAGATGGTCGGGGCAGCGGTGCAACTCGTCGTGAACGTGTGCACCCTCGCCGCTGCGGGCATGATGACACTGCAATTCCGGCGGGGAATCAGGTAGCGGCGCACGGCCACAGCAGCTGTGGGTCGGGCGAAGGTGACCTCTACTGACTATGGTCCCGGAGTCGTTAAATCGATCTGGGGGAGACCAGACGTGGCAGAACATCCATCCAACGAGTTCGCTCCGATAACCCGCTGCGGACGCCACAGTCACCGGAGGGGTTCCTCCCGGTCACGGATCGTCGGGCGCACCGTCGCGATCCTCGCCGTCGTCTCACTGGTGGTACCCGTGGGCACGGGCCTGTGGGCGGTCGATACGGCGGGGGCATCCGGCCGCTCCGCTGCAACCAACGAAAGTGCCCGCGGCACCCAAAGTGCGGTACAGACACCCGGTGAGCCACAGGAGGCGTTCCTGTGCACCACCGAGCTGAACGACCTAGGCCAGCCAGAGGTCGACAACCAGGATCGGGAAGGGACTCCCGTGTACCCCGAGTCAGCTCCCGATGTGCCCGACCGCTCCCAGGATCCGCTCGGCTGGTCGAAGGACTGCCAGGCCGAAACGCGAGTCGAATACCGATACCGCGATTCCACCGGCGAGGAACATGTGCTGGAACCCGGCACCACCGAGATCCCCGCTGACATCGCCTGGATCGAGGTCGACTCGATGATCGGGACCGACGAGATGGACCTCAGCGAGGTCGACGTCCAGGACGGCTCCATCCCGTACGTGTACCGCTACGAACGGGGCACGCTGCCCGAGACCCGGTTCATATACAGCATCGCCGTGCTCGCTCCCTTCGAAGAGGTCGCGTCGGGCAGCACCGCACCCAACACCGACCTTTGGAACCGTCGCCTGGTGTACAGCTTCGGCGGCGGAGTCGGCATCGGCCACAGCCAAGGCAAGATCTCCGGAGGCGACTCCCAGCTCGACGAGGCCCTCAGCCTCGGCAGCGCCGTGGTGTACTCCAGCGGCACCCGGACCTCGGTGCACTACAACCTCCTGCTCGGTGCCGAGGTGGCCGTCGAGCTCAAGGAACTGTTCATCGACGAGTACGGCGAGCCGCTCTACACAGTCGGAATCGGTGGTTCCGGCGGGGCGATCCAGCAGTACGTGTACGCACAGAACACCCCTGAGCTGCTCGACGCCCTCATCCCGCAGTACTCCTACCCCGACATGACCACCCAGACGATCAACGTCGGGGACTGCGAACTCCTCGAGTACTACATGGATGTCACCGACGGCGACAACCCCCGCTGGGCGGACTGGGACAACCGCAAGCTCCTACAGGGCCAGAACACGATCGAGGGCTTCGAGTCCGACTGGCAGGAAGCGACCGGCGACACGGGCTCGAGTGAGTGCATCGAAGGCTGGCGTGGAGCCACACCCCTCGCACTCAACCCCAACTTCGGCCTCGCAGACGGTATGGACGACATCATCCTTCCCTACGCCGGTGAACTGCTCGAAAAGGTCGAGGCGGGAGAGCCGGCGATACCCGACGACTTCCCCGACTTGGGTCGACTGCTGCGCCAATCGCCCGACCCTGCGGACTGGGTCGAGTGGACCCACTGGGACGACGTGATCGATGCCTACGGGGTGGACCCCGAAACGGGCAGCGCCCGAACACCGTGGGACAACGTCGGCGTCCAGTACGGCCTGCGCTCCGTCGCAAACGGCGAGATCACCCCCGAGGAGTTCCTCGATCTCAACGAGCGCATCGGTTCCTGGTCGCCCGACAACGTCGCGGAGTCGTGCGGGATGGTCGCCCAGATGGCCGGTGACACCCTCGCCACCTTCGCAGCGGCGATCGGCATGTGCGAGGGCGAAGAACTCGACCAGTACTCGTCGCGCCAGATGACCTCCGCACCGGACAGCGGGCCGACCCCGCGCCGCGAAGCAGATGTGGAGGCGATCACCAACGCGTTCGAGTCCGGCCTCGAGTTCGACGGGAAACTCGGGCGCGACATCCCGATCATCGACGTGCGTCACTACCTAGAAGAAGAGCTCGACATGCACAACGTGCACCAGTCCTTCGTCGTACGGGAACGCATCCGCCGTGCGATGGGCGACTCGGACAACCAGGTGATCATGTGGATGGACGCGCGACCCGAGGAGGACGAGGAGGCCACCTCGGAGTTGTTGACCGACGCGTACCGGGAGATGGACGACTGGGTACTCACCCAACAGGCCGAGGGCGGCAGCGCTGCGCAAGCCAAGCCCGACGACGTGGTCGACGCCTGCTACGACACCGAAGGTGAGGTGATCGCCGCCGGCGACGACGTCTGGGACGGCGCGGTGGAACTCGCCCTCAGCGGTGAGGGTGCCTGGGATGACCAGGCGCCCGAGGAGATCGCCGGCGTGACCGTCGGTGACTGCGCTAGCTACTTCCCGATCAACTCCACCTCGAGGATCATCGCCGGTGGCCCGATCACCAACGACGTCTACAAGTGCGCACTCAAGCCTGTGACGACCGCCGTCGATGACGGTGACTACGGCGAATGGACACCGTCTGAGACCGAGGTGGCCGAACTCGAGGAGCTCTTCCCCGACGGTGTGTGTGACTGGTCCAAGCGCAGCGTGGGCTATCCAGGCGAACAAGTCGCCGTCCCCATACTCGAGGTCGAAGTCGAGGAGGTGGCGGCTCCAGATACCCTCACCGATCCAGTCGCCAGCGACGGCCTGTCTCCAGCGGCGATCGCTGCCATCGCACTTGGCGTGTTGGCCCTGCTCGTGTTCGGTTGTGCACTCGCGTTCCGCACCCCCGGAACACCTGCTCAACGCGATCCAGGGACCTGACGCCGGCTCGGCGACCACGATGCCGGCCACCAGGGTCACCACGGGGATGCGGGTCGAGTGACCCGATTACAGGTTCACTCCAGCGATGGCAGAGTGACCAGGTGCCCAAGGGTACGGCCCCCACTCGGAGGGCACGGCAAAGGAAGTCCGTGAGACCGGTCGGCTTGCACCTCGGTATGCAACGCCGGCCGGCTCCCGGATTTCCGACGGGGCGCACAATGCCCGTTCAGACGATGACGACCCGTGCTTCAGGAACCGGAGCCCCCCGAGGTTCCGAAGTCGACCTCGGGTGGCGCCTCATTTGCAACCGGTGCGTCATAGAACGCCGCCTTGGACACCCCTGATGGTCCGACGAACAACGACCAGGGGATGGTCACCATCGTGCGATTGAGTGTCGCAGCAGCGTCGTTGTAGTACTGGCGGGCGAAGGCGAGTTGGTCCTCTGTGCGCGTGAGCTCGCCCTGGAGTTGTTGGAAGTTCGTCGAAGCCTTGAGCTCCGGATAGGCCTCTGCGACAGCGAAGAGGTTCGCGAGGGCTTGAGTGGTCTGTGCATCGGCCGCAGCCTTCTCCGACATCGATCCAGCAGCCTGTGAAGCAGAACGCGCAGCGGTGACCGCTTCGAGCGTGGATGCCTCGTGGCCCATGTAGCCCTTGACCGTCTCCACCAGGTTGGGGATCAGCTCGGCACGGCGGGTCAGCTGGACATCGATCCCAGCTTCTGCCTCGTCAACCGACACCTGCTGGCCGCGTAGGCGGTTCAACGCTGTTACCGCGAACAGTCCGATCGCCACCACGACGACCACCACGATTGCGATCACCCACAACATCACGGCCTCCAACTGTCACAGGGGTCGGTGCCAACCCGGTGATCTACGAGGATAGGTAACCCGCACGCCACACGGAGGTGTTTTCCGCCCGCACTGGCCGGAGGTTGGCGGTCACCAGGATCCGCCACCACCACCGCCACCACCGGAACCTCCCGAGAATCCACCACCGCCGCGGCTGGATGATTGGGACGCGGTGTACGCAGCGCTTGCCGATGTGATCGCCGAGTTGAAGCTGTCGGAGAACGACCGGAAGCTGTGGGCTGAGTAGCCGTAGCCGTACCCCCAGCCGTACAGGTAACCGACCTCCGGCGGCGCGACGCCTTGTGCTTCGTAGCGCTGGGCCCACTCCTCTGAGACCCCGAGCGCTACGGCCCACGGCAGGTACCGCGGGAACCAGTCGAGGTTCGCCGCTGCGTCGAAGCGCGATTCGGAGGAGTCGGTGCCGAGGAAACGTGCGAATCCTCCCACCCGGGACCAAGCATCACGGCCGGCCTCGGTGCGCTTGGAGGATGCTCCAGCATCGGTTGCGTTCACCGATCCGAACACTGCGAATGCTGCCACGCCGACCACCAGCCAGAGCGGGAAGTCGATCCCGGCGAACAGGTTCGCCCCTGCCATGGCCAGAACACCTGCCAGAGCGAGCCATGCCAGCATCCGCATCAGTGTGCCTACAGCACTCGGACGTAGGTAGGGGATCGTGCCCTGCTTCGCACCGGAGTCGACCGTGGATCTGGCTTCGTGGATGCTCTTGCCGGCGCTCTTGGAGCGCGACACCACGAACACGTCTCCAACCCCGCGCAGGCCGAGCTGGCCGAGCATGAGCAGTTCCCAACTCGACAGTCCCGCTCCACCCGGATCACCGACGACTTCGATAGCCCACTTTTCGCCGCTCGGGGCTATACGCAGCACACCTCTCTCGCCGAGGTCGAACAGGGTCGCCTGGAACTCGTCGTCCGACTTCTTTTCGTCGAGTACACGCACACCGACAGCAGGTGTTACCCCTGGGGGTGGTTCGTAGACCACTGGGAAACCGGGTCGGGGCTCGTGGGTCGCGCGCAGGCCCCACAAGCCGAGACCCGCGCCGAGCAACCCGGCGATCACTGCGAGGATCAGGTTGTCACCCGGTACCTGGTTCGGTGGGACCTCCGACGATGGCATGCCGATGCGCACGGTCACCGGTTCGAACGGGCTCAGGGCCCCCGTGCTGAGCCTGAGCGAGGTGCCGTCGACGGTTGGATCGCATGGGGTGTTGTCGCCGATGACGCACTCCACCGATGTCGGTGCGGCGGGCAGGGCCACCGTGGCATCGACGGAACCGATGGGCATCTGCCATCCAGAGCCGATCAGGTCCCACCACCACAGGGTCGTGCGTGGGTCATCCCTGCCGCCGATCACGCTCGGCTCGAGGACGCCCTCGGTGCTCCAGTTGAGAACATATGTGTAGGTTCCGGGGGGTAGGGGCACGTTCTCGCGACCTATGCGGGCGGTCTCGGTGCCGACGGCGGATTCGACCCACTGGTAGTACTCCGGTGCGCCGTCGCGGGTGACGCTCAGTCCTTCGACTGGATGGTCGATGTCGCGACGCGGATCTGCGGTGTCGAAGATCCTGAAGATCCCCCGACGCGACACGGGGTAGGTGACCACGATGGTCTCGGTGGCCTTGAGCCGACCGTCCGCCGCGAGGGTCATGTCGACGGAGTACGAGTCGATGCTGGCCACGTCGCGCGACGTTTCACCGCCGCTCTGTATGGGCTTCATGACGATCGCCACCACTGCGGCGCCCACGACGAGCAGGCAGAACGCCACAGCCGCGTATCTGCGACTCCGTGTGCGGGATCTCAGCGCAGGGTCCATCAGCTATCCGAGAGCCGGGCCCTGAACGGACAACGCCTGGTTTGCATTCCCACACCCTAAAGGCGTCCGGGGGCTGTTACTGCTGAATGCACGGTTGCGGTGGACTTCCCGCGACGAGCGCCAGCCCTGTTCGGTCACGCGCCCCGGTGCGCGTTCTGCAAGTGTTGTCGTCGTCGGAGCCACCGGCGATCCCGACGGTCAGTGCCCGTTCAGAGCGACAGAGAAGGTGTCATGCCCCGATTGAAGATGGTCCCCCGCGAAGATCTGCATCCGTTCGGGGAGGTGATGTTCGGCATCATCTTCGGTGACCGCGACCCGATCACCGATCCGGGAACACCATCGGGTACACCGGGTGACTGGTGGCCCGTGTTCGCGAACTCACCGGACTGCTTCGACCACTGTTGCGGTGGTTTCCAGTTCTACCGCGACCCCAAGCGCAAGCTGAGCCCCAAGTTGCGCGAGCTGGGCCAGACCCGTGCCGGTTGGGCAAGGGGTTCGAGTTTCGTGTTCTCCCAGCACTGCAAGGCATCCAGGGATGTCGGCCTGAGCGACGACCAGGTGGCGGCGATACCGCACTGGCAGGTTGCAGATTGCTTCGATGACGAGCAGCGCGCCGTGCTGGCATACACCGATGCGCTGGTCGTCATGGGTGGGCGGGTCGCGGACGGGATCT
>JBKEAI010000094.1:0-1980 GCA_047972145.1 Microthrixaceae bacterium
CGATCCTCCAGACGGTCCCCGCCGGAACCCATCCCATCGGCATCACCTACGACGGCTCCACTGGGCGGGTGTGGGTGGCCAACTACTCGGGCAGCATCGACGTGTGGGACGAGGTGCCCGCCCCCCAGGGCTAGACATCCCAGGGTTGGGTATCCCAGGGGTAGGTACCCCCACGGCTGGGCGGCCGGTGGCCCGCGGTACGGTGGTCACTGATGATTCCAGCAGGGGGTGACCGATGAGTGCGACAGCACCGAGGCACTGGGGTGAGATCGACGGCTTGTCGATCGACTTCCCCATCGTGGTCGAGGAGATGAACTCCGCCACCCTCACATGGTCGGTGCCCCTCGACGCGGCCGCGGCAGTGCTGCCCGGCGATGCGTTCGAACCGGCGGACATGGGCGGTACCGCGATGCTGGTGCTCGCGCTCGTGGACTACGTGCGCAACCCCTGGGGTGACTACAACGAGGTCAACTTCGGAGTGCTTGTGAATCCGGTCGGTCGAACCGAGGAGGTCGGTGCGTTCCAGTGGCGCATGCCGGTGGACCAGGAGATGACCTGTCGCGCCGGCAACGAGGTGCTCGGGCTACCCAAGAGCGTCGAGCAGATCGTGTTCGACTACACCGAGCACCGTGTGTCGGTCGCCCTCGACATGGACGGTGAGATGACCCTGCGTGTGGACATCCCCCGCGTCAGCGCAGAGGGTGTTCCGGATTCACAGGAGACGCTCACCTACTCCTACCTCGACGGGATTCCCACGATCGTCCCGTTGACCATCGAGATCGGCTCGGGTGTGATCGACCCCGCGGAGGTACGGCTCGAACTCGGTGACAGCCCCGCCGCGAAGGAGCTCGCCGCTATGGGTCTGCCGCGCGCTCCGGAGGTGGCGATGTGGGGCGAGGGGCTGTCGGGTAGCTTCGCCTGGCCCGAACCACTCACCTGAGCGGCCCGGGCCTGCGCAGAGCGCGTTCAGCAGTCGGGATCCTGTAGGAAACGGTTGGGGTCGCACACGCCGTTGGACGGATCGGTGTCGATCTCGAGGTCGTTGATCACCTCGTTGGAGCCGAGCACGACGACGAACAGGAACACCAGCGACAGGATGAAGGCGATGCCACCGGTGATGATACCGGCGAGCGCCATGCCGGCACCGTTGCCGTTGAGCTCCTTGTTGGCCTTGTTGCGCCCGACGAAACCCAGGATCACGGCGATGGGCCCGGTGATCAACCCGACGCAGAAGAAGCTCAGGATACCGAGGACCAGGGACGCTACGGCGAGTCCGTTGGTTCCCTGCCCTTGACCCGGAGGTGGCCCGAACTGCTGTGGTGGCGGCATGGGTGGCACGCCCGGTTGTTGAGGGAACTGACCGGGCGCACCCGGTGGGGGTGTGCCCGGTGGCGGCATGGGAGCACCCGGAGCCGTAGGCATGCCACCTGGAGCCGTAGGCATACCACCGGGAGGTGGGGGCGCACCGCCGGGAGGAGGGGGTGTCCCGCCGGGAGGTGGAGTGACGGGCGGTGGGTTCACCCCGGGAGGTGGCGGATTCCCGCCTGGGGGAGGTGGGGCCCCGGGCGGTGGTGTCGCTCCGGGTGACGGTGGGTTCTCGTCGGGATTACCGCCGAGCGGGGGAAGGTCGCTCATGGTTCTTCTCCGATCTATGTGGGCGGGGTCAGACGCTGGGTGGGTTCCACGTCGCTCGAGCGGTGGGGAATCGACGTTGGTCGATCAACGGATGCTCGACGGGCCGAGCTTCCTGAAGGTCATGCCGACGCTGATCATGCCCAGCGCGATCACGATCAGTCGGATTCCGAACAGCAGGGCGATCACGCGGATCGTGGCGTTGGGCCACGAGATGGCTGCGATGCCCACGATGATCGTGACGATCCCGAACACCAGCAGCAACGTCCAGTTGGCCAGGTCCTCGCGTGCGGTGACCGCAACTGCGGCCTGGGCCAACCCGAGTGCGATCAGCACGATCCCGATGAC
>JBKEAI010000187.1:0-2011 GCA_047972145.1 Microthrixaceae bacterium
ACTACGTCGCCTACGGCCTCTCGGTTGCTGACAACGACATGCGGACCATGCGCGCTGCGATCCGTGACATCGCCGAGCACATCGGTCTCGGTCTCGCCCCGCATCCGACCACCACCAGGAACCGGCTGAACGAACGGTTCACCTACACCAGCGTCGACGGTCTATCGCGACGTCTCAAGGTCGAGATCAACCTCGACGACGTGCCACACGCCGCGCCGCTAGAGCGCAGACCGCTCGCCGTTGACACCGACTGGTGGACAGGCGCCTCGGATGTACTCACGTTCACGCCCGCTGAGCTGATCGCCACCAAGTTCCGCGCTCTCGCGCAGCGCAGCAAAGGACGGGACCTCAACGACCTGGACGTCGCCCACCGAACCCTCGGAACCGGACTTCCTCTCCACAGCCATGGGATCTCGCCGAGACTTGCATGCACGTAGATCTGCTCGACGATTGGCGGCGTCAGTGGTCTTAGTCTTGTGCGCCTAGATTCAAGGGGAAGATGAGGAGTCACCAGTTGTCTCCGTGCTCGCAGCCCTGATTGACAAAGAAGAAGTGCAGGTCTCCGATAGTTACATCTTCTTGGTCTAGTCCGGACGGGATGTAGAAATAGCTGTTGCGACCTTCCAATGCAGCGTATACCGAATAGCGCGCAACAAGGTCGAAGCCAAGATCACCTATCAGCCGTTGCTAGGGGCTCGCTGTCGCTAATGCGGATCGAATGTCTGGGTCCACCCAATCAAGTAGGCAGAGCAGAAACTCGTCGAACGAGGCCAGCGGGGGAGCCTCCGTCAGTGGGCGTAGATCCAAGCCAGCACGTCATAATCGTGCTGGTTCGGAAAGCGCGGGAAGTTGGAGTCGCTCGTCATGCAGCTGGTCGATGACGAAAGAGAGTCGTTGAAAACGCCCGTCGCATGGCCCAGTTCGTGACACGTCACTGACCTGTGCTGATCCGTAGTCAGCTTGTAGTGGTCGTTCAGGAGCACCGTCATCGAGTTGCGGACGATGTGGTTGCCGCTTCCCACGCTGAAGGTCGTACGTCCGTACCAGTTGGTTGCGCCGTAGTCGCCGTTGTACACCGGGATGCAGTTCAACGTCGAGGTGTTGCACGTACCCGGATTGCGGTAGTAGAAGCCGATGGCCGACGACTTGTTCCACTCGATCGTCGACGCATTGACCGGCCAGTCGGAACTCGTGTGGTCGACGGCGTACATCTGGGCAATTGCCG
The DNA here is from genome assembly GCA_047972145.1 of Microthrixaceae bacterium. Taxonomy (GTDB): domain Bacteria; phylum Actinomycetota; class Acidimicrobiia; order Acidimicrobiales; family Microtrichaceae; genus JAMLGJ01. Next base: position 1,226 of record JBKEAI010000187.1, read on the forward strand.
TCGCCGTGGGGACGAAACGGTCCCAGTGGAAGGGGTCAGCGTGACTCGCCGCAGCGGGCGACGCTCCAACGAACTGAACACCGGTGAGGGACGCGACGATCGCGCCAGTGGAGAGAACACCCTGCGCAGCGGTCGGTCGCTTCATCCCTCACCCCTCGGAGTCGCCACGTACGCTTCACCGCCACCCGGGATCGGGTCAGGCGGACCCACCTTGTCGGGGTCTGCAGGCCGGGCATCCGGCTCGATCGGATTCAGGAGCGTCACCTGGAAGGTCCCATCCCCGTTGTCCTCGACGATCACGTTAGGGTTCTCGTCGGCCCCGTAGGTCTCTCGGACCTCTTCGAGGGTCAACGGCTCCTGATCGTGATCATGAGGTTCTTCCCCGGCAGGGCCACCCTTCTCCTCATCGGAGATGGGCGAAGGCGGATTCGGCGAGCCGGTGTCGTCGGTCGTGGGTGGGCTGTCCGACTCGGCCTCTACGGGCACTTGTCGGCTCGTAGGGTCAGAGGACTGAGCGACGGACATAGCTGCGGGTGCACCGACCAACGCCGCGATACCAATCCCTACCAGAACATACCTTCGTCTCATGTGATTCTCTCCCTAGTGGTGTGTCGCGGATTTGATCTTCCGGTCCAGCGCTGCCCGACCTCGTTTGACCTTGTCGATGATTTCCTCCGCGGCTTTGGTCCACACGAACGGCTTGGGGTCATCGTTCCATTGTGAGACCCATAGGTCGATCGCTTCGGTCAACTGGTCGACGCTGGTGAACACACCGGTGCGGAGCCG
>JBKEAI010000237.1:0-3792 GCA_047972145.1 Microthrixaceae bacterium
TCGTTCACCAGATCGAGCGAGGTGCATGACTGTGCGTCGGTCACTCGTGCGAGTCCTCGACATCGACCGAGCCGTACACCGATTCGAAGATCCCAGGCGCCTCGTAGATGCGACGCCGCTCGCGACCTGTCACTTCGACGAGGTCGCCGCGGGCGCTGGATGTGAAGGCGTCAGGTCGCACCGGGGCTCCAATGAAAGTGGTCCTAGCGTCGGTCCAACGTAGCTAAAGCAAACCCCTGATCTCCTTAATTGAGAATGGAGTAGTGAAAGGCCCGAGGCGAGCATCCAGGTGTGGGCGGCCCCGCACGTGATCGTCGGGGTCTGCGACGGCCGCGGCTTCTACCTGCGCGAGCCCCATGGGAGCTACCGGGTGACGATTGCCCCCGATGGTGACCCCGGCTCGGACCCATGGATAGCGGAGCCGACGGAGCCGTCGATCGACATCGCAGACGGCGACGAGTGCGAGCTCCAGAACGACGGCAGGTTCTCGTGGGTGATCGCCCTGCGGGTCGCCGTCCACGCCGTCCGGGCGGCGATGGCCCGCAACGCGTGCGAACACCGACGTATCGAGTCCGAGCCGTTCTGTGCGACCTGCGGTGTCTGCATCGACGAAGCCAAAGCGTGGCGGTGGACGACGTCGGGGAACGACGAGACCTCCTGATCCGTTGGCGCCGGGTCAGGCGGTCAGCTCGTCGTGTAGGACGTCGGCGAGGATCGAGACCGCTCCAACCGTGTCGTCACTGAGCGCCTGGGCGGCGGCGGATCGGTCATTTCGCCGCAGCCGGACCAGCGTGTAGCGGAGATCCTTGCCGAAAGCCCGCTCGATCTGGTCCGTCACCCAAGACGCGAGTCCAGGCGCCTCGGCTGCGATCGTCTCGCCGATGCTCCTCGCTCCGACGGCGTCGACCAGTCGGACCAGGTCGTGGATGTCGGAGCCGACCTTCTCGGGATGGTTGCTGTTCGGTCGTCGCACCATCGAAACCGTCTTGAGCGCGACGAGCGCCGGGATCGTGGCGATGGGCAGGGTCGCCTCAGCGACGATCCCGCCGGTTGTGTCGGTGACCGAGACGGCTTCGGTAGTTGCACTGTTGAGCGCGAGGCCGCGAGCGAGCGCGAAGGCCCGTCGCTCAGGGTCGTGAGGGAGTGGTTCGTCCGCCAGGTCCATGACGTCGACCTCGACATCTACGCCGTCGACCGGAACGGTCACGTCGCCGTTCGCGACGAGGATCGTCGGGTCCTCGGCCACCAGCCGGTCGAGCAGCTGCGTCTGTGAACGAGCCACGGTGTCGGCATCGGCAGTCGCACGAGTGACCGACCCCAGGCGGATGAAGACGGCGATGCCGCCGATGAGCACCCACGGCACGTCGGTCGGGAACCGTGCGAGCGCTCGGACCGAACGGGCGATCACGCTGTCGGCAGGTACGTTGAGCCGGATCTCACCAGACACGATGGACCTCCCGGCCCAGGTCACGGCTCCACAACTCGAGCATCTCGCGACCGCGAGCCGGGTCAGCGGCAAGGTCGAGCGCCGCGATCACCGGACTGGGGGCCAGGAACTCGGAGTTGAACATGTGGCTCCGGTCGTAGCGGCGTCGGCACACGTAGGGTGACGGTGCGACCGCCACCGTGCACGCGTGCGACCCGTACTCGGCGGTGCCGAGGAGGCTGCGAGCGTGAGCGAGGACGCCGTTGTCGGGCACGTAGAAGTCCGGTGGAGCGTCACCGCTCATGACGACGGGCGCTCCCCATGCGGCGGCTGCGCCGATGTCAGCGAGGACCCATCCCAGCCCCGTTGGATCGCCGAGGCCGACCTGGAGCCGCTCGTTCACGCGCCCACCGCCAGGGCAGGGAAGGTCGGCCAGCGGCACTCGGTGTGGATGCCACACGTCGACTACGGCCTCGAAAAGGTCGGGAATCGCTGGGGCGCCGTCCTCGACGAGTCCTGCTGCCCGGAGCGCGGCGAGCTGCTTGGAGACCGTCCCTGGAGCGCGGTCGGCAACGGCGGCGGTGGCGCGCACGCCGTGACGCGCCGTGCCGTCGAGCACCGCTAGCGCGATATCGAGGGTCGAAGCGGTCCCGAGGCGAAGCTTGGTAGGCGCACCTGATCCCGGGACCTCGGTAAGGGCGACGGCGGTGTCGACGAGCAGCGGCCGGTGCCAGAGACGCAGTCGGCCGCGAGCGTCGAAGAATCCGATGTCGGCACGTGCGAGCTCGGCGGCGACGGCCTTGGAGACACGACGTGCGACGACGACCGGGTACTGGCCCTTCGTCGTGCGGCGCCGCAGCCGGGTGGCATCGGCGATCGTCGGGATGGGCTTCACTTCGATCACCACCGGCACGCCTTCGATCTCGCCCTTCCCATCCCAGCGATGCCGTCCCGTCTGGACGTCCCGGGCGAACCGATGCGCGAGGTCGACCTGGTCGAGCGCGAGCTCGAAGGCATCCCACAGTGAGGTCTCGGCGGCAACGTGCACGCCGTCACTGTACCGAGTTTCCTGTTTCCGTACACAGAAACAGGAAACAGAAGTCCCGATTGCTCAGTCGGGCATCGTGGCTACCGTCCCCCTCCGCCACCGGGACGACCATCCCGCAGGTTCCCGTAGGGGAACCTGCAAAGGTGTGCGCGCCAGGATCGTTCGTGGCGTGGTCGCTGTGCGTGGCGTGGGTGTAGATGTTCAGCGTCGTCGACATCTGGCTGTGGCCGAGCCGCTTGGCTCACCGTCGAGATCGGGATGCCGCCGTCGATGAGCACCGACGCAACGAAGTGGTTGGAGTCGAGGGTCATCGACGGGCTGGCCACATGGCGTCCCTCGTCGACCTCGACGAGCAACCGGGACAGCTCCCGCTCGGCCTCCCGTTTGGTATCCGACACGTCGCGGCCGACGTAGACCTCGATCCGCCAGCTGTTCTTCCCCCGTTGCTGAATGTGCCCTCGCATGGCAAGCCTCCTCGGTGAGGTAGGCCCGCTGGATTGCCAACAGATTGCCGAGTGGGGGAGAGGATCCTCAGGCAAACGGCCGATCCGCTCTATTGCAGGGAATCTCAGCGCGCTTGGAGGGACTCGAACCCCCAACCTTCTGATCCGTAGTCAGATGCTCTATCCAATTGAGCTACAAGCGCTGGGCGGGTGCCGAGGATAGACGCTCATCAGCACAACGGCCACACGGGTTGGATCACCCGTGTGGCCGTCGTGGGGGAGTGCGGACCGTTCAGACGCGCCGGCTGCACACCGGCCAGTTGCGGGGGCCTCCGGTGGCCCATAGCGCGCGGGCCATGCGGTCTTGGTCCCATGTGGTGGCCTGGGCAGGGTCGATTCCCTCGAGGAAGGGGTAGTGACGCCGCGCCGTGGCGTTCCAGGTGCTTCGGGAGAACTGGTAGGCCCCCCGGTACTTGCCGTTTCGGCTCACTGCCTGGTAGTTGCCGCCGGACTCACATGCCCGGAGCCGAGCGAGGCCCCCATCGGACACCGCGCCGGCGAAGTTGTCGGGGACGCCGTTGCAGGCAGACAGTGCGATCGCTGCGACGATGGTCACAGTGATAGTTGAAATGGTACGTCGTGTATTCATGACGGGAGAGTGTGGTTCAGTTTGTAACCTAAATGCAAAGTAAGTGACGCATGACCGTCACACCTGTTACGAAACCGACCCCTATGCTCGCCTCGGCGAGGCTGTCCAACCAGGGGGGCCAACCAGAGGGAGCCAGATAGAGGGAGATGGTGTGACCGCAAGCTCAACAGGCCCCATGGCACAGGGTGAGTCGTCATCGGGGGCCGACCCCGAGCAGGTGATCGCC
>JBKEAI010000315.1:0-3361 GCA_047972145.1 Microthrixaceae bacterium
CGGACCTGTCCCGCATGCATCGCGTCAGGCGATCCGATTCAGGGCTCGTCACGATCACCGGGGGCAAGCTCACCACCTACCGCGAGATGGCCGCGGACACAGTCGACGAGGTGATCGAACATGTGCACGCAGCCGACGTCGGCGTCGATGGCTGGCCGGCCCGTTCGACCGCGCGCATGCCACTGATCGGCGCGGCGGGCCATGACACGGTCCTCGATGCCCTCGAGGTGTTCCCCGCCGTACCCGCCCACGTGGCCGAGCACCTCGCGTCGCGCTACGGCGGTGAGGCACGTGCGGTGATGGCGATGATCCAAAAGGACCCTGCCCTCGGCAACACACTTGTGGCAGGCCTGCCCTATGTCGACGCGGAGGCCGTGTTCGCCGCACGCTACGAGATGGCCGGGTCGATCACGGACGTGCTGTCGAGACGTACCCGCGCAAGGATCTTCGCCCGCGACGACTCTCTGGCGGCCGCGAGGCGCACGGCCGAGCTCATGGCCGCCGAGCTCGACTGGGATCCCGAGCGCATCGAGTCCGAGGTGGCCGAGTACCTGGCCTCCATCGAACGCGAGCGCGCAGCAGCCGAGTTGCCCGAGACCACCCTCGCCGGGCTCGGAATCGGGGTGGCGGGTAGGAGCGCACCGGTATCCTCCGGAACCTGATCGACCACTGCCACCGAAGCGGTGGCACTGCACACTGGAGCACCTATGGAACTCGGACCAGGCGCGCCCACCCCGGCCATCCCGATCGCCGGCGGGGCGGGTGACGCACAGCGCCAGACATCGCTCCAACCCGTCGAGGTGTCCGACGCGGTGGCCGCCCGCCTCGCCGCCACAGGCGCACTGGTCGAACGCGACAGTGCTGTGCTGGCCGACGAGGGACGTGACTGGTGGCCCCTGGCGATGACCTGGGCCACCGACGGCCACACGCCCGCGTCGGCATCCGCTCTGGTGCGTCCGAACGATGCGTCACAGGTGGCCGAGGTGCTCGCGATCTGCAACGAGGAACGGATCCCGGTGACCCCTTCGGCAGGACGTTCGGGGGTGCTCGGCGCTTCGGTGCCGCTGTTCGGTGGAGTACAACTGGACCTGTGCCGACTCGCCGGCATCGGTGATCTGGACGACGAGTCACTCGTCGTCGATGTGGCAGCAGGCACCTTCGGAGACCACTTCGAAGCCGAGCTGCGCGACAGCCACGGGCTCACCTGTGGGCACTGGCCCCAGTCGATGACCCTGTCCACCGTCGGAGGGTGGTTGGCATGCCGCGGTGCGGGCCAGCTCTCGACGCGCTACGGCAAGATCGAGGACATGGTCGTCGGCCTCGACGTCGCTCTGGCAGACGGAACCACCATCAGCACCGGTGGTGCGCCCCGCCAAGCTACCGGTCCCGACCTCAACCAGCTCTTCGTCGGCTCCGAGGGGACCCTCGGCGTGATCACCTCTGCACGACTGCGGGTACACCCGGCACCGGAGGCGACCATGAGCACCGCGTGGTCGTTTTCCACCGTCGACGACGGGCTCGACTTCTGCCGTCGGGTTCTGCGCCGTGGTGCCACCCCGGCGGTCCTGCGCCTCTACGACGGCGTGGAGTCGGACCGCAACTACCACCTGGGTACCGAGCGCTCCGTGGTCATTGCACTCGACGAAGGCGACGCGACGATCGTCGATGCGATGATCTCTGTGGCCCGCGACGAGGCGCACGACCGCGACGGAACCGCGGCCGAACCGCTCGGTGAAGAGGTCGTGGAGCACTGGCTCACCAAGCGCAACGACGTGAGCCAGCTCGAAGCGCTGATCGATGGTGGTCTCGTGGTCGACACGATGGAGGTAGCAGGGCCGTGGTCGGTGCTGCCGCGTGCGTATCACGCTGCGGTCGACGCGATGACCGCGGTGCCGGGCTGCCTCGCAGCATCCGCACACGCCAGCCACAGCTACACCGACGGTGCGTGCCTGTACTTCACCTTCGCCGGCAAGCCCGAGGAGAACACGATCGAGTCCAAGGCAGCGCTGCACCGCGCTATGTGGAGTGCCGGACAGGGCGCCACGCTCGACGCGGGTTGTGCCGTATCCCATCACCACGGAATCGGGTTGCAGCGCGGCGAGTGGCTGCGCAGGGCGATGGGGCCCGCCCACGGGGTGTTGAGCGGCATCAAGACGGCACTCGATCCGAACGGAATCCTGAACCCCGCGAAGCTCGGGCTCCGCTCGTCGTTCGGCGAGGCCGACCTGCCCCGCTGAGCAACACCGCCCTTCTGAGCAACACCTCCCTTCCGAGCAACACGGCCCTCCTGAGCAACACCGCCCTTCTGAGCAACACCGCCCAGCCGGCCGTACCTCAGCGCAGTTCGACGGGATCCCCGGTGCACACGGTTCCGGGGCTGCTCACCGTCGCGTACATACCGACCAATTGGTCGAGGTCGCGCACCACGTGTCTCAGGACGGCACGGTCCACGGGTATCGAATCGTCGACCTCCCGGGTGATCATCACGCAGCGTTGACAGGCGTTCACCATCTCGAGCTCGACCTCTCCCACCGCCAGAGTGCGGCCGGTCCAGTTCAGCTCGGGATGTCCGGTGGAGTCACCAGCGTCGATCACCAGGTTGGGCCGGAACCGCTTCACATCGATCACCGAATCGGGAAGCGCCTGACTCAGTGCGTCGAACGCGGCGGTGGTCATCACCAGGATCGGGTAGGCGTCGAGATAGGTACCGGGGGGTGATTCGAACTCGATCACCTCGGGTGGGAACATCGAGAAGTCGGGCAACGGTTCGTCGGACTCCCGCCCGAAGATGTCACGCACCTCCTCGAGAAGGTCGTCGTGGTCGGGAGCACCCCGGCGGTAGTGGTCGAGATCCTCGGGTGGTTGCAGCGGCCAGAGGGTCACCTCGTGGTCGAGGGCACCGGAGACCACCGCCGCGACCGACGGATCGGTGCTGGATACCTCCGTGCCGTCGGGAAGGGTGATCGTCACCGCCTTGACCGGGGCATCCGGCGTGGGTTCGCTTTCGTAGCGCGCCGCGAAGCGCATGAGCCCACCGATCTTCTTCGCGCCCCTGATCCCTCCCCGGACCTCGTCGCGCGTCGCCCAGCCCCGGTCCCCCAGGAGACCCTCGGTCTGAAGCATCGCCGAGCCGATGGGCTCGCCGATCATCGACTTGACCGGATAACGCCAGATCGCATCTAGGTGCACCTGTCACCCTCCCCGGATAGGTCACTGCCGCAGCGAGGCTCAAGCTCCTGTGCGTGACAGAGAACGTACATCCACCGCGACCGGACCCTTGTGTCCGTTGCGGATGCGGAACGCTACCTGGTTTCCCTTGGAGAGCACCTCGGATGCATCGCCGTGCACCCCTGAGATGTGC
>JBKEAI010000325.1:0-24805 GCA_047972145.1 Microthrixaceae bacterium
TCACGATGCTGTCCTCGGCGCACCTCTTCGAGCGGCTCGGCCTTCCGTACTGGGAGGGCTATCCACAGCTCTTCGACACCTACACCGCGAAGGTCGTGGGGCCTGGGGGACCCACGACCGAGACCTACAGCCCCGGTGCTCCCCACAGCGGGGTGTTCTTCATCCAGTACGGCCACACGGTGGTGATCTGGGCTTCGATGCCCTTCGTGCTCGCGATGGCGAGGGTGAAGGAGTGGAAGGTCAACAGCTTCCTCGCCTGGGGGCCGTTCCGTTACGTGGGGCGGCTCAGCTACTCGCTGTACATCTGGCACGGGTTGGGCATCATGGTCGCGTTCGCGTTGATCCCCGACGAGGGTTCCACGGCACAGCTACTGGCCAGGGCGGTGCTGGTGTGGATCATCTCGTTCGCCGCCGCGATACCCGTGTACAAGTACGTGGAGTTGCGCTTCCAGCGGATCAAGCTCACGTACTCCGCGGAGAAGACGGCTGTGGACGTGGTCACCGGCAAGGAGATCGACGTCGCCACCGGCAAGGCGGTGGACGGATCGGACTCTGCCGGTCGACCCGCTGGGTGAAGGGCTACTGGAGGGTCTCGAGGAGCTTCTTGAGCTCACCGGAGGGATCTTCGGGCACCAGGTAGTCGGCCTCGTCGCGGATCTGCTCGAAGTTGTCGCGCACGTCCTCGGCGCTGTGGCCCTCGGAGTACCAGCCCTGGGTGAGCCCGATGAAGTAGCGCGAAACGACGCCGCCGGCGACCGAGTAGACCTCGCCGTTGACCGGGCAATCCTCGTGTGCGAGGTAGATCACCGTGGGGGTGACCTCGGCGGGCTCCAGCTTGTCGCCGAGAGGGCCCAGGAGATCCTCGGTCATGCGGGTCTTGGCCACAGGCGCGATCGCGTTGGCCCGGATGCCCTTGGCCTTGCCCTCGTTTGCAAGCACCCTGGTGAACCCGACCAGGCCGAGCTTGGCGGCGCCGTAGTTGGCCTGTCCGAAGTTGCCGAGCAGTCCAGAGTTGGAGCTGGTGTTTACGACCCGGCCGTAGCCCTTCTCGCGCATGATCACCCACGCCGGCTGGGTCACGTAGAACGCGCCGAGCAGGTGCACCGCGATGACCGGCTCGAGCAGCTCGGGGGTCATGTTGTGGAAGGTCTTGTCGCGCAGGATGCCCGCGTTGTTGATGACGATGTCGACCGTGTCGAATGCATCGAGCGCGCTCTGCACGATCGCGGCGCCACCCTCGGGTGTGGCCACCGAGTTGTGGTCGGCCACCGCCTCGCCGCCAGCGGCGGTGATCTCGTCGACGACCTTCTGTGCCGCCGAGTCGCTCCCACCGGTGCCGTCTACGGTGCCGCCGAGGTCGTTGACGACGACGCGCGCTCCACGGCGCGCCAGCTCCAGCGCGTGGGACCGGCCCAGCCCGCCACCGGCTCCGGTGACGATCGCAACCTGGCCGTCGAATCCGAGATCACTCATTGGTTGTCCTCCGGGGAGTGTTTGGCCGACCATGCATGCCGGACGCTCTGGTGGGCCACGCTAGGACGGCCGTGCTGCCGTGGGCCAACCGGAGCGGTCCCGTGAGGGCACACGTCCGCCCGGCGGGCCAGGGTCAACCGGCGAGTCCCAGCTGGTCGCATGCCCAGGCGGTCAGCCGCTTGTAGTCGACCTTCGCGTTGGGGGCACGCCCGATCGTGTCGACCTCGAGCACCCGCTTGGGTGCCTTGTAGGCAGCCAGGTGCTCCTTGACGTGCGCGATCAGCACGTCCTCGTCGACCGCTGCGTTGGTCGGCTCCACCACCGCTGTGATCGCCTGACCGAAGCGGTCGTCGGGCACCCCTACCACCACGGCATCCGCGACCGTCGGGTGCAGCTTGAGCGCCTCTTCGACCTCTTCGGGGAAGACCTTCTCGCCGCCGGTGTTGATGCACACCGAGCCCCGCCCCAACAGCGTGATGCTCCCGTCGGCCTCCACGGTCGCGTAGTCACCGGGCATGGAGTACCGCACGCCGTCGAACTCCACGAAGGTCGCAGCGGACTTCTCGGGGTCCTTGTAGTAGCCGATCGGCACATGGCCCGGCACCGCTATGCGCCCGCGCGCTCCCGAACCGGGTTCCACCGGCTTGCCGTCGTCGTCGAAGACCTGTGAGCCGGCTCCGAGGCTGAAGTGCGCTGTCTTCTCCTCGTTGCCCGCACTCGAGATCGACTGGCCCAGCCCGATCGCCTCCGAGGAGCTGAAAGCGTCGACGAGAAGCATCCCCGGATGGTGGCCGAGAAGGCCCTGCTTGGTCTGCTCGCTCCACATCACACCCGAAGACGTGATGACCACGAGGCTGGAGAGGTCCCAGCGGTCGGGCTCCGCGTCGAGTGCGGCGACGATCGGGCGGGCGAAGGTGTCGCCGACGATCGTGAGTGCGCCGACCTTCTCGGACTCGATGGTGTCGAGCAGTTCGTCTATGTCGAGCTGGCGCTCGGTGAGGGTGACGATGGAGCCGCCCTGGGTCCAGAACAGGTTGGCGGTGAACCATCCGGTGCCGTGCATGAGCGGACACGCCGGCAGACCCGGTGACCCTGCGGCGGGTAGGGAGGCGATCGCGCCCTCGGCGCCGCCGACTGACTCGGGGTCCTCGCTGAGCAGTGCGTTGCCGGTGGCGCACACCACGCGGATCAGGTCGTCCTGGCGCCACATCACACCTTTGGGCATACCGGTGGTCCCGCCGGTGTAGATCATCAGGATGTCGTCACCCGAACGGCCCCACTCGCCCATGACGGGCCCATCGGTGGGCACCGCAGCGTCCTCATACGGGGTGGCCCAGTCGGGGCATGTCCCATGGCCGTCGTCGACCCACAACCAGATCTTCACCCCGGGCACCCGGTCGCGCACCGCTTCCACCCGGTCGACGAACGAGGAGTGGAACACCACTGCGAACGCATCGGCGTTGTCCCACAGGTAGGCGAGCTCGTCGTCGAGGTAGCGGTAGTTGGTGTTCACCGGCACGAGACCGGCCTTGTAGGCGGCGAACGCCGTCTCCATGTACTCCGGGCCGTTGTAGAGGTACAGCGCCACCTTGTCCTGGTGCACCGCACCCGCGTCGAGCAGGAAGCGGGCGAGTCCGTTGGCTCTGGCGTCGGTCTCGGCCCAGGTGATCCTGTGATCACCCTGGACCTGAGCGGTGTGCTCGCCGAATCGCTGCGCTACGGCCTCCCACAGCTCCGCGAAATTCCATCCGGCCATCGTGTCCCCCTGATATGAGCTGCCGTACAGGCTCGCCAGCATAGGCAACGCTGCGCAGGGACCCCGACGTCGGGTTGTCGGTGCCGCCCCGCGGTTAGCTTCGGCTCCCATGGACTTCGAGATGCCCCCCGACGACGACCCGAGACGCCTGGAGGTCCGCGGATGGCTGGAGACGCATCCCCGACCGAGCGACGTCGACCTCGCGGAATCGGGATACGTGGCACCGCACTGGCCAGAGCCCTACGGCCTGGACGCGGATCCGATCCACCAGATAATCATCGACGAGGAACTGCGTCGCGCCGGTGTGCGCCGGCCCGAGAACCAGATCGGCATCGGGTGGGCGGGACCCACCCTGTTGGCGGCGGGTACCGAAGAGCAGCAGCAGCGCTATCTCCCACGGCTGCTCTCAGCGCAGGACATCTGGTGCCAGCTCTTCAGCGAGCCCGAGGCGGGCAGTGACCTCGCGTCGTTGCGCACGAGCGCTGTGCGTGACGGCGACGAATGGGTGGTGAACGGCCAGAAGATCTGGACCTCCTTCGGCCATGTCGCGCGGTACGGGATCCTGATCGCGCGCACCAACCGCGACGTCGCCAACCAAAAGGGCATCACATACTTCGTGTGCCCGATGGATGCCGATGGCATAGAGGTGCGCCCGATCATCGAGATGACCGGATCGCACACCTTCAACGAGGTGTTCTTCGACGACGTGAGGATCCCCCACGTCAACGTGGTCGGCACCGTAGATGACGGTTGGCGCCTGGCGAAGGTGACCCTCGCCAACGAGCGGGTGTCGCTCAGCAGTGGAGGGGCGCTGTGGGGGATGGGTCCCACCGCCGGGGACCTCGTGAGCGTGATCCGGGATCAGGGTGGTGTGGGCGACCCACATCTGCGCCAGCGCGCGGCGCAGATGTGGACCGAAGCGGAGATCCTGCGGCTCATCCGCCTGCGGACGGTCACCGCGGCGATCCGGGGGGAGGCCCCGGGGCCCGAGGCATCGGTGCGCAAGGTGCTCGCGGACGAACACGGCCAGCACATCATGGCGCTCGCCAAAGACCTCGCCGGTACCGGCGGGATGACCTCTGGGGCGGGCCCGCTGGGAAGCGACGGGGCGTTGTGGCACTTCGGGTACCTGTTCGCACCGGCGTTGACGATCGGCGGGGGAACCGGTGAGGTGCAGCGCAACATCATCGCGGAGAAGGTCCTGGGCCTGCCCAGGGAACCGGGCGTCGACCGATAGGTCCACGAGGCGTCGGCTCGTCGGGGTGCGCAGAGCTGGTTGCTGGTGGCCCGGTGGGTTCTGCCCGGGAGGTGTCCGACGGATAGCTTGATGGCGTGACCGACGAATCCGGACCACGAACGTTCAAGGCCAAGGAGAAGGTCGTCGCAGCGGTCGACCTCGACGAGGTGCCCGCTGGAACCAGCGGCAAGGTGATGCTGCGCACCGGCTTCACCTGGATCCGCTACCGGGTCCGTTTCGACAACGGCGTCGAGGTGCCCTGGCTGGACGACCGACACCTCGTCGGCGCGAAGGAGTACCAACGGTCGCACTCCAAGGCTGCCACGACGCCTTGAGAACGCACAGCACGGTGACACCGGACGGCACCTCGATGTCGTTGCGGCCAACAGAGCACAGGGGGAACAAGTGAAGCTCAGCATGCAGATCGGGTACGCGGGAGGCTTCGCGGAGTCGGTCCAGAAGGTCCAGGCCCTCGAGAAGGCAGGGATGGACATCGTGTACGTGGCGGAGGCCTACGGGTACGACTCCGCCACCCTGATGGGTTACCTGGCGGCGAAGACCGAATCGATCCAGATCGCATCGGGGATCCTGCCGATCTACACCCGCACCCCGACCCTGTTGGCGATGACCGCAGCCGGCCTCGACGACCTCACCGGAGGCCGGGCGATCCTGGGCATCGGAGCGTCGGGGCCCCAGGTGATCGAGGGCTTCCACGGGGTGCCCTACTCGGCGCCGATCGGGCGCACCCGCGAGGTGATCGACATCTGCCGCAAGGTGTGGGCCCGCGAGGAACCGGTCGAACACGACGGGCGTTACTACCAGTTGCCCCTGCCACCGGAGCAGGGCACCGGGCTGGGCAAGGCCCTCAAGATCATCACGCACCCGGTCCGCTCACGCATTCCCATCCACGTGGCTTCGCTGGGTCCCAAGAACGTGCAGATGACAGCCGAGCTGGCCGACGGCTGGATGCCGATCCTGTTCCATCCCTCGCGCGCAGCAGATGTGTGGGGTGCCGACCTGGAAGCCGGCTTCGCCAAGCGCAGTGCGGATCTGGGTCCACTCGAGGTGATGGCCGGCGGGCTGCTGTCGATCGGCAAGGAGGCCGACGTGGCCCCGATCCGGCGGTTCTCCGCGGGCATGGTCGCCCTGTACGTGGGCGGCATGGGTGCCCGGGAGAAGAACTTCTACAACCAGCTCTTCACCCGCTACGGGTACGAGGCCGAGGCCAAGGAGATCCAGGACCTGTACCTGGACGGCAAGAAGGCCGAGGCTGCCGAGGCCGTGCCCACGTCGTTCCTCGAAGAGACGTCGTTGTGTGGCGACGAGGCCTACCTGGCCGAGCGGATCGCGCAGTACAGGGAGGCCGGGGTGACGATCCTCAACATCGAACCGATCGCCGGCGACCTGAACGCGATGGCCGACATGGTGGCCAAGGTCAAGGAACTCGCCGGCTGATCCAGCCTGGGACCACGGCCGGCCCGAGCGTGGTGGGCTGATCGCTCCGAGCCTCCACGGCCCTACGCGCTGCTGTCCGCTGCTGCTTTGCTAAGCCGCGCTGCCAGTGGTGCTGCTCGTGCGGTGCTAGTGCTAGAGCGGTGCTAGTGCTACTGCGGCGGTGCTTCGGTGGTGGTGGGCGCCTCGGTGGTGGTGGTCGGCGCCTCGGTGGTCGTGGGTGCTTCGGTGGTGGTGGTCGGCGCCGCCGTGGTCGTGGGCGCCTCGGTGGTCGTGCTGGTGGCCGGCGCAGTGGTGGGAGGCGTCGGCAGCTGGCCGCCGATGATCGGCTCGAGGATCGGCATCACGTTGGACTCGGTGCAGTCGGAGTCCTGGGAGCCGTAGGTGAACGACATGACGCCGACGCCGCTCTTGCCGACGGCGAGACCACCGTAGGTGGCCTCGGATGGACCTACCGAACCGAACGGTGCCGGTGTTCCCTCGACGACCCCGACGGTCACGAAGTCGTCTGCGAGGGGTTCCTCGTTGGTCGGGTCGACAACGGTGGCCACCCCGATGTGGATCGGGATGACCATCGGCGACACGGTCGCGTGGCGCACCGATACACCCTCGGGCCCGGTTGCGTTGAAGTAGAGCTCGGAGCCCAGGCCGTTGGCGTTGGTGCAGTAGGCCACCTGACCGGTCACGATCGTGCCTGTGGTGAGCGGCTCACCGGTGGTGCTGAACCCGGCGAAGGTGAAGTTCGCGTCCGGGGGAGTGGTGGTGGGGGGTGGGTCCTGGGCGCCCGAGGGTGCGCTCAGCGCAGCCAACAGTGCGGGCACGGCCACGACGGTGACCAGTGCGGCTCTCCAGATGTTGCGGCGTTTCGATGGCGATCGACGGCGATCCGTCATTCAAGCCCCCAGGTCGGGCCCATTCGGGCAGTTCACAGCTCTTGAGATGCTAGCAAAGTGCACCGCCTGATAGCCACAGGGGCCTTCCGAACGGGTAGATCCGCCCTGTGTGGCACCTCGTAGGCCTATTTCCGGGTGCTCAGGCGGAGATCATGGCGAGTGCCGCGTCGGCCTCGTTCACCATCGATTCCACGATGTCGCCGGCGGGAACCAGCGATCCGATCGCCCCTACCGCTTGGCCGGCGGGCATGAACTCCTTGTCGGGGTCCACCCCGTCGGTGTCCTCGTCGCCGCCGAGGTGGTTCACCCCGTCGTCGAGGGACTTGAGGTACTGGGCGGGGAAGGGATCCGCCTTGCCACCCGCACGCTCGAACGCATCGGCGTAGCTGGTGCTCAGCACCCGGCAGGTCTTTCCCGTGTATGCCCGTGTGACCAGGGTGGAGGTCTCGTCGGAGTCGAGGATCCGCTCCTTGTAACCGATGACCGACCGGGCCTCGGGGGTGGCGATGAAGCGCGTCCCGACCCAGACCCCTGCCGCGCCGAGCACGAGTGCTGCCGCGAGGCCACGGCCGTCGAAGATCCCTCCTGCGGCCACCACCGGCACCTCCGGGCCGACTGCATCGACGATCATCGGCACCAGTGGGAGGGTCGCGACGCGACCTGTGTGGCCTCCCGCCTCGGTGCCCTGTGCGACGACCACGTCACAGCCCGCCTCGACTGCGTCGACGGCGTGGTGCACCTTGCCGCACATGTTGATGACCAGGACGTCCTGTTCGTGGCACTGGTCCACGACCTCGCGGGGCACGCCGAGTCCTGCGACGAACACCGATGCACCGCCGTCGATGATCGCCTGCACCTTCGAGGGCATGTCCTGTGGAGCCGCGGTGAGCAGGTCGACGCCGAAGGGCCGCTCCGTCAGTTCCCGAACCGCCGCGATCTCACGGACCATCGTGTCGTCGCTCATCGTCGACGCGCCCAGGCAGCCGAACCCGCCTGCCTCCGATACCGCTGCACAGAGCCGGCTGTAGGACACACCCCCCATACCAGCGAGCATCACCGGGTGTTCGATGCCGAGCATTTCGGTCAGAGCGGTCTGCATCCGCGTCACGTTACCTGCGACGTGCTGCGCGGCGGATGTCCGGTGACGGGCACAGCTCCGTCGGCCCAGTTTCCTCCGCTCCGTTCGGCCGGCAGCGTTTCCTCGGACCGGTTGGGCCGATACAGCTCAGGGAGCGTCCGCGTAGCTGCCCGGTGGTGTGAACATCCCCCGGTGCCACCGTCGGGGCGTACAGATGAGCGCCCGCGGGTAGTCCTCGAAGAGCCAACGAGCGAAGTTGCGTCGGGTCCAGGGGGTGAGGCCAGCGAGGCGGACCGCGGTGCGCGCTCCCTTGCGGTGCTTGAGCGCACGAACCAGCAGTGCGGACATCCGGTGGTCGGCCACCAGTTCGCCGGCGATGCGCGCTGCGTAGGCCCCCGCGGCACCCGAACCGGTGGGGCCTACGCGCTGGATCTCCTCGGCGGCGATGACCCCGCTGAGCAGCGCCTGGCCTATGCCCTCACCGGTCATCACGTCACACGCTCCCACGGCGTCGCCGACGAACAGGGTTCGCGTGCTCGCCGCCACGGCGGTGTCGATCCGCGCCGGGATCGGCCACGCGCGGTGGGTTCCCTCCGGCACCGAGGCGTTGCCCAACAGCTCCCGCACGTGGGGTCTGGCCAGCAGGTCGGGCCACAGCTCCTTCATCTGGGGCACCGGTACCTTGCCGCCGCGCTGGACGCCGAAACCGACGTTGGCGCGGTTGCCCGGCAACGGGAACGACCAGAAGTACCCAGGCAGCAGGTCGGCCTCGAAGATCACCGCCAGCTCCTCACTGGCAGTGCCGGTGACGTTGGAGAAGTACTGGCGGAACGCGTGCCACTCTCCCAGGTACCCAGGCTCTGCGAGTCCCAGGTGCTTGCGCACCGGGGACCACATGCCGTCAGCGGCTACGAGCCACCGTGCCTCGATCGGCTCGGAGTCCTCCAGGTACACCGTGACGGCTTCGCGGTGCTCCACGACGTCTGTCACCGACGTACCCTGGCGGACCTCCGCACCCGCCTTGGTGGCACGCTCGACGAGCAGCGAATCGAGGTCCAGTCGCGGGACGACCGCAGCGTGGTGCCCATGCCCATGGGGCAGGGGGAGTCGGCAGGTGTGTCCGCTGGGGGAGCGCACGATGCACCGCTGCACCCAACGCCAGTTCTCGAGGTGGCCCGGATCGACGTCGAGGGATTCGAGGAGCCGCAGCGCCAGGGCCGTGAGCCCGTCACCGCAGATCTTGTCCCGCGGGAACACGGCCTTGTCCACGACCACCACGTCCACGCCGGCCTCGGCGAGGGTGGTGGCCGCAGCGGTGCCGGCGGGCCCGGCGCCCACCACTGCCACGTCCCGGGTGTTCACGGTTGCGACACTACGCGGGTCGCGCCTGTGACCCCACCTCCGGGGAGCTCCGCGGCCGGGGATACGAACTGCGTGCTCAGGGGGTCACGGACATGATGTCGGCGTAGGACTCGGCCAGACACGTCATGAACAGGCCGGGGTCGGTCACCGCAGCGGGGTCTGTGTTGACCCCGATGTTGAGGTCCTGCTGGTAGCTCAACAGGGTGATGTTCGCACCGGCACCCGCCATCGGTCCGAACGGGACCATGCTCTGCACGGGTCTGCCGAGCAGGTACATCGGCACCGGTGAACCCGGCACGTTCGATGCCTGGAAGTCGAGCCCGCGCATCATCGAGCCGAACACCTGTGTGGTCACCGTGGTGGGCAGCCTGTTCAGCACCGACGACAGCGGCTCGACGAGCGCGAACGCCGGCTCCTCGACCACCTGTGCCAGGCGTTGTTGGGTCTCGCACAGCACCGTCAGCGGGTCCTCGCTGTTGGCGGGGATCGGGAATCGGGCGGGCACCCAGGCGTTGCCGGCGGTTGCGGCACCAGCTTCGGTGCGGATGTTGATCGGCATGCCCATCCGCAGCATCTCGGTGTCGGAGCCCAGTGCGAGGTGGTACCGCTTGAGCGCCAGGATCACGCCTGCGACGAACGCATCGTTGAGGCGACCTCCGGCCGCATGGCCGGCCTCCTTCATCGGGCCCAGCGGTAGCTGCATCGACTCGAAGTGCGTCGACAGGGAACGTCCCTGTAGCTCGGGGCCGAGGGGCTTGTCGGCGGGGGCGAGGAGCCGACCGACCGATTCGGTCATGCGGGTCGCAGCCTCCACGGAGCTCACCGGTCCGCGCAGGGCGGAGCGGGCGGCGTTGCCGGCCTCCCTGGCGATGTTGGTAGCCACGGCGCCCTGGGTGCGCGCCTGGTGCACGAACGCATCCGCGAAGCGTTGCGCCTGGTTGAGCACGTTGACGGTCGGCTCGGGGGGCTGTGGGCGCAGTGGCGGGTCGATCTCGAGGTCGAACAACTCGAGCATGAGGCGGACCCCACCGACGCCGTCGGTGACCGAGTGGTGGATCTTGAGGATCAACGCGCTGGAACCCTCGGCGCAGTCGGTGACGTAGGTGGTCTCCCACACGGGTCTCGCCCGGTCGAAGCCCTGCATCGCTATCGGCTCGGCGAGGCGCAGGACCTCCCTGGGCGTCCCGTTGCCCGGCGCGCGCACGAAGCGCAGGTGGTAGTCGAGGTCGAAGTTCGGGTCGACCTCCCAGCGCGGTGGGGCGAGCGAGTAGGGGTTGCCGCGCACCCTCTGGCGGAGCCGGGGAACGGCCCGGCTCAGACGGTCGATCGCCGCGCGGAGATCGTCATGGGGAACCTCGCCGTCGAGGAACACCACCGTGGTGATCGTCGAGCGGAGCATCGGGTCCTTTTCGATGTTCCACATGAGCGCATCGCTGTCGCTCATGCGCGGTTCGTATTCGATCCCCGGATCCCAACCGTCGCCGTCCCCGGTGGAGGAGTCGTCTGCCATGTGTGCCCCCGAACGAAGCGGCAGTCAGTGCTCTGGCGCCGCGCTCAGCAACGGTAGCTGGCGCGGAAGGTGTCGTCCGCTGTCTGGCCGTCGGGGTAGGTGGTCCTGCGCGTGGTGGTGACCGATCCGCACCCCCCGGACTTGGTCTTGCCGGCCTCCTCGCCTTTGGCGTATGGGGTGGACCAGAGCTGGACCGTGATCGATGAGTCTGTGTAGGTGGGCCAGATCACGATTCCGTACGGGGTGTCGTTGGTGATCTTGAGGTCGACGCTCGGGTAGAACATCGTCGCTTCGCGGGCATAGGGGTACCGCGAGATGTACTCCGAGTGCATCTTGTATTCGGGTATGGGCAACCCTGCGAAGAAGGCGGCGTTGAACAGTGTCGTGGCGAACTGGCTGACGCCGCCGCCGACGTCCTGGACGTGCTCGCCGTTGACTATCGCCGGTGCGGCGACGTAGCCCTTGTCGCGGGTGCGTGGACCGGTCAGGTCGTTCACCGAGAACGTCTCGCCCGGGGCGATCAGGGTGCCCCGTATCCGATCGGCGATCGTGTGGATGTTGGTGACCCTCGGCTGACCGGCGGGGTGTGGGGTGGTGAACTCGGCGACCACCTGGTCGACCCCCAGGCCCTGGGCCCACTCGAGTCCTTCGGCCGCGGTGTAGGTGCGAGTGGGCACCTCGACCTCCTCAGCGCCATCGAGGATCGCCTGCACGATCAGTGGGACCGCACCCTCACCGCAGCACACCTGGGCGTCGTGGCCGGCCTGGGGGACCAGGCCTGCACCACCCGCGACGAAGGTGACGTCGGTGGGGTTCGCGTAGGACTGCTGCACCGACACGATCTGTTGGCCAATCACCTCGTCGGAGATCGTCAGGGTCGGTTGACCTGATTCCATGTCGACGGCCGCACCGTGCAGGATCGAGGCGCCCTCGAGCTCGAAGGTCTGCTCTCCAGCCTTCACGGTTATGGTCCGCCCTCCGAGGGCGTTGGCCTGATCGACCAGCGCGCCGACCGCTTCGTCGGCGATGTCGGGGGCCACCACGGTTCTCTCGGCCCGCACGGTGATCGGTTGGCTCACGTCGGACAGCGTCCTCGGGAGGCCCTCCACGACCGCTGCTGTGCTCAACTCGATCCCATCCTGGCCGGGTGCGAGCGAAGCGGCACCATCGGCCACGACGAGGGCCGGCTCCACCGCAGCGGTGCGCGCGTCGCCTTCGAGCGAGGTGATGGCCGCACCCATCACCTCCAGGTCGGTGCTGAGCTCCACCGGAGCAGCTCGGGGGGTCAAGAAGGATCCGACCCACTCGAAGGGCTGTTGCCACAGCGGAGCGTCGGTTCCACGCTCGAGCACGCCGGCGACGGTCGCGTCCGTGTCGATGCCGAGTCCCAGCTCGCCTGCGGTGGTGGTGAGCTGGAGATCTCCGGTGTCGATGTCGACCTCGGTGCCGGGTAGCTCCCCCGCGAGGGTGTCGACGACATCGGTCAGCTGCGCCTGGTCCATACCGCCGACGGTGGTACCGGCCAACTCGGTGTTGCGCGCCACGTTGTCGCCGCTGATCCAGGTGTCGATCCCCCAGGCGGCGACGACGATGGCGAGGATCCCCAGCGGGATCGACAGGGTGACTGCGAGCCGTCGGGGCCAGCGCCTCGGACGTTTGCGTTTCACCGCGACGTTCCCCCTGGTGACGGGCACTGCGACAGGTGACGTTTCGGTAGGGGGCTCGACGACTGGTGAACCGGTGGCCGGTGGGCTGTCGGAGGGCTGGTCGGTCACGGTGGATCCACTCTCGAGCCTCGTCGCACTGTCGACTGCGTCAGGTGAGTCCACGCCTCAGGTCTTTCTGGTCACTCATTCCTCGAACCCGAACCGCACCGCACGGTGCGGGCCCTGGCCCACGCGACGCGTCGGACCACCGGTCGACCGGTAGTCAAGGGTAACTACCCAAGATGCGGATTTGGCGGAGCCCCCCCGCCGTGCTCGGCGGAGCCCGTATCCGGGAGCGGTCAGAACAAGCTCATCTGGGGTCGTTCGATCCCCCGCAGGGCGTCGTAGTCGATCTCCACCCAGCGGATCCCCCGGCTCTCGGCGAGCACCCTGGCCTGCGGTTTGACCACCTGTGCAGCGAACACGCCTTTGATACCGCGCAGGATCGGGTCGCGTTCGAGTCGTTCGAGGTAGCGGGTGAGCTGTTCCACCCCGTCGATCTCCCCGCGGCGTTTCACTTCCACCGCGACCGGTGTCCCTTCTGGGTCCCGGCACATGAGGTCGACCGGCCCGATGTCGGTGGGGTACTCGCGGCGCACGAGCTCCAGATTCGCCCCGAGCCTCGTGGGGTCCGCGGCGAGCAGCTCCTGTAGGTGGGCCTCGACCCCGTCCTTGATGAGCCCCGGGTCCTCACCCAATTCGGCGCTGTGTTCAGCGATCACCTCGTGCAGTGTGATCACCAGGGACTCCTGGGCCGGGTTGGTGACCGTCCAGGTGTCGCCCTCCTCGGTAAGGGTGTTGGGCGCGTTCATCCAGTTGAGCGGCTTGTACGCACCGCCGTCCGCGTGGATCGCCACACATCCGTCGGCCTTGACCATGATCAGGCGCACCGCTTCGGGTAGGTGGGCGGCGAGGCGCCCCTGGTAGTCGACCGTGCAGCGTGCGATCACGAGGCGCATCGGGGGCAGAGTAGGCCAGACTCAAGCCATGACCGAACAGCTCTACCTCACCGATGCCTACCTCTACACCTGTGATGCAGCCGTGGAGGCGGTCACCCAGGAGGAATCGGGTCGCTGGTCGGTGGTGCTCGACCGCACGGTCTTGTACGCCACCGGAGGTGGTCAACCGCACGACCTGGGGGAGATCTCCGGGCGTGCGGTGACCGATGTCCGCCGAGACCCCGCTGACCATGACCGGATCCTCCACACGTTGGCCGAAGGTGCCGAGCCCCCGACCGTCGGCGAGGTGGTGCAGGTAGAGGTGGATCAGGACCGCCGCCACCGCCTCATGCGCACCCACACCGCTTTGCACATCCTCGGTGGCGTGATGTGGCGCGACCACGGGCTGCTCGTGACCGGTAGTGGGATGGAGCCCCTGTCGGGTCGCCTGGACTTCGAGTTCCCGGAGCCTCCGGACGGTTTCGCTGCGGCGCTTGGGAAGTCGCTCGACGAGGAGGTTGCCCGCGATCGACCGATCACGGTCAGCTTCCTGCCGCGGGCGGTCGCGCTGGCGGACATGAGCCTGATCCGTACCAAGGTGAGCCTGATCCCCGAATCGGTCGCCGAGGTGCGCGTGGTCGACATCGAGGGGCTGGACCGTCAGGCCGATGGAGGCACCCATGTGGCATCGACCGGTGAGGTCGGCGCGCTGCGCGTGGCGAAGGTGCAGTCCAAGGGCAAGGGCTTCCGGCGGGTCCGGCTCGAAGTGCTCGACGGCCCTGTGCCCTGACCGAGCGCGGTATTCGAGCGGAGCTCCGGTATCGGCCGGTCCTCTGCTGGAGGCGGTTGCTCAGTCCCGGGTGCGTTGCTCCGTGTGCGTTGCTCAGTCCCGGGTGGTCGCCAGCGCCGGGATCCGCAGGGAGAGGTCGTTGCACTCCTCGCAGACCTCCTCGGGGATCACCCCGAGGCGCATGAGCACCGCGAAGATCCGGCATCCCAGGCACAGGCCGAGGGCTGCTTCGAGGAACGCCGCGACCGCCAGCATCCCGACCACGATCCGGGCCGGTCCGGGAGCGCCGAGGAGCCACAGCAGCGACGCGGTCACCGAGAAGGCGACGCCGATTCCCTGTGCGAAGCGCTTGGGTGGCCCGGGGGTGTTCTTCGCGGGGCCGAGCAGGGGCGCGGCCACCCCGGTGGCGAAGCGTCCGAGCGGGCTCAGGGTCGGTCCGGTGAGCACCCTCGCCACGAACCCGTAGGTGAGGGGGATCAGCACCCACCCCCAGCCGAGGATCGCCACCGCGAGAGCCATGAGGGTGGCTCCGGTGGCCACTACGCGTGCGGCCTTCTCGTTCACCGGATTCGGAAACCCGAACACCGAGCGGGCTCTGGTCATGGGTCCAACGTATTCATCCATACCCGAGTAATCAACTCGGGATTATCAGGATTTGTTCCCCGGGATTCGAACCGATGGCCTGGCGGGCCTGGCCGCAGAGCGGTGTCAGGCCCGCGATGCCTTGCGGGCCTTGAGGGCCCGTGCCCGTTCACCCGCGTCGAGGGTCACCTTGCGGAGCCGGATCGATTCGGGGGTGACCTCGACGCACTCGTCGGTGGCGAGGAACTCCAGTGCCCGCTCCAGGGACATCCGGGTGGGCGGGGTGAGCTTCTGGGTGTTGTCCGAACCTGCTGCGCGCATGTTGGTCAGGTGCTTCTCGCGGCAGATGTTCACGTCCATGTCCTCGGCCCGTGAGTTCTCCCCGACGACCATCCCCTCGTAGGTCTCCTCGGTCGGAGCCACGAAGAGGGTGGCCCGCTCCTGGAGGGCGACGATCGAATACGGGGTGACCTTGCCCGCACGATCGGCCACCACCGAACCGCGGTCGCGCGTGCGGATCTCACCGAACCACGGTGCCCAACCATCGAACACAGAGTGCAGCATCCCTGTGCCGCGGGTCTCGGTGAGGAACTCGGTGCGGAACCCGAGCAGGCCACGCGCGGGCACACGCTGGTCGATGCGCACCCAGCCGGTGCCGTGGTTGACCATGTCGACGAGTTGGCCGCGCCTGGTGGCCAGGAGCTGGCTGACCGCTCCCAGGTACTCCTCGGGTACGTCGATCGAGACCGCCTCGACCGGCTCGTGCAGGGTGCCGTCGATCTCGCGGGTGACCACCTGCGGTTTGCCGACGGTCAGCTCGAAACCCTCACGGCGCATCGTCTCGACCAGCACGGCGAGCTGGAGCTCCCCCCGTGCGTGCACCTCCCATGCGTCGGGTCGTTCGGTGGGTTGGACACGCAGGCTCACGTTGCCCACCAACTCGGCATCGAGGCGACCCTTGACCAGGCGGGCGGTCAGCAGCTTGCCCTCGCGGCCGGCCATGGGGGAGGTGTTCACACCGACGGTCATCGCCAGGCTCGGATCATCGACCGAGATGATCGGCAGGGGCCTCGGATCGGATGGGTCCGCGAGCGTCTCACCGATCGTCACATCCGCCAGGCCCGACACCGCGATCAGCTCGCCCGGACCCGCCTCGTCCACCTCGACGCGCTCGTGGTTCTCGGTCACGTACAGCGTGCCGAGGCGGTGGCGTGTGATGCTGCCGTCGCGGGCGCACCAGGCGACCTCCTGACCCTTGGTGATCACGCCCTGGCGCACACGGCACATGGCGAGGCGACCGACGAACTCGTTGGCATCGAGGTTGGTGACCCACGCCTGTAACGGATGCTCCGGGTCGTGAGTGGGGGCGGGGAGATGATCGATCAGCACCTCCATGAGCACCGACAGGTCCTCGTCGAGGTCAGCCACGCCGGCGGGTTCGGAATCGCTTGCTCGCCCGTCGCGTGCGCTCGCGTAGATGATCGGAAAGTCGATCTGGTCGACCTGCGCGTCGAGGTCCAAGAACAGCTCCTCGACCTCGGCTACCACCTCGGGCACCCGGGCATCGCTGCGGTCGACCTTGTTGACCACCAGGACCACCGGAAGGTGCAGCTCGAGGGTCTTGCGCAGCACGAAACGGGTCTGGGGCAGGGGCCCCTCGGATGCGTCGACCAGCAGCAGCACACCGTCGACCATCGTCAGTGCGCGTTCGACCTCGCCTCCGAAGTCCGCGTGGCCGGGTGTGTCGACGATGTTGACCTTGACCTCGTCGCCCGCGGCGGTGCGCCAGCGCACGGCGGTGTTCTTGGCCTGGATCGTGATTCCCTTCTCGCGCTCCAGGTCGAGGGAGTCCATCACCCGGTCGGTATCTGCGAAGCGCCGGTCCATCGCGCCGGCCTGGGTCAGCAGCTTGTCCACGAGGGTGGTCTTGCCGTGGTCCACGTGGGCGATGATCGCCACGTTGCGTATCCCCGGCACCGGTACGGCGTCGGTAGCGGTTTGTTCGTCAACGGTGTCTTGGGTGCGCGCTGTGTCTTGGGTGCGCGCTGTGTCTTGGGTGCGCGCTGTGTCTTGGGTGCGCGCTGTCTCTTCGGTGCGCGCACTGTCTTGGGTGTCGTTCATCAAGGGGGCAGGACTCCCGGTTCTCGATGCCCGGAATGGGCGGGCTTCAGCCCAGGCGCTTGCGGATCAGGTCGCGTCGTGCCTTGAGGTCACGGTAGGTCACAGCGCTCGACGTGTCGCCATCGACGATTCCGAAGCCGTTGCGTATCGCCGTCTTGTCGGCTTCGAACGCGCTCAGGTCCATGCCCGAATCGCCCGAGAGCCGCTCGCCGTGGGTGGTCGCCATGTGGGTGGACAGCTTGGCCATCTCACCCACGATGTCGAGATCGGGAGCGAGCAGGGCGATCGCCCCCTCCAGGAACACGAGGTTCTTCACGTAGAGCATCAGGACCTTGGGCAGGCGTGCACCCATGCCGAGAAGGGCTTTCACAACCCGCTGGATCTCCTTGAGTAGCTCCTCCTGGCTGAGCGAGGTCGGATCCACAGGTGCGCGGTCGAGGCCGAGCTCGCTCATCACGTCGTCGATATCGGTGTCGGGGGGTAGCGCGCCGAGGTCGCGCAGGGCCTCGATCTGGGTGCGGATGTCGCCCACCGCTCCCGAGAGCATCAGGCGCAGGAAGGCGACCCGCTCCCTGTCGGTGAGTCGAGCGGTGATCCCGAAGTCCATGAGCGCGATCTGGCCGGTGGGGGTGACGAAGAGGTTCCCGGCGTGGAGGTCGCCGTGGAAGATGCCGTGCACCAGCGCCCCTTCGGTGAACCCGACCACACCGGTGCGGATCACCTCGTGGGTGTCGATGCCGGCATCGACCATCGAGTCGAGGTCCTCGAAGGCGAACCCGCTCAGGCGCTCCATCACCAGCACCCGTCGTGTCACGAGCTCGGGGTGTGGGCGTGCCACCAGGTATCCGCGCTGATCCAGCGAAGCGAACGTCTCGGCGACGTCGAGCATGTTCTGCGCTTCGAGGCGGAAGTCGAGCTCCTCGCTGATCGTCTCGGCGAACAGCTCCACCAACGCCGGTGGGTTCGCGAGTGCGGCGACGGGGATGCGACCGACGAGGAACGGTGCCAGCCACGCCATGACGCGGACGTCTCGGTGCACCTGGGTGCGGATCGTGGGGCGCTGGACCTTGACCACGACCTCCTCGCCGGAGCGCAACGTGGCCACGTGTACCTGCGCGATCGATGCAGCTGCGAGAGGTACCGGGTCGAAGCTCGCGAAGACCTCCTCCAGCGGCTTGCCGAGGTCGTCCTCCACCACCGTGCGGACGGTCTCGTAGGTCTCGGCGCGCACCTGATCGCGGCAGCGCCTGAACTCCTCCACCAGCGGGGCGGGGAACAACCCCTCTCCGCTGGAGATGATCTGCGCCAGCTTGATGTAGGTGGGCCCCAGGTGCTCCGCCGCGATCCTCAAACGACGAGAGAGCCCTGCGATGGAGCGGTCCCCACCGCGGCGACGGTCGAACAGGACCCAACCGGAGAGCGCGCTGCCGAGGCGGAGGCTGACCGTCGTCAGGCGCCCGAGGTCAGGCAGTCGCCGCCGCGCCGTCAGCAGGGGGACCTGGGCCCGTGTGCTGGCACGCAGCACGTCGATACCCGACAGCCATGCGAGATCGGCCTCGTCGACCTGCCAGGGACCCTCGGTCGTGAAGGCCCACCGCTCGCGGTCACCTGTCGGTTCACTCACCTTGGTTCACCCACCTTGGTTCACCCATCCTGCGAATCCTCCGCGGACTCGTCTCTGTCGGCTCCGAATCCTGCCACCACCGCCAGCACGGCGTCCGCATGTTCGACTCGGCAGACCAACAGGTCGGGCAGGTAGGGATCCGGTCGGTTGTAGGCGAGTGCGCTGCCGTCGAGGCGCGAGCAGTGCAGTCCGGCGGCGCTGGCAACGCCCACCGGAGCGCATGAGTCCCATTCGTACTGACCTCCGCTGTGGGGGTAGATGTCGGCCTCACCTCTGATGATCGCCATGGTCTTGGCCCCCGCAGAACCCATCTCGACGAGCTCGGCACCCAGAGCATCGGCTATGGCCAGTGCCTCCGCTGGGGGCCGGGTCCTGCTCACCACCACGCGGAGCCGCTCGGGTGCGGGGGGGACGACCGGCAGGGGTCGGTCGCACATCACGGTTCCGAGGTCCGGCAGCGCAACCGCAGCGGGCCCGGGAAATCCGTCGACGGCGAGCGCGACGTGTACCGCCCAGTCGGCGCGTGCCTCGCCGTACTCGCGGGTGCCGTCGAGCGGGTCGACCACCCACACCCGCTGGGCGTCCAGGCGCGCAGAGGCTGCCACCTCCTGCGCGGTCGCCTCCTCCGAGAGCACCTCGTCGTCGGGGCGTTCCTGCGCCAGGCGTTCCATCAACCACTCGTGACTGGCCCGGTCACCGGCCTGCTTGATCTCCCGGGGGTTGGTGCCGCGCCCGAGCATCGTGGTTCGCAACTCGACCAGCAGACGCCCCGCCCCCTCCGCGAGCTCGGCGGCGAGTGCGCTGTCGGCGGCATCTGCACGCTCGGAGCGCTCGGCGTTGGTGGCCACGTCGTTCACCGGTCCGACGATACGCGGGTGGTGGCGCCCGACCCCGCCAGAAGGCGCGGCACATATCCCGACTAGATCGGTCGGGATTGATGTCGGTACGCTCGACTCTTCCACCAGGGCCCAGCACCGAACCGGCGATGGCGCTGGCGCCCATCACATCTACACGCACGAAGATCCCCATGAACTACGAACTGGAGCACCTCAAGACCCTCGAGGCCGAGTCGATCCACGTGATCCGTGAGGTAGCGGCCGAGTTCGAGCGGCCGGTGCTGCTCTTCAGCGGCGGCAAGGATTCGATCGTCATGTTGCACTTGGCGGTCAAGGCGTTCTGGCCCGCCCGGGTGCCCTTCGCGCTGATGCATGTGGACACCGGCCACAACTTCGAGGAGGTGTACGAGTTCCGCGACCGCACCGTCGAGCACCACGGGCTGCGCCTGGTGGTCGCGTCGGTGCAGGAGTCGATCGACTCGGGCCGGGTGGTGGAGCAGTCGGGTCCACGCGCCAGCCGCAACCAACTCCAGACGACCACCCTGTTGGATGCGATCGAGGAGAACGGCTTCGACGCCGCGTTCGGTGGTGCACGCCGCGACGAGGAGCGTGCGCGAGCCAAGGAGCGCTTCTATTCCTTCCGCGACGAGTTCGGGCAGTGGGACCCCAAGAACCAACGCCCTGAGCTCTGGAGCCTCTACAACGGTCGTCACAAGCGGGGGGAGCACATAAGGGTGTTCCCGCTGAGCAACTGGACCGAGCTCGACATCTGGCAGTACATCGCAGCGGAGCGCATCGAGGTGCCCTCGATCTACTACGCGCACGAGCGCGAGGTGTTCAAGCGCGACGGGATGTGGTTGGCGGTGACGCGGTTCGTCACCGTCGCGGATGACGAGACGGTCGAGTCGCGCAAGGTCCGATTCCGCACCGTCGGAGACGCCTCGTGCACGGGGGCTGTCGAGTCCGACGCCGCGGATGTGGCCGCCGTGATCGACGAGGTTGCCTCCACGAGGATCACCGAACGGGGAGCGACACGCGCTGATGACCGCGCATCGGAGGCCGCGATGGAGGACCGCAAGCGCGAGGGGTACTTCTGATGGAACTGCTGCGCTTCGCCACCGCAGGTTCGGTCGACGACGGAAAGTCGACGCTGATCGGTCGGTTGCTGCACGACTCGAAGTCGATCTTCGAGGACCAGATGGACGCGGTCGCCGACGCGAGCGAACGCATGGGCCTCGGCGAGACCAACCTCGCCCTGCTCACCGACGGGCTGCGCGCAGAGCGCGAACAGGGCATCACGATCGACGTCGCCTACCGCTACTTCGCCACACCGAAGCGCAAGTTCATAATCGCGGATACCCCCGGCCACATCCAGTACACGCGCAACATGGTCACCGGAGCGTCCACCGCCGATCTTGCCGTGGTGCTGATCGACGTGCGCAAGGGCGTGATCGAACAGTCGCGGCGCCACGCGTTCATCGCCTCGCTGCTGCGGATCCCGCACCTCGTGGTGGCGGTCAACAAGATGGACCTCGTCGACTACGACGAGGAGCGCTTCGAGGAGATCGTCGAGGACTTCCGCGGGTTCGCTGCCAAGCTCGACATAGGCGACCTGACCTTCATCCCGATCTCCGCGCTGCGCGGTGACAACGTGGTGAGCCGGTCCGAGTTGACCCCCTGGTACGAGGGGACGTCGCTGCTGCACCACCTCGAGACCGTGCACATCTCCTCTGACCGCAACCTGATCGACGCGCGCTTCCCCGTGCAGTTCGTGGTCAGGCCCCACACCGACGAGCACCACGACTACAGGGGATACGCGGGAACCGTCGCAGGTGGGGTGCTCAAGCCCGGCGACGAGGTTGTCGCGCTGCCGTCGGGATTCACATCGCGAGTGGCGCGCATCGACACCATGGACGGTCCGCTCGACGAAGCGTTCGCACCGATGTCGGTCACTGTCCTGCTGGAGGAGGAGTTGGACGTGAGCCGGGGCGACATGTTGTGCCGGCCCAACAACCAACCGACGGTGTCCCAGGACATCGATGCGATGGTGTGCTGGCTGAGCGACGCGGGATCGCTCGCCCCGAGGGGAAAGTTCGCCCTGAAGCACACGACGCGCTCCACCCGGGCTCTGGTCAAGGATCTCCAGTACCGCCTGGATGTGAACACCCTTCACCGGGACGAGCAGGCAGAGGCCCTATCGCTGAACGAGATCGGCCGCGTACGCCTGCGCACGACCCAACCCCTGTTCTTCGACGAGTACCGCCGAAACCGCGAGACCGGCTCGTTCGTCCTCATCGACGAGGCCACCGACAACACGGTGGGTGCGGGGATGATCCTCGGCGAGACCAGGTGACCGGGAGCTCGCCGGAGGTCCGCTGGCACGCCGGACAGATCTCGCGCGACAGGCGCTGGGCGCTGAGCGGCGGGGCCGGGTCGGTGGTCTGGCTCACGGGGCTGTCGGGTTCGGGCAAGTCCACCGTGGCGGTCGAGCTTGAGAAGCTGTTGGTCGACTCGGGTCGCAGCGCGTATCTGCTCGACGGTGACAACCTGCGCCACGGCCTCAACGGCGACCTCGGTTTCAGCGACGCAGACCGCACCGAGAACGTGCGCCGTGTCGCAGAGGTGGCACTGTTGTTCGCCGATGCGGGGATCGTCGCGGTCGCTCCGTTGATCTCACCGTTCGCTGCCGACCGAGCGGCCGCTCGGCACCGCTGTGAGGACGCCGGCATCCGCTTCGTGGAGGTGTACGTCAACACGCCCCTGGAGATCTGTGAGCAGCGTGACCCCAAGGGCCTCTACGCAAAGGCGCGCTCCGGAGTGCTGGCCGCGATGACGGGCATCGACTCGCCCTACGAGGAACCGGTCGATCCCGACGTCGAACTGCGCGCCGACGGTGCCTCACCCGCCGAGATGGCCCGGCGGGTCCTCGACGCGATTTGAAGCCACGATCCACACGTGAGTTCCGCCCGGGTCACCCGCACCCTCAGGAGAGGTGAAAAGTGGTGCTGGGTTGTCCGTCGGGAAGGGTGGACTTTCCGAGGGTGGACCGTCAGAGGGGTTGGTCGTGACGGGGGGGTGGACCTCAGGAGGCCTTCGCTGCCGCGGCGGTGGCAGCTGCATCCTTGGGTGACTTCGGCCGGCGGACCGGCGGGGTGGTATCGGGGTCTCCGTAGGGTGATCCGGCCTTTTCGTAGCAGTCGGCATGGAAGTGCTCGACCCTGTCCCAGCGCCGACCCACGTACACGTTGCAGATGATCTGCTTGTGACGCATCTTCGCCTGGAACTTGACGCGCTCGCCGCAATGGGTGCATTCCACGGTGCTTCCCGGTTCCACGTCGCGCAGAACCGCGCGGCTCGAGAGCTTGGGCCTCGCCCTCTTGGCAGTGCTGGCGCGCTGCGACTTGGCTGCTGCCTTGGTCTTGCGTTGGGAACGCCCTGTGGTGCTACCGCTCTTCGCCATGGCGTACCCATCGGCAGCGCGCAGCGATTCGTGAGCAAACCGCTCGCCGTGGCGGAACTTGAACGTGAGTGCGCGTTCAGCGCGCGTTTTCGTTCAAGGTTTCGGGCAACGCTGGAACTTGAACGACGCATGGCACTCAGCGCTCACTCACGTTCAAGTTCGCGGGTGGGGTGGACCAGGGAGTGGGTGGACCAGGGGGTGGGGTGGGATCAGCGGGTCAGGGGCTTGTACTTGATCCTGTGGGGTTGGTCGGCCTCGACACCGAGCTCCGAGCGTCGGAACGCCTCGTACTCGCTGAAGTTGCCCTCGTAGAAGCGCGCCTGGGAGTCGCCTTCGAAGGCGAGGATGTGGGTGGCGATCCGATCCAGGAACCACCTGTCGTGCGAGATCACGACAGCGCACCCGGGGTAGTTCTCCAGTGCGCCTTCGAGTGCCCGCAGGGTGTCCACGTCGAGGTCGTTGGTGGGCTCGTCCAACAACAGCACGTTGCCACCGCTGCGCAGGAGCTTCGCGAGGTGGACACGGTTGCGCTCGCCGCCGGAGAGCACCCCCACACGCTTCTGCTGGTCCGAGCCCTTGAAGTTGAAGCTCGCGCAGTAGGCGCGACCGTTGACCTCCCGGCCTCCGATGTCGAGCATCTCGTGGTCGTCGGTGATCTCCTCGTAGACCGTGCGCGAGTCGTCGAGGGAGTCGCGGCTCTGGTCGACGTACGCGAGGTCGACGGTCGATCCCACGACGAGCTCACCCGAGTCGGGCCGCGAGGTGTCGTCGAGGTCACCTGTGGCGGATCCAACGATCATCCGGAACAGGGTCGTCTTGCCTGCACCGTTGGGACCGATCACACCCACGATCCCGGCCCGCGGCAGGGTGAAGGTGAGGTCGTCGATCAGCAGACGATCACCGAAGCCCTTGCACAGACCCTTTGCGTCGATCACCTGGTCACCCAGGCGCGGACCGGGAGGGATCGTGATCTGGAGCTCACGGGACTCGTCGCGGTTCGCCTCGGCCTCGCTCTGGAGCTCCTCGTAGGCGGCGAGGCGGGCCTTGGACTTCGCCTGGCGGGCCTTGGGCGCCATGCGGACCCACTCGAGCTCGCGTTCGAGGGTGCGTCGTCGGGCGTCGCTGCGCTTCTCCGCCGCTTCCAGGCGGTCGCGCTTTTGTTCCAACCAGCCCGAGTAGTTGCCCTCGAAGGGGATCCCCTTGCCGTGGTCGAGCTCCAGGATCCACCGTGCGACGTTGTCGAGGAAGTAGCGGTCATGCGTGATCGCGACGACCGTTCCGTGGTACTCCGAGAGGAAGCGTTCGAGCCAGGCGACCGATTCCGCGTCGAGGTGGTTGGTCGGCTCGTCCAACAACAGCAGGTCGGGTTTGGACAGCAACAGGCGGCACAGCGCGACCCGGCGCCTCTCGCCCCCGGAGAGGTTGACGACCTGCGCTTCGGGGGGTGGTAGCCGCAGGGCATCCATCGCGATGTCGATCGTGCGCTGGAGGTCCCATCCACCCACCGCCTCGATCTTCGCTTCGAGGTCGGCTTGCTGAGTGCCGAGGCGGTCGTAGTCCGCGTCGGGGTCGGACCACTTGGTCATGAGGGTCTCGTACTCCTCGAGTAGGCCACTCACCCCGGCCACACCCTGCATCACGTTGCTGATGACGTCGGACCCGTCGTCGAGGGCTGGCTCCTGTTCGAGCAGCCCGACGGTGAACCCGTCGGTGAGGCGGGCCTCGCCGGTGTACTCGTCGTCCACTCCCGCCATGATCCGCAGAAGGCTCGACTTGCCGGACCCGTTGGCGCCGATCACCCCGATCTTCGCGCCGGGGTAGAAGGCGAGGGTGATGTTCTCGAGTACATCGCGGTCGGGTTGGATGAACTTCGAGACACCACGCATGGTGAATATGAACTGCGCTGCCATGCCCGGAGCCTAAACCGGGGTCTGTACACGTCCGGAAAGCCATCGCTGCGTGGTCGAACATGCGAGGCCGAACGCGT
>JBKEAI010000021.1:0-19389 GCA_047972145.1 Microthrixaceae bacterium
GGCTGGAGTTCGTCAACTCGGCCGGGCTCGTTGGTCGGAGCTTGACCGATGCGGAAACGGCGGAGGTTCTCGACGCGGTCAGCCAGCTTCGTCTCATCACGGAGCCCTACGAGTAGGGGCACAGCTCAGGCGGCGGGTTCTCCGGTGCCGGTGAGTTGTTGGATGCGGTGTGTGGTGATGCAGGTGTCGAGGACGCTCTTCACGATGGCCCGGTCGGTGTCGGGGAGTTGGTCGAAAGCTTGGAGTTTATCGAGGAGTCTCGGTCGGCGATGCCGGCGATGCCGGCGATGCCGGCGTGGTCGGTGTTGTCGCGGTTGGCGAAGGCGAGGTAGTCGGGGCTGACGCCGAAGGTCTCGGCGATGCGGATGAGTAGCTCGGTCGGCTCCACACCCTGCCGTTGCGCTGATAGAGCCCCCGTTCGTGGCACACCGACAGCCACCGCAACCTTCCAGTCGGAATACCTCCGCAGCACGACCGACGACTGCTTCGACGCGCCCCGAAACCGGTCCGGAGCCCGCCCGAACCCACAGCGAACCACCAGCCAACCACCAGTTCCCCACCCGCTGAGCTACTTGAACAGCTTGGGTCAGGCGGCCCGCGGGCGGCTGGTCACTCCTCTGGACCGACGTTCTCAAAGCGCGTGCAGTAGTCGAGGAACACCAGCCGTGAAACCCCGGGTGCACCGGCGCGGTGCTTGGCCACGATCACCTCTGCGGTGTCCTTGTCGGTGGACTCGGTGTCGTACTTGTCGTCGCGGTACAGGAACATCACCACATCCGCGTCCTGTTCGATCGAGTTGTGTGCGACGACCCCGTCGGCCACGAAGTTGTGGGTTCCCAGCACGGTCGCGTCATAGGTGGGCATCGACCCGACCGAGGTGACCGACACGACCTCGTCCCACATGACCTCCGAGGTGGCGAGCTCTTCGAGCGACTTGCTCTCCAACACCCCCGCGATGCGCGAGAGCCTCTCGCGGCTGGTCGCCCGCGGACGCAGCTGCGTGCCCAGCAGGTAGCCCCCGCAGTACTGCTCGCCGAGCGCGGCCGCGAGCTCCCGCTGGGTCATGGAGGCGTCGGCCAGGTCCTGTACGACCGCTTCGCGGACCTCCGCAGGAATCGTGTCGACGTTCGGATTGGCTCGCACCCCCTCCAGCGCGGCGAGCGCACCGGCGACGGCATCTGCCCGATCGCCAGCGAAACCGATCTGCTCCAGGAAGCAGCGCTGCTGGTCCGCTCCGTGCACCCACAGCCGGTACCGGGGTCTGGTCCGCCCGATGTCGTTGATCCGCCCGTGGATTCCGAAGCGACACAACAGGAGTTGGAGCCCGTCGATCAGCTCCCGGGAACACGAAGTGGCGGCGATCCTCACGTGGGGCCGACCGCGCAGCTCGGCCACCGACAGGTACCCGATGCGCCCGAACAGCTCCGCGAGCACCCCGGTGAGCTCGGCATCGGCCAACGCGGACACGACGTCGGAGAACCTGCCTGAGCGCAGCGCCTCGTCGACCGCCTCGTCGGGGGTCGCGCAGGACGCCAGAACCTCGGGTGCGTGCACGACGCGCGGAACCGCTATCCGGGACCCCACGCGCAGATCCTCGAGCGCCGCCCAGCGGTCCACGAGCCTGAACCGGTGGTTCGCGGTGGCCTGAACCGTCCTACCCGATGCGAGCTCCATCGAGAAGACCTCACGTCTACCGGTTGGGAATGCATGGGTGAGGGTCGCCGGCACCATCCGCCAGTGCTCGTCGAGGCTCCACACCGGCACATCGGTCGCCCCGTTGGCCACCAGCTCCCCCAGGGTGATCTCCGAGTTGTCATCGGCGCGCAGCAGCCGGGTACCCGCGGGCATGCAGCCCGACTCGCGCAGGTCCGCGAGCATCGGACGCTTGTCGGAGCGCTCCTCGAGCTTGCGCGAGAGCTGGGAGAGCGCGACCACAGGAGTACCGAGCTCGCGGGCGAGCACCTTGAGTCCCCTGCTTATCTCGGAGACCTCGACCTGACGGCTCTCCGCGGAACCCCGGCCCTGCATGAGCTGGAGGTAGTCGACGATGACCATGCCGAGTGGCTGGCCGAGCCGGTCCTGGAGGCGCCGGGCCTTGGAGCGGATCTCCATGAGGGTGACCGCCGGGTTGTCGTCGATCCACATCTTGCCCTCGCCCAGGCGACCGATCGCCTTGGTGATCTTGGACCAGTCCTGGTCGGTCAACCTCCCGGTTCGCATCTTCGCCGAGTCGACCCGCGCCTGGGCGGAGATCAGGCGTTGGGTGAGCTCCATGTGGCCCATCTCGAGTGAGAACAGCAGCACCGGCCTCTGCCCTTCGATCGCGGCGTGCGCGGCCATGCCGAGGGCGAATGCCGTCTTGCCCATCCCCGGGCGAGCCCCGACGATCACGAGCGAGCCGGGTTGGAGCCCGGACAACAGGCGGTCCAGTTGGTGGTACCCCGTGGCGGTCCCGGTGATCTCCTCGCCTCGCTCCGCCAGCTCCTCGAGGTGTGTGAGGCCCTGTTCGAGCAGTGGTGGGAGCTTCACCAGTGTGTCCGAGGAGCGATCCTGGGCGATCGCGAAGATCGCTCTCTCAGCTTCGTCCATCGTGGTGTCGATGTCATCGAGCGGGGAGTACCCGAGCTCCGCGATGTCGTTGGCGGCGCCGATCAACCTACGCAGGAGCGCCTTC
The DNA here is from genome assembly GCA_047972145.1 of Microthrixaceae bacterium. Classification (GTDB taxonomy): domain Bacteria; phylum Actinomycetota; class Acidimicrobiia; order Acidimicrobiales; family Microtrichaceae; genus JAMLGJ01. The sequence goes on from JBKEAI010000021.1 coordinate 2,675, forward strand.
TCCTGCACGATCCGCGCGTAGTACTCGGCGTTGGTTATCGCCGGGGTTCGGCTCTGGAGGCTCACCAGCTTGGCCGTACCGCCGCACATCTCGAGCAGGTCGACCCGTTGCAACTCCTCGGCTACGGTCACCGCGTCGATGCCGGCGCCGGCTACCGCCAGCGCCTGGATGGTGTCGAAGAGGTGCCGGTGCGCAGGCCTGTAGAAGTCGTCTGCCGACACGATCGGCGAGACGATCGAGACCGCCTGCTCCGATAGCAGCATCGCTCCGAGCAGCGACTCCTCGGCCTCGATGCTGTGGGGCGGAACACGACCGGGAACCGGCGTCTGTGCCCGACGAGCATCTGCGTGCCCAGCGCTGCGCGGGGAACGATCCTGCTCGTCGTGCGTCGCGGTCAAGTCGAGTGCCCGTACCGGTGAGGAGTCATCCATCGGAGAACATCTTCGGTGCATTGCCCTGTGGGCATCCAGAGGACAACCGTGGGAAATTCCTGTGGATCATCGGCGGACTCCTTGGGAACAAACCGAACGCGGTCTGTACACAGGCGCGCGAAGCCTGTGGAGGAGCGGTGGAGAAACTCGGGCAAGGCCTGGCGCCGGTCGGTGGACCGGCGGGTGGAGATCAGTCGGCCACCACATCCAGGTGGATCGGAAACTCGACGTCCGCGTGCAGGCGAGCCATGACGTGGTGGTCCCCGGTGGTCTTGATGTGCTCGTCGAGCCGTATGGTGCGTCGATCGATCTCGTAGCCGGTCTGCTCGCTGACCGCGTCGACGATCTCAGCCGCGGTGACCGAACCGAACAGACGGCCGCCCTCTCCCGCACGCGTGTGGATGGTGATCACCTTGGAGACCATGACCTTGGCGATCTCCTCGGCGGATTCGCGCGCTGCGGCATCGCGCTCGTCGCGGGCCTTGCGCATCGACGCAGCCTGTTCGACCGCACCTGCGGTGGCCGCCATCGCGAGTGACCGCGGCTCGAGGTAGTTGCGAACGTAGCCCTTGGGCACCTCGACGATGTCACCACGGTGGCCGAGGCCCTCGACGTCGTCGCGGAGGATCACCTTGACCTGCTTCACGAGGTGACCTCCTCGACAGAGCCGGCCTGGGACTCGGACTCGGCGCTGGTGGAGCCGCGCTCGTCGCCGTCGCGGGGCGGGCGCGGTGGGCGACCCTCGCCATCGTCGCGACGGTCGTCGTCGCGCGGCGGGCGGTCGCGTCGACCGCGACGGTCACCGCGACCTCCACGCTGGGTGGTGACCCGGCTCGAGTAGGGCAGCAAAGCCATCTCGCGGGCGTTCTTGATCGCTGTGGAGACCTCGCGCTGCTGCTGTTCGCTGTTGCCGTTGACACGTCGGGCCCGGATCTTGGCGCGGTCGGACATGAAGCGCTTGAGCAGCTCGGTGTCCTTCCAGTCGACGTAGTCGATTCCCTCGCTGTCGAGGATGGAGGTCTTCTTCTTGAAGCGCCGGGGGTCTTCCTTCATCCTCCCCTTGGCGATCCGCTTGTTGGATGACTTGCCCATCAGAACGGCTCCTCGTCCTCGTTGAGCCCACCTGCGGGGGCCTGCTGTGGCGCTGACGCGCCGTCGTATCCGCCTTCACCACCACGGCGCTCGTTCTTTGCCACCGAAGCGGTCGCCCAGCGCAGGCTCGGACCGACCTCGTCTGCGACGACCTCGACCTTGGAGCGCTTCTCACCCTCCTGGGACTCCCAGGAACGCTGGTCGAGACGACCGACGACCATCACCCTCATCCCCTTGTCGAGCGACTCGGCGACGTTCTCGGCCAGATCCCGCCAGCACACGACGTCGAAGAAGCTGGTCTGCTCCTCCCACTCGTTGGTCTGGCGGTTCTGCCAGCGCCGGTTCACCGCGAGGCCGAAGTTGGCCACCGGTGCACCGCTGGGTGTGAACCGCAGCTCGGGGGTCCTCGTGAGGTTGCCCACCAGTTCGACTGTGTTGCCTGCCATGTCTTTCCCCTTGGATCAGTTCGCTGCCGCGAGCAGGCCACGTCGTGTGGCCTCGGCGTCGGGCAGTCGGATCAACTTGTGGCGGACGACGTCGTCCGCGAGACGGAGGAAGCGGTCCACCTCGTCGAGGTCGGCTGCATCGGTGGTGATCTCCAACACCGTGTAGACGCCCTCGTGCTTGTGGTTGATCTCGTACGCGAACCGCCGACGGCCCCACTTGTCGACCTTGGGGACCAGCCCCTCACCCGATTCGACCAGTTCGGTCACCCGGTCGATCACCGCGGTGTTCGCGGCATCGTCGACATCGGCGTCGACGATGATCATCAGTTCATACGCGCGTGATGGCACGTGATACCTCCCTATGGGCCTGGCACGGATGCCGTCGGGTCCTGGAACACAGGACAGGGGTTTGGATTGGGCGCCCCACAATAGACCGCGGCGCCACGCCCGAACCAACGGGCCTGGAGACCCGCACGGTCATGTCGGTCACGGTCGTGTTCCACACCGCAACACCATCGCGCAGCGGTGTGACACCCGGCTCCGGTCTCGTGGGTTGCCCGGGTACTCAGCCGCTGTAGAGCGAGAGGGCCTCGGCCTCGGCCTCCGCGAGGTGATAGGTCTCCGCCGGACCGGGGAAGGATCCGCCGCGCACGTCTGCGGCATAGCGGGAGATGGCCTCCACCGCATCGCTGCGCTGGTCCGCGTAGCGACGTACGAACTTGGGTGCCATCCGGTCCTCGAGGCCGAGGATGTCGTGGTACACGAGGACCTGGCCGTCACATCCAGGGCCCGCACCGATGCCGATCGTCGGGATCTCGAGTGCGTCGGTGACCATCTGCGCGACCGCATCGGGTACTCCCTCGAGGACGATCGCGAAGCACCCCGCGTGTTGGAGCGCCTTGGCGTCGTCCACGAGCGCGAGCGCGGCGCGGGACTCCTTGGCCTGCACCCGGAACCCGCCCATCGAGTGCATCGATTGCGGTGTGAGGCCCAGGTGGCCCATGACCGGGATCTCCGCGTCGATGATCGCCTCGATCATCGGCACCCGTTTGGAACCACCCTCGAGCTTCACGCACTGCGCCCCTGCACGCACCAGCGCAGCGGCGTTCCCGACGGTGTCGGCGGTGCTCACGTGGTAGCTCATCCACGGCAGGTCACCCACGACCAGGGCACCCGGTCGGGCGCGCGCGACCGCTGCGGTGTGGTGTGCCATGTCGTCGATGGTCACCGAGAGGGTGTCGTCGTGGCCGAGCACCACCATCGCCAGCGAGTCGCCGACGAGGATCATGTCCACTCCGGCGGCGTCCGCGATCCTGGCACCGGGTGCGTCGTACGCGGTCACCATCACCAACGGTTCGTCACCATTGGTGACCTTTCTCCCACGGATCGAGGGAACGGTCGCCGCCGGTCGGACGGCATCAGATCGAGTCATGGCTCGCCTCCTGATCAGGTCCAGCGCCATTCGGCTGCCGGCCACCCCGACATGATACGACAGACACGCTGTGGGGCCAAGGGGTCCTGCCGGCACTACCGTTGGCCCCGATGGCGACCTGTGAGAGCTGCGGACGAGAAGAAGCCGACACCGTGAAGGTCCAACGCATGTACCTGGTCGCCGGCGACGACCCGGACGCGGAGCCGAGGGAGATCGACCCCGGCGACGCTCCCACACCGGGCGACATAGAGCAATGGTGCGCCAGCTGTTGCGCGACGTTCCCCCACGTCACCGTCAACGCCGAGTAGCGCTCAGACCCCGCCCCCTCAGCCCATCACACCCCCGGACGTCCGGCCACCTCTCGTCAGGGAGGTGCTGCCGTCGTGGTCGATGCCGGCGGCGCGGTCGTGGTGCTCTGGGGCGCGGCCGTCGTGCTCGACGCGGGGGCCTCGCTGGTCGTGGTCGTCTCACTCGCCGGCTCGCTGGTGGTCGTGGTCGACACCGCAGCGGTCGTGGTGGTCGTCTCGCTCGCCGGAACCTTGCCGGGGTTGAGCACCTTGTCGCCGGCATCGGTCCCCGAGTACTCACACCGGGGCTGCCCATCGGTGGCCTCGAGCATGTAGTTGCGCCAGATCCGCGCGGGGAACGACCCGCCCGACACCTGACGCCCCTGGTACACCATCTTCTCGGGCTCGTCGTGACCCATCCACACGACGGTGGTCAGGTTGCAGGTGTAGCCGGCGAACCAGGCATCGCGGTAGTTGTCGGTCGTGCCGGTCTTGCCCGCCGCCGCCACCTTCAGGCCCGCCGAGGTGCCGGTGCCCTTGGAGACCACGCCCAACAAGGCGTTGGTGACGGTGTCGGCCACATCCTCACTGATGACCTGTTCGGTCCGTTCGTCGTCGGCCACGTCGTAGAGCACCGTGCCCGCGGCGTCCTCGACCCGACGGATCACATAGGGCTCGGTGTGACGCCCGTGCGCGGCGAACGTCGAATATGCCGAGGCCATGTCCAGCACGCTGACCTCTCCCGAACCCAACACGAGGGAGTAGTTGGGTTGCAGATCGCTGCGGATCCCGAGTCGTCGTGCCATGTCGACCAGCTGCTGGGGACCCACGGTGTCGACGATCCCTGCATACACGGTGTTGGTGGAGCTCCAGGTGGCCTCTTCTACGGTCTGGACCCCGTAGGAGCTGTCTCCGTAGTTGGACGGCTTCCACAGCTCGCCCGGCGATGCGTACACGCCGGGGAAGCTCGTCGTGCGCGGCGCTTCGAAGCGGGAATCGATCGAGTACCCCTGTTCGGAGAACGCCGCCAACGCGAACGGCTTGAAGGTCGACCCCGCCGGACGGCCCGAACCGCCTCCTTCACGCCCGAGGGCGAGGTTCACCTTCGAAGCCTCGAAGTCCGTGCCGCCCACCATCGCCCGCACCCGGCCGACGTCGTCGATCGACACCAGCGAACCGAGCGGGGCGTCGGGTTCATCGAGCACCTCGGTCACCGAGTCCCACGCATCGGCCTGCAACCTCGGATCGAACGTCGTATACACGCGCAGGCCCTGGGTCTCCGCTCCTTCGCCGAAGCGCTCGCGCAGTTGCTGGCGAACCCATTCGAGCCAGTACTCGGACCCGATCTCGGCATAGCGCACGTCGTTGAAGTCGGACTGCTTCTCAGTGCGCTCGCGAACCGTCTCCACCTGTGGGGAACCGTCCGGGGCGGTCGGTCCGCTCACCCATTCGATCGAGGCCGCGGCATCGGCGTCCTCGCGTGAGATGTAGCCCTCCTTGACCATCGCATCGAGGGTGGTCCGCATGCGCCTGGAGGCCTCCTCGGGGTCCTGGGAGGCGTCGGCCGACTCCGGCGAGCGGATCAGTCCGGCCAGGTAGGCCGCCTGGTAGAGGGCGAGGTCCGAGACCGGCACCCCGAAGTACGCCCTCGATGCCGCCTCCACCCCGTAGGCACCGCGGCCGAAGTAGATCTGGTTCAGGTACCTGGTGAGGATCTCGCGCTTATCGAGCTGCTGTTCCAACTTGATCGCGAGAACCGCCTCACGCAGCTTGCGGTCGAAGGTGCGCTCCGAGGACAGGTAGACCGTCTTCACGTACTGCTGGGTGATCGTGGAACCACCCTGTTGGGACCGGCTGTCGCCGAGCACGTCGCGCACCGCCGCACGTGTGATCCCGACCGGATCGATCCCGCCGTGGTCGAAGAAGTTCCGGTCCTCGGTGGCTAGCACGGCCTGCACCAGCACCGCCGGGAGGTCGTCGTAGGCGACGACCACCCGTTCCTCGGACGCCGTCAGGGAGGCCAGCGCGTTGTCGAAGCCGCATGCGCCGGGTGGTACGTCGATGTCGCAAACGAACGTGGTCTCGATCGGTTGCTGTTCGGCAGGCAACTCGATCGTGTTGAGCACCATCCACACCCCGCCTGCCGCGACCACCGCCACCACCGCCACCGCGTAGAAGACCCGGCGCGCACGCCACAGCACGCGACGCGGTCTGCGCTGGGGTTCTGGAGGTTGCTGTGGCATCGATGACTCACCGGGTAGGGGGCGTCACGGTCAACGTGCCGCGCAACGGTGCGGAAGGAGCCCGCCAAGTCTGCTCCCTCAGCGACGCCATGTGAAGTCGCGCCGGCCGCCTGGGCGAACCGACAGGGGACCTCTGGTACTCCGCTTGGAGCCCTGCCGCTGGGGCCTGGAGCCCTACCGCCGGCGCTTGGAGCCCTGCCGCTGGGGCCTGGAGCCGTGCCGCTGGGGCCTGGAGCCCTGCCGCTGGGGCCCTGCGGGCGCTCAGCGCTGTGAGGGATCCACCAGCGGAACCACCTCGAGCAGGTGGTTCCAGCGGCAGCTCAAACAGACCTCCACGGAGTAGACGCGCGCTCCGGGTTTCCCGCCGTAGCGCGACGCGAGCTTGCGCAGGTCGGCCTGGTCCTCCACGACCCGGCCACCCGCAGGTAGGCGGGGAGCGAACGCGAAGCGCACTATCCGCAGGGTCGCTTCGGCACATACCGGACACGGCGCCGTGGCCTTGCGCGAGTGGTTGGCTCCCACGCGAAGCAACTCGCGCTGCGCATCGCACACGTCGTTGCGCGGGGTCTCCCCAGAGCGCACACGGCGCAGCAGCTGGCGGCGGGCCAACCGGTAGTCGATGCTGCCGGGAACCCGCCCCTGCCTGCCCTCGGTGTCCGGCTGTAGGAAAGGCACGGCAAAACAGGGTAACGGGCCGTCCCCGGTCGAATACGGTCGGTGGGTCCGCGACCGCGATGAGCGCTTCCGCGAGACTTCCTTCCATGGGCGATTCCCCCAGGACCCTCCGGCGTCACCCCTCCGCCGGGAACCTCTCCACCCGACCGGCTCTGGTGTCTCCGGAGGATCCCCGTGTCTCGCTACCGCCTGCCTCGTTCCCCCACGGAGACGAATCCGGGCCACCCTCGGTGCGACTCGGACCCGACCTCGACGACGGCGCACTGGTGAAGCTGCTCGGCCCGCTCGACGGTCGGCGGATCCTGGATCTCGGCTGTGGTTGCGGTTCTTCGAGTGTGGCCATGGCAGTCGGTGGCGCGCGCGTGATCGCGGTCGACAGCTCCCTCGCCCGGCTGACCCGCGCACGCAATGCGGCCGAGCTCGCCGAGGTGAGCGTCGAGTTCCACCACGGCGAGGCGGCAGACCTCGCCTTCGTGCGCGCCGACAGCATCGACTCGGTGCTGGCCGCCTATTCGCTCGCAGGAGTGGAGGACCTCTCGCGGGTGTTCCGTCAGGTCCACAGGGTCCTGCGCCCCGAAGGCGCCTTCGTCATCTCGGTTCCCCATCCCATGTCGCTGATGGTCGACTGGGATCCCGACATCGGGCCCACCCCCTGGCTGGCGCGCTCGGCTTGGAGCGATCACTGCACCGAGTGGGTCGTCGCCGGCGATGGCGGCGCAGCGAAGATCCACCAGGTGTCCTCGTTGTTCACCCTGTTGCACCGGAGCAACTTCCGCGTCGACGTGGTCGCCGAACCGCAGCCGGAGGTGCCCGCGGAGGAGTCCCGCTCACCGCACCGCGACCCGATCGACGACTGGGTTCCTCCGACGCTGGTGATGCGGGCCCGCAAGCTCGGCATCTGAGCTGCTCCCGCCCGGTTCACGTCCGCCCGGTTCACGTCCGCCCGGTTCACGTCCGCCCGGTTCACGTATGCCCGGTTCACGAGCGGCTGGTTCACGAACGCCCGGCCCACCATCGGTCGAGCTCGTCGATCGCCGCCTGTTCACCCACGGGGCCGTGCTCCATCCTGAACTCCAGCATGTGGTCGAGGGCCTGCCCCACGACGGGACCGCCCGGGATCCCTAGGTGTTCCATCACCGTCCGACCGTCGATCTCCGGGCGCATCGCCTCCAACTCCTCGCGTGCGCGCAGGGCTTCGATACGGGCCTCCAGTTCGTCGATGCGCCGGTTCAGGGCCTGCGCCTTTCGCTTGTTGCGCGTGGTGCAGTCCGCCCGGGTGAGAGCGAGCAGTTCCCCCAGCAGCGGTCCGGCGTCGCGCACGAAGCGGCGGACCGCCGAATCGGTCCAACCGAGTTGGTAGGTGTGCATCCTGAGGTGCAGGTAGACGAGTCGCTCGACGTCGTCGACCATCTCGTTGCTGAAGCGGAGGGCCTTCATGCGCTTGCGCGTCATGCGTGCGCCGACCACCTCGTGGTGGTGGAAGGAGACCCCGTTGTCGCCGATCGAGCGGGTGCGCGGCTTTCCGATGTCGTGGAACAACGCCGCGAGCCTCACCCGTAGATCCACCGGTGATTGTCGCACCACAGCGATCGTGTGGGTGAGCACGTCCTTGTGTCGGTGGATCGGATCCTGTTCGACACGCATCGCCGGCAGCTCGGGAAGCACCACGTCGGCGAGCCCGTGGTCGTTCAGGAACCACAACCCCGCTGATGGATCTTCGAGGACCACGAGCTTGCACAGCTCGTCGCGGACCCGCTCCGGGGACACGATCCCCAACCTCTCAGCGCCGCCGGCCACCGCGGCGACCAAACCGTCGTCGCTGTGCAACCCGAACCGGGCCACGAACCTGGCGGCGCGCATCATCCGCAGCGGGTCGTCGGTGAACGACACCACCGGGTCGAGCGGTGTTCGCAGCCGCTTCGCGAGGAGGTCCCCCAAACCGTCGAAGGGATCGATCAGGCGGGGGGTGTCCTTGTTCACCTGCAAAGCCATCGCGTTGATCGTGAAGTCGCGGCGCGAGAGATCGGTCTCGAGGTCCGTGCCGGTGAACACCACCTCGGGCTTGCGGCTCTCGGGGTTGTAGCGCTCGGTGCGGTGCGTCGTGATCTCGATGGTGTCGGTACCCGACGTCAGGGCGATCGTGCCGAACCGCTGGCCCTGCGTCCACACCGCATCCGCGACCGGGGTGACCAGGTCCCTGGTGACCTCCGGTGGAGCGTCGGTGGTCAGATCGAGATCCTCGGGACCGGTCACCCCGTCCACGAAGAGGTCCCGAACGACCCCACCCACCAGGTACAGCGAGTGACCCGCCGAGTCGAAGCGCTCGGCCAGGGGAGCCAGGCGGTCGAGGACTTCGGCGGCTCGGTCGGGGATCACCCGGCGGACAGTACCCGCCGCACACGTGAGCCTTCGAAGGGAATCAGGCACCCAGTCGGCGGTGGACCTCTACGGCGGCATCGACTGCCGGCGCACCGGGGCCTCCGCGGCTCGGTGCCTCAGGGTGCATCGGGGCGCCACCGAGGGATGCGACCATCGCCGCCGAGCATTCGGCGAGGGCGTTCAGGTCGTATCCACCCTCGAGCACCGCGGCGAGGCGGCCGCTCGGTACGAGTTGGCGTAGGTCCATCGTCAGGTCTGCCACGTCTCCGGCGCTCAGCGCCAGGTCGCACAACGGATCGGCTCGGTGGGTATCGAAGCCCGCGGAGACCAGGATCCAGTCAGCCCCGAAGCGCTCCACCGCAGGCGCGACCAGCTCCTCGAGGGCGCGCCTGTAGTGCTCGCCGGTGGTCCCCGCGGGAACCGGTATGTTCACCACGGTGCCCGGAGCCGTCGGGCCGCCGGTCTCGCCGAGCGCACCCGAGTACGGATAGGCCGGGCTCTGGTGCCACGAGATGTACAGGACGTCGGGATCGTCCCAGAAGATGTCCTGGGTGCCGTTGCCATGGTGGGCGTCGATGTCGACGATCGCCACGCGCTCCCCGCTCTCGCGCAGCGCCGCCGCGGCGACCGCTACGTGGTTGAAAAGGCAGAACCCCATGGCCGTCGTGGTCGTGGCGTGGTGCCCCGGAGGCCTCACCGCCACGAACGCCGCGTCGCCCAAGCCCCCTTGGAGCAGTTCCAGCGCCGAGAGCAACAACCCGCTCGCCCGCCGTGCCAGCGGTGCGGAGTGCTCCGAGAGGACCGTGTCGGAATCGATGTGACCACCGCCGGTGGCACCGAAGCGCTCGACCGTCGCGACGTAGTCCGCGGGGTGCACGCGGGTCAGTTCCTCGTCGGTAGCCGAGCGTCCCTCGAAGGTGACCAGCAGGTCACGCAGGTGGTGCGCATCGATGCCTGCGTCCACGGCGCGCAGCCGAGCTGGACGTTCAGGGTGACCGGGGCCCGTCAGGTGCTCCGCGAAAGCGTCCTCACACGAATACAGCACCGTCACGACCACTCACGCTAACCGCCACACCGTCCCGACCGGCAGGGCCCGGAACTACCATCGGGGGCGTGGGGCGCTCGAGGCGCGCCCTGCCCAGGAGGACCCGGTGGTGCTGACCCGCGAGACGATAACCGTCGGCTCCCAGCGGTTCCGCGTCACGCCATGGCACGCACAGCCCGGGGTGGCTCAGCTGTCGATGCCCCCCCGCCAGGCAGCGCCACCGACCGAGGCGATCCGGGTGGTCCTGGACACCCTGGCGGGACGGGGCTGCACCCGGGTGATCACAGCGGCGATGTCGGAGTCCGAGACAACTGCGTTCGATGCGCTCGGCTTCGTCGAGGACGACCGCCTGCACGTCCTCGAGTACGACCTGGACCGACCCCGCGGAGATCGACCCGGACGCTCGCGCGAGGTGCGGGTGAAGCGGCCCGCTCGCGCCGACCGCGCCGGCGCGCTCGACCTCGATGCTGCCGCGTTCGACCCCTTCTGGCGCCTCGATTCACACGGCCTCGCAGACGCTGAGCACGCCACGCCCCACAGCAGGTTCCGTGTGGCGTCCGTCGAGGGCGATCTCGCCGGCTACGCGATCACCGGTCGCGGAGGGGGCTCCGGGTTCCTCCAGCGTCTCGCCACCCGTCCCGACATGCAGCGCCGCGGGGTCGCCACGACGCTGGTGCGCGACAGCCTGCGGTGGTGTGAGCGACACGGCTGTCGACAGGTCTACGTCAACACCCAGGTGATCAACAGCGCAGCGCTCGCCCTGTACCGCTCGATCGGCTTCGAGCGCACCCAACACGACCTCGTCGTGCTGTCCTGGTCGGCGGACGCGTGACCCTCAGAGCTCGCCCGGTCGCCCTCATCGCGTTCCTGATAGCCGCGGCGACCCTCTGGGGCACCCTGTCGCCGCACAGGGCAGCGGGGTCGGCCACAGGATCGCCGACCGGCGACGAACCGGGTGACCCCCCGGAGATCGATGTGTTGTCGGTCAGCCCCTGGGTGGCCCCGGACGGATCCTTCGACGTGGCCTTCGCGGTGCCGGCCACATGGCCGGAGGGGACCGAGGTGACCGTCACGATCCACCAACGGCTGCGCACCGACGACCAGAACCTGCGGACCGTGGCCATCGACACGCTCGAGGGCAACCCACCCACCCGCAACCTCCAGGCGCCGCTCGGTTTCGAGCTCTCCGAGCTGACCAACGGCACCCCCACAGCGACGCTGAGCGTCCCGATCCGTTCGGGAAGCGGCAGCGGCGAGCGGGTGCTGATCCCCACCGCGGGGATCCACCCGGTGGACGTGAGCGCGCTCGACCCCGACGGCGAGGTGCTCGCAGAGTCACAGCTCTACCTGAACCGCCTTCCCGAACAGCAGCTCACGGGCCGCGACGAGATGCCGGCACGAAGCGCTGTGCAGTTGCTCACAGGACTCGATTCCCCGCCTGCGCTGGCCCTCGACGGTGGGTCGGGGCTGTCCACCGAGCAGAGCCTCGCCATCACGCCGTGGAAGGAGTTGATCGGATCCAACCTCGACCTCCCGCTCACCACTGCGTTGCGACCCGACACCCTCCTGGCCCTGCAACGCAGTGCGGATCCCCTCGATACGGCCTTCATCACCGGCCTCTCCACCGCGACTGCGCTCACCGTCGCTCCACAGTCCTTCGTACGCATCGATGCAGCGGGCCTGCTAGACGCCGATGCAGAGTCGCTCAGGGGCCAGGTGCGCCTCGGTGAGTCCATCCTCGGGGACCTGACCGGATCCGCACCGACGGGCCCCTGGATCCTCGACGACACCGTCGACGAGGCATCTGCGAGCGTGCTCGCCGAACTGGGGGTCAAGAGCCTCATCGTCTCCGAGGACCGCATCGAGATCCCCGGCGAGGACCGCGACACCGGCGAGGGTGGTGACCCGAGCGCCGACCTCGCCGCTCAACGGACCCTCGCGCTGGCGGACGTCCCGGCGATGACCGTGTCGACCTACGACGCACCCGCGAGTCGGATGCTGATCGACCCGACGAGGACCGCTGCGCTCAACGCACACCGGGCCTCGACAGCTCTCGTCGCGAGTTGGTTCGATGCGATCGCCGAGGGCCCCGAAGCGTTCCCCGGGGTGTCAGCCGCCCTGTTGGTCTCGCCCAGCGTGCAACGTGGAACCCTCGTTGCACTCGTCGATTCCCTCGGGGGCGCCAACGCCGTGTTGGAAGGTCCCGCAGGCCAGATCAGCGGACCCCTACATGTGGCGGGGACCCCCGAACCCACCCATGACTCCGACGGAGCACCGGTAACCGCCCGGCTGCGCGACGTCGACCCGAACGACATGAGAGGAATCCTGCGGCGCCAACGACAGGTGACCGCCCGGATCAACGGGTTCGCCTCCATGACCCCCGCCGCGGAGGATGACACCGTCGAGTGGCGCCTTCTGAACGAGCAGAGCCCCGCGACCAACGGTGACGCCGCCCAGCGAGAGGCCACCTGGGCGGGCATCGACGCCCTGATAGACGCACGCCTCGCAGAGATAGATATCCCACTGCGGAGAAACGTGGTGCTGACCGCGAGGCGCGGTTCGATACCGGTGCGCATCCGAAACGGCCTCGACGTGGGGGTCCGCCTGCGCATGACGGCACGATCGCCGCGCCTGGAGTTCCCCGATGGCTCAACGACCGAGATCTCCCTCACCCCGGGGGAGAACCTGATCGACGTCCCGGTACAGGTCCAAGCTCCTGGTTCCTCCCTGCTGCGCATCGAGTTCACCTCCCCCGATCGCAGCCTGGTCCTTCCGACCACGACCGTGACCGTCCGCTCCTCGTCGATCTCCGGTGTGGGCGCCGCCCTGTCCGCTGTATCCCTCGCCGTGCTCGCACTGTGGTGGATCCGCACCATCCGGACCCGTCGACACAGGCCGGGAGACACCGCCGGAACCGATCACGGCGATAGCGTCGGCCAACCCGACACGGACGATCCGAACGACGTTGCACATGTGGGGTCGACAGATGAGCGATAGCCCCTCCGACGGTGCCCCGGTCCATCAACGACGCGTGGACAGCGCAGGAATCCCACTCGGCACTGTCATCTCCGGGCGATACCGGCTGACCGAGCCGCTCGGACAGGGCGGCATGGCCCAGGTGTTCAAGGCCTACGACGAGACCCTCGGCCGCCAGGTGGCTGTAAAGGTGATGCACCCCCACCTCGCCGGCGACGACACGTTCGTTCGTCGGTTCCGCCAGGAGGCGATCGCCGCTGCGCGCCTGACGCACCCGGGGATCGTCGGGGTGTACGACACGTGTTCGGACGGAACGTACGAGGCGATCGTGATGGAGCTCCTCGACGCGAGGACCCTGCGCGAGGTCCTCGACGAACGGGGAACGCTCGATACCCAGAGCGTGCGCAGGATAGGACTACGGCTCCTCGACTCTCTGGAGACCGCTCACACCTCGGGGCTGGTCCACCGCGACATCAAACCGTCGAACATCCTGTTGTGCACAGACGGGCGGGTGAAGGTCGCGGACTTCGGCATCGCAAAGGCCGAGGACCAGACCGACCTCACCAACGTCGACTCGGTCGTCGGCACGGCGTCGTACCTCTCCCCCGAACAACTCGAGGGTGAGGTCGTCGACGGTCGGTCCGACCTGTATGCGCTCGGACTGGTGATCTACGAGTGCCTCGTAGGGCGACTGCCCTTCAGCGGCGACACGGGCGCGGCGGTTGCACTCGCCCGGCTGCACACGGACCCGGTCGACCCGAGGCGTTTCCGTTCCGATGTCCCACCCGGGCTCGCCACCACCGTGATGCGCGCACTCCAGCGCGACCCCGCGGATCGCTTCACCGATGCCGCCGAGTTCCGAGCGGCCCTGCTCGAGGCCCCGGTCCCCGCACCGATTCCCACCCCGACGGTCGGAACGCTCGGCCCGCTGCCCACCCCGGAGGTGGAACCCGTAGAAGGTGGCTTCGGGCGATCCGAACGGCGGTGGCTCGTTCCCGCTCTCGCGATCCTCATGATCGGAGTAGCCCTCGTGGTGGCCGGTGCCCTGGTTCGCCAGAACACCGACAACCGGGTGACGCCGCCGTCGACCACCGCGCCGTCACCGGACGCGTCGGCCATCGCGGGTGTCGGCACGTTCGACCCGGCCGGCAGCGGTGAACCCGGCGAGAACGACGAGCTCGTCGACGCTGTGATCGACGGCGACCCGGCGAGCTCCTGGCGCACAGAGACCTACGAGACACCCACGTTCTTCCCGGGCAAGGACGGCGTGGGGCTCGTGATCGCCCTGTCGGGTACCTCGCTGATGGACAAGCTCACCATCGATAGTTCACCCAACGGCTGGTCGGGTTCGGTGCACCTGTTGACCGAGGGCGAGCTTCCCGATCCGAACTCTCCTCCCGCAGCGACGCTCACCGATGTGCGCGGTCGGCTCGAGGTTCCCCTCGGGGGTGCACGCGCGGACGGGATCCTGCTGTGGATCACCGACCTCGGCGACGGCGGCGACGCACACGCGGTGGAGATCTCCGAGGTGGCGGTGGAGGGCACCGCCGTTGGTTGACCGCTTGGATCCGCTGGTCGAGCGCGCACGCGACGGTGACCGCGAAGCCCTCGAGTCGGTGCTGCGGGAGCACGCAACGGGTGTCCTTGCGGTGTGCAGGCGCCTCTGTGCAGACCGGGGTGATGCCGAGGACGCCGCCCAGGAGGCGCTCCTCGCGATCGCCAGGGGCATCGGACGATTCGACGGCCGCTCCTCGCTGTCGACATGGATCTACCGGGTCACGACGAACTGCTGCATGGACGAGTTGCGCCGGCGCCGGCGCCGCCCTGAACCAGTCGACGACCACTCCGAGCGGGCCGGCCACCTGCGGACCGAGCCGGCGTTAGCCAACCAGGGTTCGGTCGACCCCGAATCCGTTGCCCTGCAATCCGAGCTTCGGGCCGAGTTGGCGGCGGCACTCGAGTCGTTGCCAGAGGAGTTCCGGGTGGTGGTGGTGCTTCGCGACGTCGCCGACCTCGACTACCGGGCGATCGCGGACATCCTCGACGTCCCGGTTGGAACGGTGCGATCCCGTATCGCTCGAGGCCGAGACCGTCTGGCGAAGCTCCTCGGAGCACGCGACGAACAGCCCGATCTTCCGGCGGGAACCGAATCGACGCCGAGACCGTCAGACACCACAGACGACCGGCGCGCGGGCGCAGGTCTTGATAGCAACACACCGGGTGATCCTCCGGAGATGCGATGACCGACCCACGGGAACCACCAGAACAGGAGGTGCTGAAGTCCTCCGACGCGCTCGATCGGTGGATCGCGAACGGGCGCGCAGGCACTCTGGATCCCCGCGCATCGTCGATGCTGCGTGCCCGCGAGGCCCTCTCGGGAGACCGACCCGATGACGCTGCGGTGGATCGCCTCGTCAACTCTGTGATCGGCGCCCTCGACGCTGAGGACGAACCGACGGGCGACACCCGCGAGCGGGGGAACTCGGGACCCGGGGTTGGTCGATCCCTCGAGGGCCCCGATCGCGTGAGGCGGATGCGCAACCGGCTGTTGATCCCGGTCGCAGCGGCCGTCGTGGTCCTGTTCGCAGGTCTGGGGGCGACGTCGCTGTTGCGCACCTCCACCGATGAGTCGGCTGACAGTGCCGCCTCCGCGGTGGCCGAAGCCGACTCAGGGGTTGAGTCCGGGGTTGAGGCTGAGTCTGGGGTCGCCGCACCGGAGGAAGGCTCTCCATCGACGGAAACACCACCGATAGGAACACCACCGACAACGGTGGGCGCCGTGGGCGAGAGTCCCTCCGACAGCACCACCGATTCGGATTTCGACGAGCGAACCCAGCGGAACGACGCCGCCGGTGCGACCGGCGGAACTCCACAGACCAACGACCCGGCGACAGGTCTCGGCTCCGAGGGCACCGCCGGCGCCACGTCGGCGCCCACCGGTTCGCCGTTCGCCGGGGTGCGGACGCTTCTCGTGGTGCCCCTGGGGTGACGGTCCCGCACGCGCACTGCGTTCGCTACAGGGTGTCGACGCCGGGTTGCGTTAGGGTTCGGCGATGACCACCTCAGGCACCGGGCACGGGTCCCCCGCAGCGAACGCCAAGCCCGACCATCAACCGGACGGGGGAGACTGGACCCAACAGGTCACCGACCTGGTCACCGATTCGGTCGACAAGGTCAGGGCGCGCACCACCGGGCCCCTGATGGGAATTGCCCAGGGGCTGGTGTACGCGCTCGTCGCTCTAATCGTGGTCGTGCCGGTTGCGATAGTTCTCGGTGCCGGGTTGGTCCGCTTCCTCAACTGGGCGATACCGGGTGACGTGTGGATCGTGTACGCGATCTTCGCCGTGGTCGCCTGGCTCATCGGGCTGGTCTGCTGGTCACGGCGCGAAGTGACCGAGGCCCTCTGAGGACACCCCCGGTGACCACCGGCACACCGAGTGCGTCTCGGAATGCACGCACCGAGCGCGCTGTTTGCCAACCTGTTGAGCACGGGAGTGACGCGGCTGCGAGGCGGTACCTACAACTGCATACGTGTGGAAGACACACCTGAGCGAGACCGTGTGACTGGGATCCGTGTGACTGGGATCCGAGTGACTGGGATCCATGTGACCGAGAACCACGAGACCGAGAACCTGTGACGGAGACAAGCGTGACCAAGATCCACAACGTCGTGATCGTCGGCTCGGGACCGGCGGGTTTGACCGCCGCG